>JALOOQ010000197.1 GCA_025454305.1 Cyanobium sp. Prado107
AGCAGCGCCACATTCAGCGCCAGCGGCAACAGGAATCCCGCCTGGGACGGCGGGGGATCACGACGGGCGAGCCGGGCCCGCAGCAACAACACAACGCCAGGCATCCACACACCTCGGCAACGACCACGTCAGCGTTGCCACGGGGGGCCACGCGCCCGCAACCATCCGCAACATGGCTGTGCATCGAATGGCGCATCAACTGATGCGCACCACCGACACCCTCGATGACGACCTCCTGCGGCAGGCCGAGCAGCTGAGCGGCATCCCGGAACGCTCCCGCCTGCTGCGCGAGGCACTTCAGGCCCTGGTGGCCCGCGAAAGCGCCCGGCGGCCGGCACAGCTGGGTGGCAGCGAACCGCAACTGAAGATGCCGCCACGCCGGAGGCCTGAGGGAGCGTGATCCTGCTGGACACCTCGGTGTGGGTGGAGCACCTGCGCTCCGATGAGCAGCCCGTGGCCGATCTGCTGAAGCAGGGGGATCCGCTGGTTCATCCCTGGGTGATCGGCGAGCTGGCCTGCGGAAACCTGAACCATCGACGCACAAGGATGGATGGGTCGAGGGATCGGTTACCTCGATGCCGGACTGATCACGTCCTGCCTGCTCAGCGGCTTCCGGCTCAATGGAGCTGGCCTGGTGTCCGCGGAGCTGATCGCGCGCTGCTATCGCGATAGCACCCCAGAAATTGGTCCGATCACGTGCATCCGCGGGAGGGATGTTGGCCCAGGTGCTCATCCGGCAACTGGGCGACCTGGTGGTGGACGCTTCGGTGGATCAGCGCCTTCTGGTCAAACGTCCCAGATCGGACCCAGATCCACCACCAGGCCGCTGAACAGCTTTCCGCCGTCGAGAGTTCCGGCCGCGTCGAGGCGCTCGGGGTTGGCTGAGGCACCGGCCCGCCAGATCTCCGCAGCCCGTTCCTCGGGAATCAGCAGCCAGCCCAGCTGGGCGCCATTGGCCAGGTAGGCGTCCATCCTGCGGCGCAGCGCGCTGAGGCCACGCGGCCCCTCATCGGCAGCGCTGGCCAGTTCCACCACCAGATCCGGACAGAGGGGCGCAACCCTTGGCGTTGCTCCGGGCTGAGGGCCTGCCAGCGCTCCAGACGCACCAGGGAGGCATCGGGTTTGGCCTGGCACACCCGATCGAACTGTTCGGCGTTGAGCCGCAGGTCCCAGGGCAGCTGCAGCGGACGCAGTTCTGAGGATGGGCTTGTCGGGGCCAGGGTCATGGACATCCCCCTCCTGATCCTGAGGCTAAGCACCTGGCATCACTCTCATGATGCGAAGCGTTCACAAGAGCACCTGCACGGTGGCGCCGTAGCGCCTGAGTTGATTGTCCCCACTCAGCAGCAGCATCGGCTCCACGCGGCTCTGGCACACCAGCAGGCGATCGAAAGGATCACGATGCTCGCCATCGTTCTCGAGCTCTGCCACAGCCAGCAGATGAGAGTTGCGGATCGGCAGCCAGCGGAATCCCAGGCTCGGCAGCTTTCGCTCCAGTTCCGGCAGGTCCACCCGCAGACGCCCCAGAGAGCACTTGATCGCCATCTCCCAGAGGGAGGCCCGGCTCACATACACCTCCGCTTCGGGATCCCGGACCCGCTGCACCAGTTGGTCGGGGAGCCGGGGATCGCCTGCGAGCCACCAGATCAGCAGGTGGGTATCAAGCAGCAGGCGCGTCATCTCAGGGCATCAAAGAGCTGATCGAGCGGCTCGTCGAAATCATCGGCCGTGTCGATCCGGCCGCGCATCGCACCAGGGGCTGCGACCGTGTGCGGTGGAGGGCTCCACGACACCAGGCGAGCGATGGGGGTGCCGGCACGGGCGATCACCACCTCCTCACCACGCTGCACATCCTGCAGAAGCTGAGACAGGTGCGTCTTGGCCTGATGCACGTTCACGAGCCTTGCCTTGGCGCCTTCCACGATCCATCTCGCTTGACTAAGCCCTAGTTTAGTCATCCCTGGCGGACATCACTGACGGAGCTCACCAGCCAGCGCACATCGCGCCCGAGCACGTCGGCCAGCTTCGGGTTCCACTGGGGCAGGGTGTCCCACTCGGCGCGGCTGTACACGAGCAGGTCGGTGGCCAGGGGCAGGGGGCTGGTGTCCCAGCGGCGCAGGCGCTCCCACACCGGCAGGTCGCAGTGGCGCAGGATCAGCAGCAGATCGAGATCGCTGCCCACGCCGGCGTCGCCGCGGCCGTAGGAGCCGAACACGCCCACCGCTTCCAGATCCGGATTGGCATCGGCCTGTCGCTGGGCCCAGACGCGGGCCTGCTCAAGCACCGCCTCGGAGCTCGGCCAGCGCAGCACCGATCCAGTGGATGACATCGCTGGAATGGGCGAGGGCCTGCTCGCTCTGCAGTCTGCCGAAATGTTCCGCTGGCGTGCCTTCGGGGTAGCTATCGGGATAGCGGGTGGGGATGTAGAAGCCATCGAGCAGCCGCAGGCGATCCTCCAGTCCCTCGGGTGGCAGGGGGTCCTGAGTCCAGTCAGCTGGCACAGCGGCCCACAGACGGGTGAGGGTGTGGCCCCAGGCCTGGATACCAAGCGCGATGTTGAGGGCCTTGAGGGCCTTTTCGGTGGCCTGGTGGGCGGCGAAGCAGGCCCACTCGTGGCGGCCGGCCGCCATCGAGGCCTCGGCCTGCTCCAGATCCCGCAGGGCCTGCTGATACCAGTCGCCCGAGCGGTCGGCCATCAACCCACCCCCATCACTGATTCAGCTTGAGCACCGCCATGAACGCCTCCTGGGGCACCTCCACGCGGCCCATGGCCTTCATGCGTTTCTTGCCCTTGGCCTGTTTCTGGAGGAGTTTCTTCTTGCGGGAGATGTCGCCGCCGTAGCACTTGGCGAGCACGTCCTTGCGCATGGCGCTGATGCTCTCGGAGGCGATCACGCGGCTGCCGATGGCGGCCTGGATGGGGATCTTGAACTGCTGGCGGGGGATCAGCTCCTTGAGTTTCTCCACCAGGGATTTACCCACGTTGTAGGCCTTGTCGCGGTGCACGATGGTGGTGAGCGGATCGGCCTTCTCGCCGTTGATCAGCACATCGAGGCGCACCAGTTCGTTGCAGCGGTAGCCGATCAGGTGGTATTCCATCGAGGCGTAGCCCTTGGTGCGGCTCTTCATCTGATCGAAGAAGTCGCTCACCACCTCCGCCAGCGGCAGCTCGTAGTGGAGCGTCACCCGGTCTGTGGTGATGTATTTCATGTCGATGAACTCCCCGCGCCGCTCCTGGCACAGCTCCATCAGGGTGCCGTTGTAGGTGTTGGGGGTATAGATCTCGAGGCTCACATAGGGCTCCTCGATCGATTCGCGCTTCTGCGGGTCGGGCAGGGTGGCCGGGTTGTCCACCATCAGGGTGCTGCCGTCGAGCATGTTCACTCGGTAGACCACCGACGGCGCGGTCACGATCAGATCGAGGTTGTACTCGCGCTCCAGCCGCTCCTGCACGATCTCCATGTGCAGCAGGCCGAGGAAGCCGCAGCGGAAGCCGAAGCCCATGGCGCTGCTGGTCTCCGGCTCGTACTGAAGGGCGGCGTCGCTGAGCTGCAGCTTGCCGAGGGCCTCGCGGAGGTCGGGGTACTGGTCGGCGTCGGTGGGGAAGAGGCCGCAGAACACCATTGGCTTGGCCTCGGTGTAGCCGGGCAGCGGCTCGGGCGCCGGGTCGGCCGCCAGGGTGATGGTGTCGCCCACGCGGGCGTCGGCCACGGCCTTGATCGAGGCGGCCAGGTAGCCCACCTCGCCGGCGTGGAGGCTGTCCACGGGCCGCTGATCGGGCGCCATCACGCCGATCTCATCGAGCTCGTAG
>JALOOQ010000003.1 GCA_025454305.1 Cyanobium sp. Prado107
CATCCACCAGGACGGCGTGCTCAAGAACCGCCTCACCTACGAGATCATCGACGCCCGCACCGTGGGCCTCACCGACAACCGCATCTCCCTGGGCAAGCTCAGCGGCCGCAGCGCCTTCCGCGCCCGGCTGGAGGAGCTGGGCTATGAACTCGGCCGTGACGACCTCGATGACGCCTTCGCCCGCTTCAAGGAGCTGGCCGACCGCAAGCGGGAGATCACCGACCGCGACCTCGAGGCGATCGTGAGCGAGCAGGTGCAGCAGCAGGACGAGAGCAGCTTCACACTCAAGAGCGTGCAGGTGAGCTGCGGCACCGGCCTGCAGCCCACCGCCACCGTCACCCTGGTGAACGCCGATGGCGCCGAGCTCACCGAGGCGGCCATCGGCACCGGCCCGGTGGATGCGGTGTGTCAGGCCCTCAACCGCCTCGCCCAGGTGCCCAACGAGCTGGTGGAGTTTTCCGTGAAGAGCGTCACCGAGGGGATCGATGCCATGGGCGAGGTGACGATCCGGCTGCGCCACAAGGGAGTGCTCTATTCCGGCCACGCGGCCGACACCGACATCGTGGTGGCGGCGGCCCAGGCCTTCGTGAACGCCCTTAATCGGCTGCTGGCCGGCAGCCACACCCTGCCGCTGCATCCCCAGCGGGCCCCGTTGCCGGTGCTGGGCGATCTGCCCCTGGCCGAGCGCCCGCGGGTGTGAGTGCCAGCATGCGGGCTGCCGGCATGAGCCTCTGATGGGTGCGTCCACCACCGCCGCGCGCCGTTCGCCGCTGGCGCGCCGCTCCTCCCTGGCCGCCGCCCTTCAGCTGGCATTGCTGCTGCTGGTGGCTCTGGCCATGCTCGTGCCGCTGCTCTGGCTGGTGAGCACCTCGCTGAAAGGGCCGGCCGAAGACATCTTCACCAGCCCCCCGGCGCTGCTGCCGGCCGAGCCCAGCCTGGAGGCCTACAGGCGCCTGTTCGCCGACAGCCCGATGGCCACCTACCTGCGCAACAGCGCGATCGTGAGCGGGCTGGCGGTGTTCGCCAATCTCACATTCTGCTCCCTGGCGGCCTATCCGCTGGCACGCATGCGTTTCGCCGGCCGGGGGCTGGTGCTGGCCCTCGTGGTGGCCACGATCCTGATCCCCTTCCAGGTGGTGATGATCCCGCTCTACCTGCTGATGGTGCAGATCGGCCTGCGCAACACGCTCTGGGCGCTGATCATCCCCCAGGCCGCCACCGCCTTCGGCATCTTCCTGCTGCGTCAGAGCTTCCTGGGGGTGCCGGTGGAGCTGGAGGAGGCGGCGCGCTGCGACGGCTGCACGCCGGTGGGCGAGTGGTGGAACGTGATGATCCCGGCGGCCCGGGCGGATCTGATCACCCTGGCGATGTTCGTGTTCATCGGCACCTGGAGCGACTTCCTCTGGCCGCTGGTGATCCTCGATGAGCCGGAGCTCTACACCCTCCCTCTGGGCCTGCAGCAGCTGGCCAGCAGCTTCTCCCTCGACTGGCGGCTGGTCGCCGCCGGTGCGGTGGTGTCGATCCTGCCGGTGCTGGCCCTGTTCATCGGCCTGCAGCGCTACATCCTTCCCAGCGCCAGCGGAGACGCGGTGAAGGGCTGAGGAGACCTTGAGGAGACCTGCCTGGCCCGTTCCTCAAGGCAGGCCCGGAACCCCTGGCAGCACCGGTGGGGTGGTCATGCCGCCACCACCGGTCGGTTGCTCCGTGCCTGCGCCTTCCCTGGCCGTGCCGCCCGCAGGCGCCGCGGCGGCCGGCGGGGCAGGGACGGTTCTGCCTGGAACCCCGGTCGCCGGAGCGCGGCCGAGCTGGCGCAGCTGATCCCGCAGGCTCTCGGTCTCGGCGCGGAGCAGCTCGATCCGGCTGCTGTCACGCTCCACGGCCTGCAGACGCTCCACCGTGGCCCGCAACTGCTCCTCCAGGCCGGTGGTGCGTTCCAGCGCACGGCTGTTCTCCAGACCCTGCACCCGCTCCTGCAGTTCCTGGATCCGCAGGCCCTGCTCCCGGGCCCGCGCCAGCATGGCCACGAACAGCACCGCCAGCAGGGCGGTGAGCCCCACCTGCAGCCACATCACCCAATCGGGCAGCTGGGGCAGGGTGTTCGGCCCCGACCCGAACCCTGATCCCCTGCCGGAGTCGGAACCGCCACCGGAGGATCCGGGAGCCAATGCGCTGGGGTCCATCGGATCGGCCTCGCCTGCACCCCAATCCTGCCCGATCCCCTGGGATCATGGCCCGGCCCCCGCCTCGCCCCTGGCTGGATGACACGCCCATGACGATTCTCGTGACCGGCGGTGCCGGCTACATCGGCAGCCACACGGTGCGTCACCTGCAGCGTGCCGGCCACCCCGTGCTGGTGCTCGACAACCTGGTGTACGGCCATCGCGACATCGCCGAGCAGGTGCTGGGGGTGCCGCTGGTCGTGGGTCAGCTCGGGGATCGTGAGCTGCTCGATCAGGTGCTCCGGGCCAGCCATCCGCTGGTGCCCGCGGGGCCGGTGCGGGCGGTGCTGCACTTCGCCGCCTATGCCTATGTGGGCGAGAGCGTGGCCGATCCGGCTCGCTATTACCGCAACAACCTGGGCGACACCCTGGTGCTGCTCGAGGCACTGCGTTCGGAGAGCGCGCGCCGCGACAGCCCGATCCCGCTGGTGTTCAGTTCCACCTGCGCCACGTACGGCATTCCGGACCCCGATCAGATCCCGATCCGCGAAACCACCCTCCAACGGCCGATCAATCCCTATGGCCGCAGCAAGTGGATGGTGGAGCAGCTGCTGGAGGATTTCGCCGCCGCCTACGGCCAGCCCAGCGTGATCTTCCGCTACTTCAACGCCGCCGGCGCCGATCCGGCCGGGGACCTGGGCGAGGACCACACACCCGAAACCCATCTGATCCCGCTGGTGCTGGAGGCGCTGGCGGGCCGCCGCGGGGCGGTGGAGGTGTACGGCCGCGACTATCCCACCCCCGATGGCACCTGCATCCGCGACTACATCCACGTGATCGACCTGGCGGCCGCCCATGGGCTCGGGCTGCAGCGGCTGCTGGGCGGCACCCCGGTGCCCGCCTCAGCCTCGGCACCCCTGGTGTACAACCTGGGCACCGGCCGGGGCTACTCGGTGCAGGAGGTGATCGAGGCGGCGCGGCAGGTCACCGGCCGGCAGCTCACGCTGCTGGATGCCCCCCGCCGGCCCGGCGATCCCGCCGAACTGGTGGCCGATGCCACCCGCGCCCAGGCCGAGCTGGGCTGGCGGCCCGAGCGCTCGGATCTGCGGTCGATCCTGGCCGACGCCTGGGCCTGGCATCAGCGGCGCTGGTCATGACCTCCATGTCCTCGCCCGGCAGCTGCCCGCAGCAGCTGCGACTCGGTGGCGGCGTAGACGGCATCGGCCTCATCGGCGCTGCGGCCGATGCAGGTCATGCCCAGCTTGCCGAATTCCGACAGACAGCCCAGCAGGTGGAAGACGCTGCCGCGCAGCTGGGCCGGGTCGTAGTGCAGGCCGGCCTCCGCCACGATGTCGATCAGATCGATCGGCAGCAGCCCGCGCAGGCGCGGGTCGCAGAGGTTGTCGGTGGCCCGGTAGTACAACGGCATGCCGGCGGGTGAGCGGAACAGGCCGTCGCCCGCATCCATGCGGCCGCTGGTGATGGCCTGCAGCGCCATGTAGGGGTGGGTGGTGCCGCCCTGGCGCAGGTTCACCTCGATCGCCTGCAGGTCCCAGTGCTCCCCGATGCGGCGCGCGATGAAGTCCACCGCATAGCGCTCCAGGGCCCCCTCGGAGGCGAGGGCCTGCCCCACCGCCAGGCCGTGGCGCAGAAGGTCGGCCCGGTAGGCCGCGGCCGCCGGGAACTGGCAGCCCAGGTAGGTCTGGCCGTTGCCGCCCCCCAGCACCTGCTCGTGGCTGGAGAGCACCTCCACCTCCGGCGGGTGGCCCTCACCGCCGGGGTGAATCATTCCCTGCACGCTCGGCGAGCGGATCGCGTCTCCACCCTCCAGCCAGGCCTCCACCAGCGCGCCCTGCTCCGCAAGCTGCACCAGCCAGGTGTCGGTCGGCATCGGCAGCCGCTCCAGGGCGGTGCGAAGGCGCCGCCGCCGCTCGCCCGCCGTCAGGTGCGCCAGTCCCAGGAGCGCCAGGGGGAGGAGGGCGTTGCCCTCGCCACTGAAGCCCTCATTGAGTTTCACCACGCAGCGGCCCAGGTGGGGATGGGCTTCCCACAGGTCCGCCGTGGCTTCCGCCAGGGCGTCGAGGTCATGCACCAGACCGCTGCCGGGTGGATGGGGCACCCCGCAGCGGGCGAACAGCTCGCGGCTGCCGGCCTTGCTGCCCCAGTGGGCCAGGGCCGGATCGGTGCCCAGCAGCGGCACCTGCAGCCGTTCCGAGAGCTGCCGTTCGAGATCGCTCACCACGAAGCAGCTGATGAAGCTGCGCCCCGGACGCAGCAGTTCGGCGATGCGCTGCAGCAGCGCCGGCCGCTCCAGCAGCTTGGCCGCCAGGGGCCGGCAGGAGGCATCGTCGGTGTCCACCAGGTGCAGCCTCCGCCGGGCATGGGAGGTGGGCACGCCCGGCAGCAGTTCCAGCACCGCGTCCACCACCAGGTCGGCCAGGGGTTTGCTGCTGGAGTACACCATGCGCACGCCGGGATGGCGCAGGCCGATCAGGGAGAAGAGCTGGCGCTCCTCGTAGTGGTGGGCGCCGGTGACCAGACCCATCTGGCGCTGATCCATCGACAGCGACGGCACCACCAGCACGTCCACCTCGGGGCCATGGCCGCCGGTGGCCCGCCCCCAGGAGGGCTGGAGCTGGGCCTGCAGTTGCCGGAAGCTGAGTGCCATCAGGCGCTGTAGGCCTTGCGGGCCGGGATCGGGTAGGGGATGCGCCGATGCCGCATGCGCTTCCACACCCGCACGAAGGCCCGGATCAGCAGCTCCAGCTCGGCGCGGCTGATGCCGCTGCTGGCCAGCTGACCGTCGCGCTGGCGCGCTTCCAGAATGCGCCGCACCATCTCGCGGGCTTCCGTCTCGGTGGTGGTGGGCGACAGGGACCGCAGGGCGGCCTCGCAGCCGTCGGCCAGCATCAGGATTCCCGTCTCGCGGCTGCGCGGGGTGGGACCTCGGTAGCGGAAGAGCTCCTCCGGCACCGCCGGATTGCGCTCGCGGGCCTGGTGCAGGAAGTAGCCCATCTTGAGCGTGCCCTGGTGCTCCGGGATGAAGTCAGCCAGGGGGCGTGGCAGCCGGTAGCGGCGGGCGAGCCTGAGACCCTCATCCACGTGCGCCTGGAGAATGGAGGCGCTGGTGAAGGGGTCGTCGAGCTGGTCGTGGGGGTTGTGGCCCCCCTCCTGGTTCTCGATGAACCACTGCGGTCCGTGCAGCTTGCCCACGTCGTGGTACAGCGCCCCGGTGCGCACCAGATCCACATCGGCGCCGATGCTGCGGGCCCCCTCCTCGGCCAGCCCGGCGATCATGAGGGTGTGTTCGAACGTGCCCGGCGCCTCGCAGGAGAGCCTGCGCAGCAGGGGGCGCTCCAGGTCGGCCAGCTCCAGCAGCCGTGCCCGCGTCAGCAGCCCGAAGGAGGTTTCCACCAGCGGCGCCAGCAGCAGGCCCAGCATCAGCAGGCCCGCCAGCATCAGCCCCTCGCCCACCAGGTCCAGCTGCCCCGGCTGGCCCCGGCCCTGCAGCAGCAGCCACTGCATCAGCACGGCCCCGGCCGGCAGCAGCACCGCCAGCTGCAGCAGCCCGGCCCGGCTGCGCTGGCGGTCGGCGACCATCGCCGCCACCGTGCCGGTGGCCGCCGCCACCAGCAGCCGCACCCCCAGCACGCCGCTCAGCGGCAGGGGCCAGAGCAGGGTGGCCGCGGCCAGCCAGGCGAGCCCGCAGCCGCTGCCCAGGCCCTGGGACAGCAGCAGCGTGGGCGGCACCAGCAGCAGCATTGGGCTGGCCAGAGGACCGAGCCAGAGGTTCAGGCCTTGCACCGCCAGCAGGGCGGCCAGGGACAGCATCACCTGGCGCGGCTCCAGGCTGGGCCGCCAGCGCCGCTGCAGCAGCACCAGCACGAGGCAGATGGCCAGGGATTCGAGGAAGTGACCCAGCCAGGCCAGGGGCCGTGGTCGCCGGTTCACCAGGCCGAAGTAATCGAGCACGTCGAAGGCCTGGGGGCTGATGCGCTCGCCCTGCTGCACCACGAGATCGCCCTGCTTGACGTTGATCGTGGGGATGCCTTCCTGATTGATCAGGGCTTCGATGCGCCGCTGGCTGAGGGCCGGATCGCTGCGCAGGTTCGACTGGCCCTGCAGCCCGTGCACCAGCAGCCGGGCCCCCACGTCCCTGGCCTCCTTCGGCAGGCCGTCGAGCTGCAGGCTGGCAGCCTGGAGCAGCTGACCCTCCGCCACTCCGGGCGCCAGGCCCTGGCTGAGCATGCGCAGCTGGGCCTGGCGCACCTCCCGTTCCCAGGCGGTGCGCTGCACGCTGCTGAGGCCCCGCAGCCAGGCTCGTTCGGCTTCGGTGAGCGACACCGGCTTCACCAGCCTCGGCTCGTCTCCCCCCTGGACGTCCATGGCCTGCAGGCTCTCCTCGAGCCGCTCCCG
The DNA here is from genome assembly GCA_025454305.1 of Cyanobium sp. Prado107. GTDB lineage: Bacteria > Cyanobacteriota > Cyanobacteriia > PCC-6307 > Cyanobiaceae > NIES-981. The sequence goes on from JALOOQ010000003.1 coordinate 6,576, forward strand.
CAGCACGGCGCTGGCCTCCTCGTCCACCACCTGCACGGTGGTGCGGGGCAGCATCTGCTCGCGGCGCTGCTCCAGGGCCGCGCTGTCCGCCACGCGGGCAGCCTGCGGCGCCCGCACGGTGAAGGGGGCCACCATGCCGGCGCGCAGGTTGGGCTCCACCAGCCACGGCCAGCTCGACAGCAGGGCCGCCAGCAGGCACACCAGCAGCACCGCCGCCGCGTCCTGCCCGCGCCACCATGCCGGCGTCTGCAGCGGCCGCTCAGCCCGCAGGAGACGGCGCCAGAGGGTTCGCAGCCGCGGCTGTCGCATGCGACAAAACTAATCGGCAGGGCCGTTGCAAGCTGGGGCCTGCCCTGCATGCACCATGGCCACCCGACTCGATGGTCGTCAGCTCGCGGCCGAGATCGAAGCGCGGCTGCAAGCCGCCATCGGCGAACGCGAGGGCGTGATCGGCCGCCCGCCCGGGCTGGCCGTGCTGCGGGTGGGTGACGATCCGGCCAGCGGCGTGTATGTGGCCAACAAGGAGAAGGCCTGCGGCCGGGTGGGCATCACCAGCCTGGGTGCCCACCTGCCGGCCGCCGCGTCCGCCTCCCAGGTGCTGGCGGCCGTTCAGCGCCTCAATGCCGATCCCGCCTGCGACGGCATCCTGCTGCAGCTGCCCCTGCCCAGCGGTCTCGATGAGGCGCCGCTGCTGGCGGCGATCGATCCGGAGAAGGACGCCGATGGCCTGCACACCCTCAATCTGGGCCGCTTGCTGAAGGGCGAGACCGGCCCCCGCAGCTGCACCCCGGCCGGGGTGATGGCGCTGCTGGCCCGCCATGGGGTGGCGCTCGCCGGCCGCCGGGCGGTGGTGGTGGGCCGCAGCATCCTGGTCGGCAAGCCGATGGCGCTGATGCTGCAGGCCGCCGACGCCACCGTCAGCGTGGCCCATTCACGCACGCTGGACCTGGCGGGGCTCTGCCGCGAGGCGGAGGTGCTGGTGGTGGCTGCCGGACGGCCCGGGATCATCGGCGCCGAGCACGTGCGGCCCGGCACGGTGGTGGTGGATGTGGGCATTCATCGGCTGCCGCAGGGAGGCCTGTGCGGCGACGTGCACGCCGACGAGGTGGAGCCCCTGGCTGCGGCCCTCACGCCGGTGCCCGGTGGGGTGGGGCCGATGACCGTGACCATGCTGCTGGTGAACACGGTGGTGGCCTGGTGCCGGCGCCATGGCCTGGCCCACGGCCTCGACGATCTGGTGGTCTGACCTAACCGCGCCAGCGCTCCAGCAGCCGGCTCAGAAGCCCTGGCTGCGGCCGTGGTGCCACGGCAGCGCCACCCAGCACCGGCTCTGCCTCGGTGAACAGCGCCGCCAGTTCCCCCCGGATCCGCTGCCGTTCACGTCGATCGAGACGGTTCAGATCCAGCTTCCGCAATTGCCGGCGCACCTGGCGCAGGTTCTCGGCCAGCCGCTGCGGGATGCGCTCCTGCCGCAGCTGGAGGCGTGTCGCATCCAGCTGATCCTGAACCTGGGCGGCCCGGCGTTCGCGATGGGCGTCCGCTCCGGCCATGGCGATGAGTTCGCGCAGCACCGGTTTGGCCAGAGGCTCGGAGCCGCCGGCTTCGGCATCCCCGTCCACCAGCTCCCAGTCCTGGGCCAGCTGCACCAGCACCTCCCGGGGCAGCTCGGAGGCCACCGGATCGGCGAAGGGGAAGTGCTTCGCCAGGCCGGTGTCGAGCTGCTGGCGCTGGTGGATCAGCAGCAGCCCCAGGGCCCGCCAGGGCCGGGCCAGCCGCCGGGGCAGGGCTGCCAGCTGGGCGGCGAGGCCGGTGAACAGGGGCTCGGCGTCGGCGATCGCCGAATAGCGCAGGGGGGTGCGGCAGACCTCCTCCAGATAGCGCTCCGCCAGCTCCAGCTCGGCCAGTTCACGCTGCAGCTGCTCCGGCGTCTGCATCCGGTAGGCCTCCTGGATCCAGGCGTCCGCGAGCCCCAGCAGCTCGCGCTGCTCGCGGATCTTCAGACGCCGGTCCAGCCAGCCGTAGGCCAGCTTGGTTTCCGGCGCCATCTGCAGCGCCGCCTCGATGAATTCCAGATCGGCACGCTCCACCTCCGCTGGAAGCACCGCTGCCAGGGGCGCCTGGAAGCGGGTGTAGCGCCGGGGATCGGCGGCCAGCAGCCAGCGCATCGCCGCCAGGCGGCGGTTGCCGTTCACCACCACCCCGGCGGCATCGACCAGCAGCGGTTCGGTCTGCACCGCCAGCCGCTCCAGTTCCTGGAGGATCGGACCTTCCGGAGCGCGCGCCTTCTCCAGCAGCAGCTCGTGCAGCAGCTCCTGGGTGCCGGGCTCCGACTCCTGCTCGACGAGATGGCGGCGGCGCTCGGGCTGATTGACCAGCCGTTCCTGCAGCTCCGCCAGCAGCCTGCCGTTGTCCACCCGGTAGAGCAGCAGCTCCTGGGCCAGGGGGATCCGGGGTACCTGCCGGGGTCCCTGGCGGAGGGTCACCCAGTGATCTGGAGCCACGCCGGCGGCGGCGGCGGCGATCCGGCGGCGCCGTTCCGCCGTGTCGCTGATGTATGTGGGCAGCATGGCTGGCGGGGGCTGCAAAGCTGGTGCGCTTCACACCAGTGTCCCCCGGCGGGACCGCTTGAACGGATCGTGGCCCCCGCCTGAGAGAATCCCCGGCAGCGATTCCTTCCCCCATGGCTGCGGTGGCGACGACCACGGGACGGGACCGGGACTTCGCCTTCGACTTCGGGGCCTACCTCGACGCGGCCCGCCAGCGGGTGGAGGCGGCCCTGGATGCGGCACTGGGGCCGGAGCGGCCTGAATCGCTTCGTGAGGCGATGCGCTATTCGCTGCTGGCGGGCGGCAAGCGGCTGCGGCCGATTCTCTGTCTGGCGGCCTGCGAACTGGCAGGCGGAGAGGTCGAGCTGGCCATGCCCACGGCGGTGGCGCTGGAGATGATCCACACCATGTCGCTGATCCACGACGACCTGCCGGCGATGGACAACGACGACCTGCGCCGGGGCCGGCCCACCAACCACAAGGTGTACGGCGAAGCCAACGCCATCCTGGCCGGCGATGCCCTGCTCACCCGCGCCTTCGAGATGGTGTCGCTGCGCAGCCCCGGCGTGCCGGCCGAGCGGCTGCTGGCGGTGGTGGGCGAGCTCTCCCTGGCCTCAGGTGCCCCCGGCCTGGTGGGCGGCCAGGTGGTGGACCTGGAGTGCGAGGGCGAGGACGTGGACCTCGACACCCTCGAGTACATCCACCTGCACAAGACCGGCGCCCTGCTGCGGGCCTGCGTGCTCAGCGGTGCCCTGATCGCCGGCGCCCCCGAAGCCCTGCTGGAGGCTCTGCGCATCTATGCCCGCGGCATCGGCCTGGCCTTCCAGATCATCGACGACATCCTCGATGTGACCGCCAGCAGCGAGGTGCTCGGCAAGACCGCCGGCAAGGACCTCACCGCCGACAAGACCACCTATCCCAAGCTGCTGGGCCTGGAGGAGTCGCGCCAGCGGGCCGACGCCCTGGTGACTGAGGCCAAGGCTGCCCTGGCTCCCTTTGGCGAGGAGGGCCAGGGCGGTCTGAAGGCGGCGCCGCTGCTGGCCCTGGCCGACTACATCACCAGTCGCGATCGATGATCGCCCTCCTGGACAACGGCGTGCTGTGGTGGGGCCTGGCGGCCTGCGGCGTCGCCCAGCTGTCCAAACTGGTGATCGAGCTCGCGGTGCACCGACGCTGGAATCCCCGCGTGCTGGTGGAAACCGGCGGCATGCCCTCGAGCCATTCGGCGCTGCTCACCGGCACGGCGGCGGGGCTCGGCTGGCAGCTGGGCTTCGCCGATCCCCTCTTCGCCCTGGCGGCCACCATGTGCTTCGTGGTGCTCTATGACGCCTCGGGGGTGCGCCGGGCCGCCGGCCTCACCGCGGCCCGGGTGAATGCCTGGACGCCGCAGGTCGGCACGGGGGGGGATTCGGCCGGCGGTTCCCTGCCGCGCCTGAAGGAAAACCTCGGCCACACCCGCCTGGAGGTGCTGGCGGGGGCCCTGATGGGCCCGGCCGTGGCCCTGCCCGGACTGGCGCTGGTGGGCTCGCCCCTGCACCTGGCGCAGCTCTGGGGTCTGCCGGGCGCGGTTGGCTGACGTCCTCACCGCCGACCAGGAGGCGGCCTGTGATGCCTTCGCCGCCTGGCTGGCCGTGCCGGCCGCCGGCCTGCCCTTCGTGCTCAGCGGCTACGCCGGCACCGGCAAGACCTTCCTGTCGATGCGCTTTCTGGGCCAGGCTGAGGCTTCGGGCCTGTGCTGGACCGTGGTCGCGCCCACCCACAAGGCGGTGGGCGTGCTGCGCAGCCATCTGCAGGGGGCCGGCCTGAGCCCCACCTGGTTCCCCTCCACCATCCACAGGCTGCTGCGGCTGCGGCTCAGCAGGCAGGGGGATCTGGAGCGCTGCGAGGAGAGCGAGCACACCGCCGGAGCGCTCGAGCACCTGGGGCTGGTGCTGATCGATGAGGCCTCGATGGTGGACAGCCAGCTGCTGGAGATCGCCCTGCGCTGCGCCCATCCCTTCCGCACCCGGCTGGTGTTCGTGGGTGACCCCGCCCAGCTGCCGCCGGTGGGGGAGCCCGAGAGTCCGGTGTTCGCCCTGGGCCGCGCCCGTGCCGTTGCCCTGCGTCAGGTGGTGCGCCACCAGGGACCGGTGCTGCGCCTGGCCCAGGGGATCCGCGAGCAGGCCCTGCCCTGCCGGCGGCCGCCGCCGCTGCCGCCGGTCCGCACCGCCGAGGGGCGGGTGGCCCTCCTCGATCGCCAGGAGTGGCTGCTGGAGGCCCAGTCCGCCCTGCGCCGCAGCGCCGAAACCGACAATCCCGACCTGGCCCGCATCCTCTGCTACACCAACCGCTCGCTGGAGCGACTGGTGCCGATCGCTCGGCGCGCCCTGCACGGCGAGATGGCTGATCAGCTGCCGGTGCTGCCGGGGGAGGTGCTGATCAGCCGCAGCGCCGTGATGGCCCCCGCCTGTCGGCAGGGTGAGGCGGCGGCCGAGGAGCCCGACATGGTGCTGGGCTCCAACCGCGAGCTGGTGGTGCGTGATGTGGCTCCCGAGCGCTGCGACCTGGCCGATCTGGGGGTGAGCGACGCCCCGCCGATCGACACCCTCACCGCCACGGTCACCACCATGGCGCAGTCCGGTGAGACACCGCTCAGCCTGCGCCTGCTGCCGCCGGCGGGCAGTGCCGCCCGCCGTTCCCTCGACGCTGTGCTCGAGCGGCTGCGCATCACGGCCCGCGGCGTGGCCCGGGATCAGGGCAAGGCCGCGGCCCGAGGGCTGTGGCGGCAGTTCTTCCTGGTGCGCGACGCCTTTGCAGCCGTGGGACCGGCCGCCGTGCTCACGGTGCACCGGAGCCAGGGCAGCACCTTCGGCGAGGTGTTCGTTGACAGCGATGTCTTCTGGCCCCGGGACGAGCTGCTGCGGCGCCAGCTCGTGTATGTGGCCGTGAGCCGGGCCAGCCAGGCGGTGGCGCTGGTGGCCGGCACGGGCAGCCAGGCCGATCAGCGACTTTGGCGCGACTGGCTGGCCTCGGATTGAGCGGCACAGGCGGGCAGAGATCCGCCCACCACCAGCTCCTTCAGTCACCCAGGCCCAGCTGCAGACCGTCGATTCCCTGCCACACCAGATAACCCGCCGCAGCAAGGCTAACCAGGGCCAGCACCAGATCGCCCCGCCCGATAAGCCAGCGTTTGCCTCTCTCCAGCAGGGGCAGAATCCGCTCGCGTCCGCCGGTGATCACCGCCAGCAGCGGCAGCAGCAGCAACAGACTGCTGACCAGGCTGAACACAATCACGCCCAGTGTCTCCTGTCGTCCGTTGAGTCCCGCCTCCAGCAGGCTGCCGGCCGTTCTGGCTAGCAGGAACAGGTCGTCGGGGCTGGCCAGTTCCAGAGTTGCGCTCACCCCGAGCAGCAGGGGCAGGGGCAGCGATCCGAACTGCTCCAGCTTCTGGGTCCAGCCGGGCGGCGCGGTCCGCTCGCGGCCCTCGAGCACTTCCCGCAGCCCCAGCGCTAGCAAGGCGCCGGCGGCCAGCAGGTCGAGCGCGGTGCGGTGGCCGCTGCCCTTCTCCATCGTCAGCATCAGGCCATGGCCCACACTCAGCAGCAGCGCCATCGCCACCGCCGTGGTGATCAGCCAGCCGGCCACGAACCAGCCGCTGCGACGCAGGGGTTGGGGGCCCAGCAGGAGCAGCAGCAGCAGGCCGATGTGCAGAGGCGAAAATCCCACCGCGAGGCCGAAGGCCGCCAGCTCTCCGATCAGGTGGCTCATTCCTGTGCTGATCCGCCCATGGAGCAGGTGCCGGCGCTCAGGGCACCAGCTGCCTGACGGGCCGCCGCCGCCAGGCGCCGGGGGAGCTGCGGGAAGCCGGCCCAGTGCAGATGCAGCCAGCTGGCGTGGAGATGGGCCGTGCGCCAGCCCTCCGCCCGGACCGCACTGCCCCAGCCCTCCAGCTGCCAAAGCTCCCGTCCGTCAGCAGCTGGTGGCTGTTGTCGTGCCGACTCCAGCTGCCAGCGGTGGAACTCATGGCCCTGCATGCGTTCGCCGCGGCGCACCAACAGCCCGTCACCCAGGGCCGTGGCCTGCCGGTAGCCGAGGCTGAGCTCGCCGCGCCGGGCCCGGAAGGGCAGCAGGCCGGCCATCGGATGGGACTGGCCCTGCGGGTCGCAGAGCTCCCGGCCGAGCAGCAGCAGGCCGCCGCACTCGGCCACGATCGGTATCCCGGCGCCGAAGGCCCGGCGCAGGTCCGCCAGGCTGCGCCGGGCCGCTGCCAGTCGTTCGGAATGGAGCTCCGGGTAGCCGCCCGGCAGCAGCACGGCGGCGGCCCCGGGCGGTAGCGGTTGATCGGCCAGGGGGCTCCAGGAGCACAGCTCCAGGCCCAGGGCCGTCAGCAGTTCACCGGCCTCCGGGTAGCGGAAATGGAAGGCGGCGTCGCTGGCCACCGCCACCCTGACACCAGCCTTGGTGGTGCGGCTCCCGCTGTCGCCGAACGCACGCCCATCGCCGTGGGCCGGGAGTCGCAGCAGCGCCTGGATCGGATCTCCCTGTGCTTCGGGATCGCCCTCAGGGGCGGCAGGCGGAGGCGGGGCCAGCAGGGGCCAGAGCCGCGGCAGATCAAGGTGCCGCTCCGCCAGGGCCGCCCAGGTGGCGAGCCGGTTCTCCAGGTCGCTCACCTCGCCGGGGGGAAGCAGGCCCAGGTGGCGACTGGGCAGCTCCAGGGACGGGTGCCGCGGCAACGCTCCCAGCATCGGCACGGAGACCGCCGCGAGGGCCTCGGCCAGCAGGGTCCGGTGCCGCTCGGAGCCCACCCGGTTGAGCACCACCCCGGCCAGGTTCACCCGGGGCGGGCCATGGTCGCGGAAGCCGCGCACCAGAGCTGCGATCGATCCCGCCTGGCGGGAGGCCTCCACCACCAGGATCACGGGCAGTCCCAGCTGAACCGCCACTGCCGCCGAACTCCCCTCGCTGCCGGGTCCACGCCCGTCGAACAGCCCCATCACCCCTTCCACCAGGGCCAGGTCGGCGCGGCGGCCGTGCCAGTGGAAGCAGCGCTGCACCCAGGCCTCGCCGCAGAGCAGCGGATCGAGGTTGCGGCAGGTCTGCCCGCTCACCCGGCTCAGCAGCTGGGGGTCGAGATAGTCGGGACCAACCTTGAACGGCTGCAGCCGCAGGCCCCGCCGGCGGGCCAGCGCCGCCAGGCTGAGGCTGAGCAGGGTCTTGCCGCTGCCACTGCCTGGCGCGGCGATCAGACAGGGCATGGCTGCGGCCCCTCAGCCGGGCAGCAGCCGGGCTGCGAGCGGGGCCGCCGAGGCCAGCAGGGGGTTGGTGGTGTCGTGACCGCCGGCCAGCAGCCGGGCCAGTTCCATCTCCTCGCTTTCGTTGGGCAGGGGCACCACGTCTTCGGCCAGCTCCATCGAGGCCATGCCGCCGGATTCCAGGCGCATGCAGCCGCCGGATTCGGAGCAGAGGATCACGCACAGCGGCGGCCGGCCCTCGGGGGCGCAGATCAGGCGCAGGCCCACAAGGGCGCCGGGATGGATCTTGGGGCTGCCCACCGGCACCGGCATGAGACGGAACTGCACGGCGGCGCCATCGGTGCGCTCGAAGGCGGCACCGATCCCTTCGCCGTCCAGCGGGTAGGAATCGGTCAGGTGCCAGCCCAGACGGTCGGCGATCCACGCCGCCAGCAGCAGGCCCTTGAGGGGATGGTCGCCCTCCACGTCGATGTCCAGCTGCACCACGTGCTCGAGGGCGTCGCGGCGCGAGGGCGGGTCGAACACCATCGCCAGCGACTCGCGCCAGCTGCGCAGTCGCAGCCAGTTGAGGTCGTTCACCGCCTGGCCAGCCTCGATGCGCTTCACCAGCAGGTCGATGCAGCGGCGGGGCTGGCCCAGGGAGCTGTCCACCACCAGGCGGCGAGGCGGCGGTGCCAGGGCCTCCAGCAGTTCGGGCGCCTCGTCGAGGCTGCTGTTCCACCACACCCAGCAGGGCAGGTCATGGGTGACCAGCGAATGGATCAGGTCCAGGGACTGCTGCAGCGAGCCCCGGCCACCCCGCAGCACCACCACGTCACCGCAGGCCGTGCCGGCACCCCCCTCCTCCGGCAGCGGGCAGTAGGCGGCCACCAGGGTTTCCAGCGGCTGCCCCTCATCGAGGGTGGGCGCCAGGGTGATCAGCCGCCGGGGCTTGTGGGTGCTGATGGCGGTATCGACGAACTGGCCGCGCAGATCCTGCACCTGGTGGTGCCCGGGTTGCTGCCCCAGCTCCCAGGCCAGGCGCTGATCCATCACCGCCGTGCTCAGGGGCAGGTCGATCTCCTGCACCGCCCGCTTGGCGGCCTCGATCAGCTCCGGTTCCAGCAGGCCGGTGAGCGGTCCGTCGGCGCGACCGGTGCGGATCAGGTGCTGCTGCAGCCACGAGCCCTCGTACACCACCAGGGTGAAGGTGGTGGCACCGTCGGAATCCTGCAGTCCCTCGCCCCACAGGGTCTGCAGGTAGCTGGGAACCTCCGTGGGCGGGAGAGCCGTGGGGGCCTGGAGGGTGAGTTGGGGGGACATGGCGGGAGGGGAGGGGGCTGGGCTCAGGGACGACGCCAGACCAGCCCGTCGTCGGCCAGCAGGGTGTCGGCGGCGGCGGGCCCCCAGGTGCGGGCCTCGTAGGGGTGCACCGGAAGCTGCCAGGGAGAGTCTTCGATCAGCTCGAGCACGGGGGTGTAGAGCCGCCATGCGGCCTCCACCTCGTCGCTGCGGGTGAACAGGGTGGGGTCACCGAGCATGGCGTCGGCCAGCAGACGCACATAGCCCTCGTCGCTGGGCTCACCGAAGCTCTCGTCGTAGCTGAAGGCCATGTCCACCGGGCGGCTGCGCATGCCCGACCCGGGGGCCTTGACCTCGAAGCGGATGTTCGCCCCCTCATCCGGCTGGATCCGGAGGATGAGCTGGTTGGGAGTGGGGGCGCCGCCGGCCGCGTCGAAGAGGTGCACCGGCGCCTGGCGGAAGGTGAGCACCACCTCGCTCAGCCGCTTGGGCAGCCGCTTGCCGGTGCGCACATAGAACGGCACCCCCTGCCAGCGCCAGTTGTCGATGAACAGCTTCATCGCCACGTAGGTTTCGGTGGTGCTGTTGGCATTCACGCCGGGCTCCTGGCGATACCCGGGGATCGGGCTGCGGCTGCTGCCACCGGAGCCGTACTGACCGCGGACGCAGCATTTCCAGGGCTCGCCCTGGTTGGCCAGCCGGGCGGCCTGCAGCACCTTGGCCTTCTCGTTGCGGATCGCCTCGGCGTCGAAGCGCCCGGGGGGTTCCATGGCGGTCAGCGCCAGGATCTGGGTGAGGTGGTTCTGCACCATGTCGCGCAGGGCGCCACTGGTTTCGTAGTAGCCGGCCCGTTCCTCCACCCCCACCGTTTCCGCCGCGGTGATCTGTACGTTGGCGATGAAATTGCGGTTCCAGACCGGCTCGAAGATGGTGTTGGCGAAGCGCAGCACCAGGATGTTCTGAACCGTCTCCTTGCCGAGGTAGTGGTCGATCCGGAAGATCTGCTTCTCCTTGGCGCTGGCCTGCACCACCTTGTTGAGCGCCTGGGCGCTGGGGTAGTCGGTGCCGAAGGGCTTCTCGATCACCACCCGGCTGCGCTCCGGATCGGAAAGCAGCCCGGCGGCGGCCAGGGCACGGGTGCCGCTGCCGTAGAAGGCCGGCGACACCGACAGATAGAAGGTGCGGTTGCCGCGGGTGGCGCGCTGGCGGTCGATCTGCTCGAGCCGCTGGCCCAGGGCCTGGATCGAGGCCGGGTTGGAGAGATCGGCAGGCTCGTAGAACAGGCCCGCGGCAAACGACTGCCAGGTGTGGCCATGGCCCTCGATCGTGTCGCCGAGGGCCTCGGCCATGCGCGTGCGGAACTCCTCATCGCTCCAGGGGCGCCTGGCACAGCCCAGCACCGCGAATTCGCTGGGCAGGCGGCGCTGGCGGAAGAGTTCGAACAGGGCCGGGATCAGCTTGCGGTGGGTGAGGTCACCGCTGGCCCCGAAGATCACGATGCACTGGGAGGGGATGATCCGCTCCTGCCGCAGGCCGACCCGCAGAGGGTTGGTGAGCACGGCGGTCATGAACGGTCTCTCCCCGGATCTTGTTCGATCAGACCCAGGCTGCCTGGCGGAGCACCGGCGGAGTGGTGCTGGATCGGGGCTGTGAGCAAACGAGCACCGAGGACCTGATCACGCTGATCAGTAGGTCTCCACGTGCCAGCGCTCGGCCTTCTTGAGGGCCGGCCGGAGCTCGCTCCAGTTGAGCCCCTTGGCGGCGGCGGCGGTGGTCATCGCCTCGTCGATGCCCGGCTCCATACCCTTGAGACCGCACATGTACACATGGGTCTTGGGGTTTTCGATCATCGCGAAGATCTCATCGGCGTGCTCGAGCACCCGGTCCTGGATGTACATGCGGCCACCCCTGGTGTTCTGCTGCTCGCGGCTGATCGCCTTGGTGTAGCGGAAGTTGTCGGGGAACTGGCTCTGGTAGTGCTCGAAGTCGGCGTCGTAGAGGAGGTTGGGGGTCTTGGGGGCGCCCATGAACAGCCAGGCCTTGCCGCGGAAGTTCCAGCCGTTCTTCTCGCGCTCGGCGGGTTCGAACATGCGCCGCAGGTAGGCCCGCATCGGAGCGATGCCGGTGCCGGTGGCCAGCATGATCACGTTGGCTTCCTCGTCGTCGGGCAGGAGCATCTCCTTGCCCACAGGACCGGTGATCTTCACCTTGGCGCCGGGTTCGATGTCGCAGAGGAAGGTGGAGCACACGCCGTTGATGGTCTCGCCGTCCTTCTCGTACTGGAGCTGGCGCACGCAGAGCGAGACGGTGTGGCCGGCCATGTTGTCGCCGTGGCGGGTGCTGGCGATCGAGTAGAGGCGCAGCTTGTGGGGCTTGCCGTTGGCGTCGGTGCCGTCGGGGATGATGCCGATGCTCTGGCCCTCGATGTACTCCAGCTGGGGATCGCCGCCCGCCAGGTCGAAGGTGATGTGGTTCACCCGGCCGATGGCTCCTTCGCCCACGAGGCTGTAGTTCTCGGTGACGGTGCCGACGAAGGGGGATTTCGGCTTGTAGGTGTTGACCGGAACAGCGGCGTGGCTGGTGGCGTGGGACACGGCGGGACGCGGCGCGGTGGTGGCCGATTCTGCTGAGGCCTGCCCAGGTGCCGCTTGCCCGTGTGCGGAGGCGGGAACGGATTCAGCCGCTGCCGGGGCGGCGGCACCACCGTCGGAAGCGTGGTCGATGGCGAACACGCCGGTGATCACGCCGCCCTGCCGGGCGATCGTCTGGATCGTGCTCTGCAGCTGGCCGAAGGGGACGGTGAACACCCGCTCCGCCTGGCGCTGCTGGCCGATGCCGTAACCCTCCACCACCACGTTGAACATGCGGCTGTCGGACTGATTGGCACGACCCGTTGAGACACGCATGGCGGCTGAGGTTCCGGCAGATTGGGGCCGATCATAAAGAGCCGCTCCGGAGCCACCCCGCCCGGCATCGGTGCCGCTGCAGATCCGGCCGATGCAGTTAGGTTGTGGCGCAGCACACACGGCCACACCCGTTGGCGCCGCTCAGCCTCTTGCAGCCCAGCCCCCAACCCGTCGAGGCCGCCGGGTTGTCCGCCGGTCAGCCCAGCGAGCGCAGCTGCAGCCTCGACACCATCCAGCAGGAGATGGAGCGGCTCGAACAGGGAACCCGCCGCCTGGCGGTGCTGCTGCGTCTGACGCTGGAACCCGACTGGATCTGGGCCGTGCTCACCGACTACGGCAACCTCGACCGCTTCATCCCCAACCTGATGAGCTCCCGCCAGCTGTGGCGGCAGGGCAACCGGGTGGCCCTGGAGCAGGTGGGCAGTCAGCAGTTCTGTGGCCTGCGCTTCAGCGCACGGGTGGAACTGGAGCTGGAGGAGGACCCCGCGGCCGGGGAACTGCGCTTCCGGATGCTCAGCGGCGATTTCCGCCGCTTCGAAGGGACCTGGCGCGTGGATTGCGATGAGATCAGCACCCGCCTGCTGTACGACCTCACGGTGCAGGGCAAGCCGGGAATGCCCATCGGGCTGATCGAGCAGCGGCTGCAGCAGGACCTGGCCTGCAACCTGCGTGGTGTGCAGCAGGAGGCCGTCCGGCGTGCCTCCGGATGCGCGGACGGCTGAGCGTCAGCCAACGCCGAACATCAGCCCGGATCGGACTCCGGCGAGGACGTCTCGGGAGCAGAGACTCACCCGAGCGGCCACACGCTCCGCTGTCAGCCGGCCCGGTTGGTTGTTCCCGACCCTCTCTCTCGAGTGATCGCGACACACGATTCGCGACCCGAGAAGCGATGGGGGAAGCGTTCCCGAAGGTCCAGACGGGCCCGAAGGTCCTGGCCGGACTGATGTCTGGATACCCCCAAGGGGATTCGAACCCCTGTCGCCTCCGTGAAAGGGAGGTGTCCTAGGCCTCTAGACGATGGGGGCGAGGCCACGGCACAGGGTCACTCCATACGGCTCTCGGTCTGAGGCCTGGTGGGGGGACTGGCGGCACCGGATCCGGGATCTGGGCCGTTGCGCCGATGTGTGGAAGCTACGGGCCGGGGTGTCCCTTCGTCAAGGCAGCGGGACCCTGGCCGCTCCACACCGGCACGGTCACGTGAAAGCAGGCCCCTTCCCCGGGTTCCGAGACCACCCAGATCCGTCCGCCGTGCACCTCGGCGATGCGCCGGCACACGGACAGTCCCACGCCATAGCCGGAGGTGGTGCCAGAGGTCTGGGGCAGGCGGACGCGGTCCTGGAAGATGCGCTGCTGCTCGGTCGCCGGAATGCCTGGCCCGCTGTCGCACACACTCACCTGCACCCACTGGCTGGTGCGGTGCAGCAGCGCCAGGCTCACCCGGCCGCCATCGGGGGTGTACTTGAAGGCGTTCTCCAGCAGGTTGAGCAGCACCTGGCGCATCCGCCGCCCATCCGCGTAGACATCGGGCAGGTCGGCGGGGATGTCGGTGACCAGCCGCAGATCGCGGCCCACCCAGAGCTTCTCCAGTTCCAGGATCGTCTCGGCCGCCACCGGCCCCAGGCTGAGGCGCTGGGGGTTGAACAGGGCCTCCCAGCGGGTGGTGCCCACCTCCAGCAGATCCTGCGACAGGGCCTCGATGTCGTTCAGGCGCCGCCGCAGCACGTCCTTGAACCGATGCATGTCGATCTGGCCGAGCTCATGGCTCTGCAGAGCCAGCTTGCTGGCGGTGAGCGGGGTGCGCAGTTCATGGGCCACCATCCGCAGCAGGCGTTCCTGCACCCCCAGCCGCTCGATCAGGGCCTCGTTCTCCTGGCGCAGCACCAGCAGCTGATCCTCCAGCTGCAGTTCGCGGCGGCTGCGACTGCCGTCGATCTCAGGCGGCTGCAGGCTCATTCCCAGGCCGCTCACCATCTGCTCCTGCTGCCAGCGCGGCAGCCAGCTGCGCAGCTGCTGGGTGATGGTGCTGCCCGCGAACATCTGCCGGGGCCCCGGCGCCAGTTTCACCAGGGCCGGGGTGGCCACCAGCCGGTGCAGCTCCAGCAGCTCCGGCTGGCGGCAGGGATCGGCGATGGTGAGGTTCACGGCAAACCCCAGCTCATCGCTCTTGAGCAGCTGCAGCAGGTTGCGCAGATCCGGGCTGGCCAGGTGACGGCTGGAGGCCAGCAGCAGCAGCTGCATGGTCTGGCGCGGGTCCGGGTCCCGGACACCGTCCTCAGGACCGGAGGGAGCGTTGCCGGCGGCTGTGGGGTTCACGCGATCACCCTATGGGCAGCGCCCCCGCGGCGGCAGGCCCCGGTCCATGCAGCAGCATGGAGCCAGCCTTCCGCCGGAATCCCCGCTTGCACCTCCCGGGTCTGCCGTTCAGGGCCGCCGCGCCGGGCCTCCCGTTCCTGCGCGTGCTGCTGGCTGCCGCCTGTCTGGTACCGGCCGGCTCGGCCCTGGCGGCACCGGCCACCCAGGCCGAGATGGAGACGTACACCAGCCTCGCAGCCCTGAACGTCTGCATCGCACGGGCTTCCGGGGTTGAGTTCGAGCAGGCGGTGGGAGTGGCTGCCGAAACCATCACCCGGTGGATTCAGGACACCCACCAAAGCGCCATCGCGCCGGTGTCCGCCAGCCCCCTCAGCCTGGAGGACCTGCGCAGAGGCGCCGTCAACGCCGCCGTGATCGGTGCTGTCGAGATCTGTCCCGATCAGGTGCCGCCGCAGGTGCTCCGCGACGTGCGCCAGGCCGTGCAGAGCTCGGCGCCCGGCGCTGCTGCAGGGCAACCGCCGCTCCCGCCTCCCTCTCCACAGCCGGCCGCCACGCCCACTCCCAAGCCCCCCCGCCGATGACCACGGTCCGTCTATCCGACTACCGTCCCGCTCCCCAGCTGCTGGAGCGCACCGATCTCACGGTGCGGCTGCATGCGGACCACGCCGAGGTCCAGGCCAGGCTCGCCTTCCGCCCCAATCCCCTGGCTGAGCCCGGACCGCTGGTGCTGCAGGGGGTCGATCTGGAGCTCCTCGAGCTGCGCCTCGACGGCCAGCCGCTCGCTGAAACCGCCTACCAGCGCAGCGGCGGGGAGCTGGTGATTCCGGAGCCACCAGCGCGGCCCTTCCTGCTCGAGAGCAGGGTTCGGATCCACCCCCACGCCAACACCACCCTCGAGGGCCTGTACGTGAGCGGGGGCCTGTTCACCACCCAGTGCGAAGCCGAGGGGTTCCGCCGCATCACCTTCCACCCCGACCGCCCTGATCTGCTCAGCCGCTTCCGGGTGCGCATCGAGGCGGATCGCGACTGCTGCCCCGTGCTTCTCTCCAACGGCAACTGCATTGAGACCGGGGATCTGGAGCCGCCCGCGGCTGCGGCCTCCGCACCACGCCACTACGCCGTCTGGGACGATCCGTTTCCCAAGCCCTCCTATCTCTTCGCCCTGGTGGCGGGCCGGCTGGAGGAGGTGACGGACCGCTTCACCACCGCCAGCGGGAGACGGGTGACGCTGCGCATCCATGTGGAGCCGGGCGATGCGCCCTACACCGCCCATGCCATGGGCTCGCTGAAGCGCGCCATGGCCTGGGATGAACAGCGCTACGGGCTCGAATATGACCTCGATGAATACAACATCGTGGCGGTGCGTCACTTCAACATGGGCGCGATGGAGAACAAGAGCCTCAACATCTTCAATTCAAAGCTCGTTCTCGCCGATGCGGAAACCGCTACCGATGCGGAATTGGAGCGGATTGAAAGTGTGATCGCCCACGAGTATTTCCATAACTGGACCGGCAATCGCATCACCTGCCGCGACTGGTTCCAGCTCTCCCTCAAGGAGGGACTCACCGTGTTCCGGGATCAGAGTTTCTCGGCCGATCTGCACGGCGCCGCGCTCAACCGCATCGAGAACGTGGCCATGCTGCGCAACACCCAGTTCCGAGAGGATGCAGGCCCAACGGCCCATCCGGTGCAGCCGGACGCCTACCAGGCGATCGACAACTTCTACACCACCACTATCTACGAGAAGGGCTCGGAGCTGATCCGGATGCTCCACACCCTGCTCGGAGAGACCACCTTCCAGCGCGGCATGGCGTTGTATGTGGCCCGGCACGACGGTTCCGCGGCCACCTGCGATGACTTCGTGCAGGCCATGCAGGACGCCGCCGAAGAGGCCTGGGCCGCCAGTGCCGCAGGGGGCGCTGGGGATGATCCCCCGCGGTTCGATTTCGCCCAGTTCCGCCGCTGGTATCACCAGGCCGGCACCCCCCGGCTGGAGGTGCGCCGCCTCTGGGATGGCGACAGCGGCCGGCTGGAGCTGCAGATCCACCAGCACACGCCCCCCACTCCCGGTCAGGACGAGAAACAGCCGGTGGTGATCCCCCTGGCCCTGGGGTTGCTCGACCAGGCCGGCCGGCCCCTGCCGCTGCAGCTGGAGGGCGAGACCGACGAGCAGGCCAGGCGGGCCAGCCGCAGCGGCGAGGCCGGCCAGCTCACCCGCCTTGTGGTGGTGGACAGGACGGAGCAGCACCTGCGGGTGGTGAACCTGCCTCGGCAGCACCATCCGCCGGCCCTGTCGGTGCTGCGCCAGTTCTCGGCGCCGGTGAAGCTCGAGCTGGGCCGACCCACGGCCGAGCTGGTGCACCTGCTGGCCAGCGACAGCGATGCCTTCGCCCGCTGGGACGCCGGCCAGCTGCTGCTGCGCGAAGCCCTGCTGCGCCGGGCCAGCGGCCAGGCCGATGACCTGCTGGAGACCGAGCTGATCGACGCCTTCCGGCGCATCCTTGCCGACCCGGGCCTTTCGGAAGCCAGCCGGGCCGCGCTGATGGGGCTGCCTGGCCTGCCTGAACTCGAGGATGCCGCCAGCGGCGCGGGGCTGGAGCCCGACCCGCCGGCTCTGTACGCCGCGCGCATGGCCCTGAAGCAGCGCTTCGGCGAAGCTCTGGCCGATCCTCTCGGCGAGGCCCTGGAGCGCTGCCGCCGCGAGTGGGATCGGGCCTGGCCTGAGGGCAACGGCGCCCGCAGCCTCACGGCGGCGATCTGGAGCTGGCGGGTGGCCGCCTGTGATGGCGCCGTGATCGCTGCGGCGCGCGGCGCCGTGGAGGGCCCCTCGATGACCCTGGCCCGCGCCGGTCTGCAGGCGCTGCAGTGCTATCCGATCCCGCAGCGGCAGGAGGCGATGGATGCCTTCTATGCCCGCTGGCAGCAGCGGCCCGTGATCCTCGATGCCTGGTTTGCGCTGGAGGCTTCGGCCCCCTTCGCCGATGGTCTGGAGCGCGTGGCCCGGCTGCTGGAACACCCTCGTTATGACCCCGCTGCGCCCAACTCGGTGCGGGCGGTGCTGGGTGGCCTGGCCGGCAATGCGCCGGTGTTCCATGCCGCCGACGGCAGCGGCTACCGCTTCCTGGCGGCCCAGATCGCCGCGCTGGACCGCCGCAACCCGATCACCGCCTCCCGCCTCGCCAAGGTGTTCAGCCGCTGGCAGAGCTACGGCCCGGCCCGGCGGGCACGCCTGCGCGAGGCGCTCGACCAGCTCGCCGCTGCCAAGCTCTCCACCAACTGCCGCGAGGTGGTGGAGCAGTGTCGGGCCGTCTAGCGGCGGGGGGCTGTGGCGGTGGGGCGCGCCAGGCTGCGGTGCAGCTCACGGAAGGCCCGCTGGCGAAACTCCGCCCCCTCCCGGCCGGCGTGTTCACCCCACAGCCCTTCCCAGTAGAAGTAAATAACTCCATGGCCGCGGCCCTTGGCCAGGCGCACCTTCTCGGTCAGGGTGGGCATGTCGGGGGTGCGGCCGCCGAAACCGGCCAGGATGCCGATCTCCACGGGCATCCCCCACTCGCGCGCCTTCACCAGTGCCGGCTGGTTGAGATCCTTGGCGAACCCCTGCACCGAGAAGGCGTAGTTCTGCACCACCAGATCGTCCACCAGGCTGCCCACGCTCCAGAGCTCCCAGTCCTGCAGCCAGCGGTTGTAGGCGAAGCGGAAGGGCCCCGGTGAGAGGCTGATCCAGGTGGGATGGCCGGTGCCCTTGCCACTCTTGCGGGCCTGTTCGTCGAGCTCGCGCAGGCTGGCGCGCAGCTCCCGCAGCAGGTCGGTGAGCTGCTGGCGGCGCCAGCGCATCCAGAAGCGGTCGGCGTGGTTGGCCGGCGGCTCCTGGCCCGTCGCCTGGCGGTAGAGCTGGCGGGTGTAGGGGTCGTAGCCCAGTTCCACCGGCCAGGCGAAGTGGTCGTCGAGCTGGATGCCGTCCACGCCGCAGCGCTGCACGATCTCGGTGATCAGACCGATGAAGCGCTCCCGCACCCCCGGGTGGGCCGGATTCAGCCACACCATGGTGGTGCCGTGCATCGGATAGGCGGTGCTGCCGTCGCGGCGCTGCAGCACCCACTCGGGCCTGGCGCGCACCACCTCGGCGGTGGCGGGTTCCATCAGGCCGTACTCGAACCAGGGGAACACCTCCATGCCGCGGCGCTGGGCCGCCCGGGTCATGTGGCAGATGGGATCGAAGCCGGGGTTGGCCTTCTCCAGCTGGGGCTCCATGGGGGCCCAGCGGCTGCGGTGGAAGGTGGCGCCCCGGCTCCACACGTTGGGGTAGAGGGTGGTGAAGCCGGCCGCTGCCAGCTCCTGCACCGCCCGATCGATCCGGGCGGGCTGGTAGTAGAGGGGGCTGGGACTGTTGGTGAGCCACACGCCGATGCGGGAGGCCGCCGGCGGCCGCTGCGGATCTCGGCCCGCCAGCTGGGCCCGGGCGCCGATGGGCAGCAGGCCGGTGAGCAGCAGTGTCAGGCTCACGGGCAGCAGCGCCTTCAGCCGCGCGAAGCGGCTCAGGCTGCTCATGGCCCGGTTGGGGACTGGCTGGGCGGGCCGCCCGGGGGATTCAGGTTTCGGCGGCATGCTCAGCGGAACATCGAGCTCACCGAGCTCTCCTCGTGGATCCGCCAGATCGCCTCGCCGAGCATGTTGGCCACCGACAGCACGCGCAGCTGGGGGAAGCGGCGCTCCTCGGGCAGGGGGATGGAGTTGGTCACCACCACCTCCTCGAACAGCCCGGGTTCGGAGAGGCGCTCGGACGCCGGCGGCGAGAACACGGCGTGGGTGGCGCAGCACAGCACCCGGGCGGCGCCACTGCGGCGCAGCAGCTTCGCCCCCTGGGAGATGGTGCCGCCGGTGTCGATCATGTCGTCGATCAGCACGGCCGTTTTCCCGGCCACATCGCCGATCACCGTGAGGCTTTCGGCCACGTTGTGGCCGGCGCGGCGCTTGTCGATGATCGCCAGGGGGGCGTCGTTCATCTGCTTGGCGAAGGCCCGGGCCCGGGCGACGCCGCCCACATCGGGTGAGACCACCACCACCTCACCCAGATCGCGGGTCTTGAGGTAGTCCACCAGCACCGGCGAACCGTAGATGTGGTCGCAGGGGATGTCGAAGTAGCCCTGGATCTGGGAGGAGTGCAGGTCCATGGCCAGCACCCGGTCCACTCCGCTCATGGTGAGCAGGTTGGCCACCAGCTTGGCGGTGATCGATTCGCGGCCGGCGGTCTTGCGGTCGGCGCGGGCGTAGCCGTAGTAGGGGATCACGGCGGTGACCTGGCGCGCCGAGGCCCGCTTGCAGGCGTCCACCATGATCAGCAGTTCCATCAGGTGGTCGTTGACCGGAGCGCAGGTGGGCTGCACCAGAAACACATCGCAGCCCCGGATCGATTCCTGGATCTGGATGTAGGTCTCGCCGTCGGCGAAGCGCTTGATCACCCGCGGCCCGTCGGGAACCCCCAGGTAGCCGCCGATCTCGCGCGCCAGCTCCTGGTTGGAGGTGCCGCTGAACAGACGCAGCCTCCGGGTGTCCTGATGCGCCTCCGCCGCCTGACTTGCCTGTGCCAGCCGATCGGCTGTGAGGAAACTGGTCACGGCGGGCGCAGGCGCGACAGCGGAACACCGATGGTAGAAGCGGGTCGGTGCGGGTACTGCAAACATCCATGACGCTTCTGCAGCCCGGCTTGACGACGCCAGCTCTCTCCCTGGTGTTGCTGGCTTTCGGCACGCCGCCGAAGGTGGCGGCCCGCCTGGACGCGGCCGCCGCTCCGCTGGCCCGGGCCCTGGGGCTGGAGCTGACCGCTCCCCTCGACCCCGACGATCCCCAGACGTCCCTCGCGGGCCTGGCGGCCGCGCCAGGGGCCGGGCCGCGGCTGGTGCCCCTGCCGCGCGACCCCGGCCACGGCCTGCCGGCGGGAGGCCACTGGGCCGAAGCGCTGGGCGCCTGGCGTCAGCCGGTGCTGGTGCTGTTCAGCGCCAAGCAGGTGAACACGGGCCTGCCTGCCTGCACCCAGGCCCTGCTGGACCGCTGGCAGGTGCCCTGCGCCGGTCTGCTGCAGTGGGGAGGGAACTGGCAGAGCGAGCAGCGCCGGCTGGATGGCCTGCCCTGGCTTGGCTGGCTGTCGCGGCAGGACAGCACCGATCCGTCGCAGCCGGAGAGGCTGCGCCTGGCCCTGGGGCTGCGCCGGCGGCGGCTGGCCGAGCGCTGAGCCCCCTGCCCGCTCAGGGGGCTGCGGCTCTGGCAGGGTCTCCGCTGGCGGTCTTGGGCTCCGGCCAGAAGGGATCGGGCAGGCTGGCCGCCAGCTCCCGCAGCCCGGTGGCCTTGGCGGCCTGGCTCTGGCGGGTCGGTGCCAGCGGCAGGCTGGTGAAGCTGACGCCGCTCTCCGGTCGCAGCGCCGCCGCCATCAGGCTGAGCACCTCTCCGCGGGTGAGGTTGGAGTTCACCTGGCCCTGGAGCCCTTCCACGAGGGCCGGCAGATCCACCCGCATGCCCTGCACACTCAGCTCGCGCTGCAGGCTGCCCACCACTTCCCGCTGGTTGTCCAGCCGGCTCTCGACGGGCCGTGCGGGGTCCCGCCAGCGCGCCAGATGCTCCATCTGCTCGGGGCTGAGCCGCTGCACTCCGGCCTGCAGGTCGATGTTGAGCTTCTGCGCCTTGTCGGTGTAGCGCATGCTGCGCGGGGGGTTGGCCTCCACCGTGCCCAGGCGATCCACCAGGGCGCGCAGGGTGCCGCGGCCGAGCACCAGGTAGCGGTCGGGCCTGCCGGCCGGCAGGCCCACCAGCTCGCGCACGGCATCGGCCGTGAGGGCTGGGCCGCCGCTGCGGTAGAGGCTGCCGAGCGACTGGGGTCGCTGCTGCCCTGGCAGCTGCACCGCCAGGCTGGCGGGCAGCGGCAGCACCTGCAGGGGGCCGCCGGGGTTGACCCGCAGCAGCAGCAGGGCGTCGGCGTTGGGCGGCCCCGCCGGGGCGGCGTTGTTGGTGTCCTCCCCGGGCTGATCGGCGTCGACGCCGATCACCAGCACCGTCACCGGCCGGTTGGGGACGTTGGCCAGATCACTGAGGTTGTCCGCCTCGCCGCTGATGCCCGCCGGTTCCGGACGCGGCCACACCAGGTTGAGCAGCGAGATGCCGGCGAAGGCGCCGGCGGCGGCGATCAGGCCCTGCTTCAGCAGGCGGGCCCACTGCCGCCGGTCGCGCGGGGGGCGCAGGCCGCTGGGGTGTCCGGGAGGTCCCCAGCGGCTGCGGAGCCGGGGAGGTCTGTTGGGCATCCGGGGCGGAATCGGGTGGATGGCGGGGCCGGCTGACCACTCTGACGCAACCTCACACCGGCACCCCCGCCGATCGGTGCAGCCGATAGGTTGTGGCGATGTGTTCAGCCCGCCCGTGCCGGCTCCCCATGAGAAGGCCCGGCCTCTGGCCAAGGGCAGTGTGTATCCCGCCAAGGATCTCTGCAGCCAGTGCGGCCTCTGCGACAGCCGCTGGGTCGCCTATGTGAAGCAGAGCTGCGCCTTTCTCGAGCAGCGCTTCGAGGCGATGGAGGAGCAGGCCCACGGCCGCAGCCGCGACCTGGACAACCAGGACGAGCTCTATTTCGGCGTTCAGCAGCGGATGCTCAGCGCCCGGCTGCTGCAGCCTCTGGACGGCGCCCAGTGGACCGGCATCGTGAGCCGCATCGGCGTGCGCGCCCTGGAATCCGGCCTGGTGGATGCGGTGCTGTGCGTGGGCCAGAGCCCCGACGACCGCTTCACGCCCGTGCCCAGGCTGGCGCGCACCCCCGAGGAGGTGCTCAGCGCCCGTGTGAACAAGCCGACGCTTTCACCCAACCTGGAGGTGCTGGAGCAGCTGCCCGGCAGCGGCATCCGTCGGCTGATGGCGATCGGTGTGGGCTGTCAGATCCAGGCCCTGCGGGCCGTGCAGTCCACCCTGCCCCTCGATGATCTCTATGTGCTGGGGCTGCCCTGCGTCGACAACGTCAGCCGCCAGGGTCTGCAGACCTTTCTGGAGAGCACCGTGAGCTCCCCCGAGACGGTGGTGCACTACGAGTTCATGCAGGACTTCCGCATCCACTTCCGCCACAGCGACGGCCGCACCGAGACCGTGCCGTTCTTCGGGCTGGACACGCCGAAACTCAAGGATGTGTTCGCGCCCAGCTGCCTGAGCTGCTTCGACTACACCAACGCCGGCGCCGACCTGGTGGTGGGTTACATGGGGGCGACCTTCGGCCGGCAGTGGATCACGGTGCGCAACCCGAAGGGTCAGGTGCTGCTGGATCTGGTGGAGGACGAGCTGGACGTGGCGCCGGTGAGTTCCAGCGGCGACCGGCGCGCGGCGGTGCAGCAGGGCATCGAGGCCTACGACAAGGCCGTGAGGCTGCCGCTCTGGCTGGCCAGGCTGGTGGGCTTCTTCGTGGAGCGCTTCGGGCCCAGGGGCCTGGAATACGGCCGCTTCTCGATCGATTCGCACTTCACCCGCAACGCCCTGTGGCTGCGGCGCCACCATCCCGAGAAGGTGGCGGCCCACATTCCGGCGTTCGCCCGCAGGATCGTCAGCCGCTACCGGCTTCCCGACGCTTGAGCGGCCCTCGTCGCCGCGCCGGGGTGCTGCTCCATCCCACCGCTCTGCCGGGAGGGTCTGGTTGCGGCACCCTCGGCCGCCCCGCCCACGACTGGCTGGCGCTGCTCGGCCGCCACGGCATCGGCGTCTGGCAGCTGCTGCCCCTGGCTCCGCCCGATGCCACCGGCTCCCCTTACAGCTCGCCGAGCGGATCGGCCCTCAACCCCTGGCTGCTGGATGCGGACCGGCTCCTGGAGCAGGGGTTTCTGAGCCAGGCGGATGCGCCGGGGCTCCCCTGCGGCAGCGGTGTGCGCCTCGATCCTGCCCTGCAGGAGCACCGGGCCTGGCTGCTGGGCCAGGCTCTTGCGCGGCACTGGGACAGCCAGCCGCCGCAGCGCCGGCGCGCCCTGCGGCGCTGGTGCCGGCGCCAGGGCTTCTGGCTGCGGGACCATTGCCGCTTCATGGTGCTGCGCCGCCTACAGGCCGGCAGGCCCTGGTGGCAGTGGCCCGACCCCCTGGCGCGGCGGCATGCGGCCGCCCTGCGCCGCTGCGACCGCGACCACCGCCAGGAGCTGCTGGCGGAAGCGCTGCTGCAGTGGCTGCTCCAGGAGGAGTGGCAGGCGCTGCGCGGTCATGCCGCCCGGGAGGGGGTGAGCCTGTTCGGTGACCTGCCCTTCTACGTCGCCCACGACAGCGCCGACGTCTGGAGCCGGCCCTGGCTGTTTTCGCTGGGGCCAGGCGGGGCTCTGCACGAGCAGAGCGGCGTGCCCCCCGACTATTTCTCCGAGACCGGCCAGCTCTGGGGCACGCCGGTGTATCGCTGGCGCCGCCATCTGCTCACGGGTTTCCAGTGGTGGCTGGGCCGCCTGCAGCGTCAGCTGGAGCTGTTCGACCTGCTGCGGCTCGATCATTTCCGCGCTCTGGAGGCCTACTGGAGCGTGCCCGGCGACGCCGTCACCGCCCAGGGGGGACGCTGGCGTTCCTCGCCCGGAACCCTGCTGCTGGCAGCCCTGTGGCTGCGCCTCGCCCTGCGCGGAGGTCTGGCGGACGGTCGGCTGCCCCTGGTGGCTGAAGACCTGGGTGTGATCACGCCGCCTGTGGAGGCCCTGCGGGACCGCTTCGGCCTGCCGGGCATGAAGATTCTCCAGTTCGCCTTCGACGGCAACGCCGACAACCCCTATCTGCCGGAGAACATCCACGGCTCGCGCTGGGTGGTGTACACGGGCACCCATGACAACGCCACCGCCATCGGCTGGTGGCAGGGGCTCGACGGCGGCGTGCGCCAGCGGGTGCAAGCGACGCTGGACCGCCAGGTGACGGCCCCGGGCTGGCAGCTGCTGGAGCAGGCTCTGGGCACACCGGCCGAGCTGGTGATGGTGCCACTGCAGGATCTGCTGGAGCTGGGGGATGAGGCCCGCTTCAACACCCCCGGCACCCTGGGCGACAACTGGACCTGGCGGCTCACCCGGCCCCTGGAGCATCTGGAGGGACCGTTGCAGGGCTACGGCGAACTGGCCTGTCGCCACAGCCGCAGCGCCTGGCCTGCGGAGGCCTGCTCCAGCGGGCGCAGCTCCGGATAGGCCTGCAGCAGCGCCTGCTCCGGCCGCCGTGGGGGACCTGCCTGGCCCCCGGGCCCAGATCCCTGCGGACAGGCCCCCGCCGCCGCGGCGGGTCTGGGGGGCACCGGTGCCAGGGCCAGCAGACCGGCGCGCGCCAGGCGCTGCTGCTGCAGGTTGAGGGCGTAGATCAGCCCGAGGGTGAGCAGGCCGTAGAGCACCGTGCCCTGCCAGGTGGTGAACACGTCGATCGATCCGGGTGTGAACCGCCGCCGCAGTCCGCCGCGCTGACCGCCGCCCGGCCCCGATCCGGCATCGCGGGGCAGCACGCCATCGAGGCTGCCGGGCTCCAGGTCGAGGTGCCGCTCGATCAGCGGCAGCATCGTGCGCAGGTAGGTGGGTTCGGGCAGCCGGTCCCGCCAGCCCCGCTCCAGCGCCTCCAGCACGGCGGTGCTGATCCGCGTTTCATCCGCGAGCTGGCGCAGGCTCAGCTGGCGCTGCTCGCGGTGCTGGCGCAGCAGCTGCCCGGCCGCCAGCAGCGGATCCGCCGGAACAGCCACCGCCGGGCCGGCGGCAGCGGTATCCGGGCGCCGGCGCCAGAGCCGGCTGAGGGGGAGGCGCAGGCGGGCCGGGATGCGGCTCAGGACGTGTGGGCCAGGGCCTGCCATTCTCGGCGATCGAGGGGCCGCCACTCCCCCTCGGCCAGCCGGCCCAGACCCACCGGGCCGATGGCCCGGCGCTGCAGATCCAGCACTGGATGGCCGAGCAACGCGGCGGTGCGGCGGATCTGCCGGTTCCGGCCCTCGCCCATCACCACCTCCAGCTGGGTGCGGTCGGGCAGGCGCTGCAGCCGCCGCAGGCGCACCGGCTGGCTGGGGCCTTCCTCCAGGGGCACCCCCGCCGCCCAGCGCTCCAGGCTGGCGGCGTCGGGGTGTCCCAGCACCCAGACGCGGTAGGTCTTGCTGTGGCCGTAGCGGGGGTGGGTGAGGCGCAGGGTGAGGTCGCCGCGGTTGGTGAGCAGCAGGGCGCCGCGGCTGTCGCCATCGAGGCGGCCCACCGGGTGCAGGCCCCGCTCCCGGCGCAGGTGCCGGGGGAGCAGGTCGAGCACCGTGGTGCGGCCCTGGGGGTCGCTGCAGCTGCAGATCACGCCGGCCGGCTTGTTGAGCAACAGCACCAGGGGAGGCGGAGGCGGACGCAGGGGGTGCCCGTCCACCGTGATCGAGTCGCGTGCGGGATCGGCCTTGTCCCCAAGGCCGGCGGTACGGCCGTTGACCTGCACCCGTCCTTCACGCAGCAGGGTTTCGGCGCTGCGCCGGGAGCAGAGCCCTGCGCCGGCGATCAGTTTCTGGAGCCGTTCGGGGGGCATGGCTCCATCCTCCCCAGCGGCGCGTGCGTGGGGGATCACCCGGCAGGGGGTGATAGCGTTACGAAACAAGCACGTTTCGTAACCCTGCGAGCGCCATGGCCCCTCTCTCCGTTGCCGCTCCTGCTGCCGCCGGCGATCTCTCTCAGCTGGGCGGCGGCGACCTGGTGCGCAGCTATCTGCGTGACATCGGCCGGGTGCCGCTGCTGACGCACGAGCAGGAGATCACGCTGGGGCGTCAGGTGCAGGAGCTGAT
>JALOOQ010000198.1 GCA_025454305.1 Cyanobium sp. Prado107
CGCTTCGGTTCACTTGAACACCGCCCAACCCGCCACCCGGGCGCTCCTGCCATGGCCGCCACACCCCTCCGCCGCACCCCCCACCTGCTGGAGAGTCAACCTCCGGCGCCAGCACACACCGAGCCCTCAGCGGCTCTGCATGCCGTGCGTCCGGCGCCGATGTTCGAGCTGATTCCCTACGAGCGCTTCCGCGACACCCCCAGCGTGCGCTTCTTCGACATCACCGTGGCGGAGTCGAACGCCCGTGATCTGGTGGTGCATGCCGGTCCGGCGGTCTCACCCCCCGACGACGAGAGCGGCGCCTGGCAGTTCTATCTGCATCCCCATCAGGAGGACAACCTGCTGGCCCTGCATGGCGGCCGCACCTTCTTCCTGGTGAACTTCGGCTGGAACTACCCGTTCCACATCGTGCGCCTGGAAACCGGTGGCGACATCCTGCGCATTCCCCCCGGCACCTTCCACCGCTCGGTGTCCGACGCCGAGGGTTCGGTGGTGCTGAACCAGGCCGTGCGCGAGGAGAAGGCCAGCCTGGTGCGGGAGTTCCGGGTGTACAACAGCCGCCGGATCCCGCGCCTGTTCGCCACCACCTGCAACACTGCGCCCCTGCCGAAGCTGCACGGGTTCAACTGGTAGGAGACGTCAGGGGCTGGGCTGAAAGGCCGTCACGTCCACCCCCTGACCGGCCGAGACCAGGCCGGTGTTGGTGTGGGTGGCATCGAGCATGTCGGCCTCGATCGACCACTCGAACGTGCTCTCCACCCCGGGCGGGCCGGAGAAGCTGCCGGTGACCGCGGCCGTGAGCTCGGGCCTTGAGGAGGTGGCCAGGGTGATGTAGCGGTCGTCGATGACGCCCATGCCGCTGGGGTCGAAGCCGCGCCAGCCGGCGCCGGGCAGGTACACCTCGGCCCAGGCGTGGAGGTCGTAACGCTTGGGCTTGGGCTCCACCAGGTGATAGCCGCTCACGAAGCGGGCCGGCAGACCCACGCAGCGGCAGGCCTCCACCATCAGCATGGCCAGATCGCGGCAGGAGCCCACCCGCTCCTTGAGGGTGCGGCCGGCGGGCCAGGCCGGACCGATGTGCCGCTGGGTGTACTTCACCCGGTCCTGGATGATCTCCACCAGCTGCTGCAGGAACATCAGTGCCCGCTGGTCGCTGCCCATCAGCGCCTCCTGGGCCAGATCCACCGACGCTGGATCATGCTGACCGTTGGGCAGCCAGCCATCCAGTGAACCCATCAGGTCGCCGTTGAGGTGCCCCACCGGATAGGGCAGGTGGGGTTCGTTCTCCTCCAGGCAGGCCTGGAGCAGCGGCGCCGTTTCCGTTTCCACCACGCTCGTGGAGCGCACCAGGAATTCGTCGCTGCTGCCCTGGAACCGGGCCCGCAGGATCTCGTCGCCGCTGGCGGCCAGCAGCGGATACAGCCGCGACGGCTCCGGGGTGATCTCCAGCCGGAAATCCACCAGCTTCTGGAACCCGTGGCCGCGGGGCTTGAGGCAGAAGCGATGGGGTCCGAGCAGAACCGGGTCGCTGTAGCGGTAGGTGAAGGTGTGGGTTACGCGAGCACGCATGCCGGATCAGTGCTGGCGGTGTGAACGGTGACGGCGGCCTCGTCGCCGGTGGTGATGAAGTAGCGCTTCTCGATCAGCTCATGGAGCCGGTTGAGATCGCTCTGCAGGGCGTCGATGGATTCGTGCAGCCCGCTGGCGATCAGATCCTCGATGCGCGTGTAGCTCCAGCGGGCGAGGGTGAGGCCGCTGAGGCACTCCAGCTCGTCGGGCACGGCCGGCACCGCCTGGCCCTGCACGATGTGCAGGGTTTCGTGGATGCGCTGCAGGCAGTAGCGCACCGAGCGCGGAAAGATCGGGTTGAGCAGCAGGAAGGCGGCCACCGCCTTGGGTTCGATCGCCTGCTGACGGGCCTGCCGGAACATCTGGTAGGCGCCGGCGCTGCGCAGCAGCGAGATCCACTGCAGTTCGTCCAGCACGCCACCCACCTCATCGGGCGAGGGCAGCAGCAGGAAGTACTTCACATCCAGGATCCGGGTGGTCTTGTCGGCCCGCTCCAGCAGCCGCCCCAGACGGCTGAACTGCCAGGAGAGATCCCGGCTGAGGGTGGCGTCGGTGATGCCGTAGAAGAGCTGGCAGGCACGCCGGATCTCGCGCAGCACCTCCTGGGGCGGCTGGCTCCAGAACCCCTGGTTCTCCTGCAGCGTCCAGTAGATGTCGTTGATCTGCTCCCACATCTCCGTGGTGATCACCTCGCGGATCTGACGGGCGTTCTCGCGGGCGTGGCTGATGCAGTTGACGACGCTGCTGGGGTTGGCCTCGGCCTGCACCAGGAACTCCACCACGTCGCTGGGGGAGCCGTCGGGATAGAGGGAGTCGAACAGCTCCCGGTCGCCGCTGGCGTCGATCAGCGGCAGCCAGGGTTCAGCGCTGCCGGGCGGGCAGTCGAGGGCCATGGCCTCGCTCACCTCCACGAAGCGGGAGATGTTCTCGGCCCGCTCCACGTAGCGGTTGATCCAGTAGAGCGAATCGGCGACGCGGCTCAGCATGACGGCTCTCCCACGATCCAGGTGTCCTTGCAGCCTCCGCCCTGGGAGGAGTTCACCACCAGTGAACCGCGCCGCAGGGCCACCCGCGTGAGTCCGCCCGGGCTCACCCACGACCCCTTGCCCCGCAGCACGTAGGGCCGCAGGTCCACGTGACAGGGAAACAGTTCCCCCTCGCTGAGCGATGGCACGGTGGAGAGTTCCAGGGTGGGCTGGGCGATGTAGTTGCGGGGGTTGGCCCTGATCTTGTCGGCGAACTCGGCGATCTCCTCCGGCCGGGCATGGGGACCGATCAGCATGCCGTAGCCGCCGGCCTCGGCCACTGCCTTCACCACCAGCTCGTTCAGGTGGGCCAGCACGTAGGCCTGGTCGTCGGGCCGTGAGCAGAGGTAGGTGGGCACGTTCTCGATGACCGGCTCCTGCCCCAGGTAGTAGCGGATCATCTCCGGCACGTAGGCGTAGATCAGCTTGTCGTCGGCCACGCCGGTGCCGGGGGCGTTGGCGATCGCCACCCGGCCCGCCTGGTACGAGGCCATCAGGCCGGCGACCCCCAGGATCGAATCGCTGCGGAACACGTTGGGGTCGAGGAAGTCGTCGTCGATGCGGCGGTAGATCACATCCACCAGTTCCAGGCCGCTGGTGCTGCGCAGCCACACGCGCTCGTCCTGCACCACCAGATCGCGGCCCTCCACCAGCTGGATGCCCATCTGCTGGGCCAGGTAGCTGTGCTCGAAGTAGGCGCTGTTGAACACGCCCGGGGTGAGCAGCACCACCTTGGGGGTTTCCGTCCAGGGGGCCAGTTCCCGCAGGGTCTGCAGCAGGTGCGACGGGTAGTCGTCGATCGGCTGCACCGTGCGGCCGGCGAACAGGCTGGGGAACATGCGCTTCATCACGCGCCGGTTCTCCAGGAAGTAGGCCACGCCCGAGGGGCAGCGCAGGTTGTCCTCCAGCACCCGCCAGGTGCCCTGGCCGTCGCGCACCAGATCCAGACCGGAGATGTGGCACCACTTGCCCAGGGGCGGCTTGAAGCCCATCAGCTGGGGCCGCCAGCCCTGGGAGCTCACCACGTCCTCGCGCTGCACCACGCCGTCGTTGAGGATGCGCTGCTCGCCGTACACGTCGGCCAGGAACAGGTCGATGGCTTCCAGCCGCTGGATCAGCCCCCGCTCCAGTCGCTGCCAG
>JALOOQ010000199.1 GCA_025454305.1 Cyanobium sp. Prado107
GCGCAGTGCCAGCAGAGGGCGAGCAGGGCGGCCGGGTTGCGGCGGATGTCGCGCAGTCGGGTGGCGGCATCCATCCGCCGGGCGCCCTCCAGCAGAGCGCGGATGTCGATTCCCTGCAAGGCCGCCGGCAGCAGTCCCACGGCCGAGAGTTCCGAGGTGCGGCCGCCCACCCAGTCGTGCATGGCGAACTCCGCCAGCCAGTGCTCCTGCCGCGCCAGCTGGTCCATGCGGCTGCCGGGCATGGTGATCGCCACGGCCTGGCGCGGGAAGTCGAGCCCGTGCCGCTCGAAAGCGTGGCGCACCTCGAGCATGCCGTTGCGGGGCTCCGGCGTGCCGCCGGACTTGCTGGTGTAGATCACCAGGGTGCTGCTCAGGCGACCCTCGAGGCCGGCCAGCACCCGATCGATGCCGGCCGGATCGGTGTTGTCGATGAAGTGGATCCGAAGCGGCGGCTGGTCCGGAGCCAGGGCCGCCGCCACGAACTGGGGCCCGAGCGCCGAGCCGCCGATGCCGATCGCCAGCAGATCGGTGAAGCGCTCGGCCTGGGGGGGCTTGATCCGTCCCAGGTGGATGTCGGCGGCGAAGCGCTCGATCGCCTGCAGGCCGCCGCTGATCGCCTCACGGATTGCGGAGCTCGGCGCGCGCTGGGGATCCCGCAACCAGTAGTGACCCACCATGCGGCCTTCATCTGGATTGGCGATGGCACCCGCTTCGAGGGCCTCCATGGCGTCGAAGGCGCGCTCGAAGGAATCGGACAGCGGACCCACATCCTCTTCATCCACAGCCATGCGGCTGACATCGAGGAACAGATCGAGATCGGGGAGGTGCACCAGCCACTGCTGATAGCGCTGCCAGGGACCAGTCATGGGGTGAGCCGCCAGAATCGGCGGGCGAAGGGATGGAGAGGAGCGGAAGGACGGATCGTGTACCGCCCTCAGGCGGTCGGTTCCAGAGGGGCGTTCCAGCAGCGGATCGCTGGCCGCCCCCGGTACCACGACAGAACGGTGAGGGTGGCGGTGTCGAGCAGGAAATGGGCGCCGCCAGCCGGTGGCAGACCGAGCCAGCGGGCGCCCAGAACCCGCAGCACATGGCCGTGGGCAAACAGGGCCACCGGGCCATCCACCCTCCGCACCCGCGCAATCACCCGGTCCACGCGGGCGCCGACGGCCTGGGGCGATTCGCCACCCGGGCAGCCATCGCGGAACACCAGCCAGTCGGGCACCTCCGCCCGGATCTGGGCGGGGGTGCGGCCCTCGTAGGCGCCGTAGTTCCACTCCACCAGATCAGGCTCAAGCACGGCCTGAGTGCCGAGACCGGCCAGCTCGCAGGTGCGTCGTGCTCGCTGCAGAGGACTGCACAGCACCTGATGGAAGTCGAATCCACGCAGCATCCGCGCCAGTTCACTCGCCACCGCTTCGCCATGGGCCGTGAGCGGAATGTCGGTGCAGCCGGTGTGCTGACCGGAGAGGCTCCAGGCGGTTTCACCATGGCGGATCAGCACCACCTCGGCGGGCGCGGAGGCGGCCATCAGTTCAGCTCACAACCCATGGCCACCGGCAGGGGCTGCACCCCCCACACCCGCTCGGCGTACTCGCGGATGGCCCGGTCGGAGCTGAAGAAACCGCTGCGGGCGGTGTTGAGGATCGAGGCACGCTGCCAGGCCGGCGGGTCGGCCCACAGGCGCGAGGCCTCGCTCTGGCTGCGCAGGTAGTCGGGCAGGTCGGCCAGCAGCAGGTAGGGGTCGCCGCCGACGATGTTCTGCACCAGCGGCCGGAACAGCTCGGTGTCGCCGTCACTGAAATGGCCCCGCTCGATCAGCTCCAGCGCCTCGCGCAGCAGCGGCACCCGCTCCACCCATTCCCAGGGGCGGTAGTTGCGGCGCAGCTCGGCGATCTGCTCGGTGGTGTGGCCGAAGAGGAAGAAGTTCTCCGCGCCCACCTGCTCGCGGATCTCCACGTTGGCGCCGTCGAGGGTGCCGATGGTGATCGCGCCGTTGAGGGCGAACTTCATGTTGCCCGTGCCGGAGGCCTCCAGGCCGGCGGTGGAGATCTGCTCGGAGAGGTCGGCGGCCGGGTACACCCGCTCGCCCAGCTTCACGTTGTAGTCGGCGAGAAAGGCCACGCTCAGCAGACCGCGGCTGTCGGGATCGGCGTTGATCGTCTCGGCGATGCCGTTGATGAAGCGGATGATCAGCTTCGCCATCCAGTAGCCCGGTGCCGCCTTGCCGCCGAAGATCACCGTGCGCGGCACCATGCCCTCGGTGTCGCCGTGCTTGATGCGCAGGTACTGCAGCACCACCTGCAGGGCATTGAGGTGCTGGCGCTTGTATTCGTGGATCCGCTTCACCTGGATGTCGAACAGGGAGGTGGGATCCACCAGCACCTCTGACTGCTCGGCGATCACGCCGGCCAGCCGGCGCTTGCACTCCAGCTTGCAGGCCGCCCAGCGCTGCTGGAAGGCGGCGTCGGCGGCCAGGGGTTCGAGATCGCGCAGGCGCTCGCTGTGGGCCGGCCAGTCGTCGCCGATGGTGTCGCCCAGCAGCGCAGCCAGGGACGGGTTGGCCAGGGCCAGCCAGCGCCGCGGCGTCACGCCGTTGGTCACGTTGGTGAACTTCTCCGGCCAGAGGGCGGCGAAGTCGGGGAAGAGGTCGGTTGTCACCAGCTGGCTGTGCAGCGCCGCCACGCCGTTGACGTGATGGGCGGCGACGGTGGCCAGATGGGCCATGCGCACCGCCTTGGGACCGGTCTCCTCGATGATCGACACGCGCCGCAGCAGGTCCAGGTCGCCGGGCGCGTGCAGCCGCACCTGCTGCAGGAAGCGGCCGTTGATCTCGTAGATGATCTCCAGGTGCCGCGGCAGCAGGGAGCCGAACAGGCCCAGCTCCCAGCGCTCCAGCGCCTCCGGCAACAGGGTGTGGTTGGTGTAGGCGATCGCGGCGGTTGTGATCTGCCAGGCTTCGTCCCAGCCCAGCTGACGCTCGTCCACCAGCAGGCGCATCAGTTCGGCCACGGCGATGGCCGGATGGGTGTCGTTGAGCTGCACGGCCCAGCGGTCGGCGAAGGCCTGCACCGGCGCACCGCGCTGATCGAGGTTGCGCAGCATGTCCTGCAGCGAACAGCTCACGAAGAAGTGCTGCTGCTTGAGCCGGAGCCGCCGGCCCTCGTCGGTGCCGTCGTTGGGATAGAGCACCTTGGAGAGGGTTTCGCTGCCCACCTTCTCCTCCACGGCGCCGTAGTAGTCGCCGATGTTGAAGGCGTAGAAGTCGAAGCTCTCCGTGGCGTCGGCGCGCCAGAGGCGCAGGCGGTCGCAGGTGTTCACCCGGTAGCCCAGCACCGGCACGTCGTGGGGGATGCCGATGGCGTGTTCCTCGGGGATCCAGCGCGAGCGCTCCACGTCGCGCTCGTCGCGGTAGGTCTCGGTGCGGCCGCCGAAGCCCACGAAGCAGGCCTGATCGGGCTGGGGCAGCTCCCAGGGCCAGCCACCCTTGAGCCACTTGTCGGTGATCTCCACCTGCCAGCCGTCGCGGATCAGCTGGTCGAAGATCCCGAACTCATAGCGGATTCCGTAGCCGGTGGCCGGGATCTCCAGCGAGGCCAGCGACTCCAGGAAGCAGGCCGCCAGCCGCCCGAGGCCGCCGTTGCCCAGACCCGGCTCCTCCTCCACGTCCAGGATCTCGCCCAGGTCATGGATCCCGAAGCCCTTGAGGGCCTCGGCCGCCGCCTCCTGGATGCCG
>JALOOQ010000054.1 GCA_025454305.1 Cyanobium sp. Prado107
GGCCACGATTGATTCGATCGGCCGCGAGCGCTGATCGCCGCGCAGGTGGGGAATGATGCAGAAGGCACAGCGGTAGTCGCAGCCCTCGGCCACCTTCAGGTAGGCCACCGCCTCGCTGGTGGTGCGGTAGCGAGGCAGGTGTTCATCGCCCACGAAGGTGGGCTCGGCGCTCACCTGGTTCACCCGCTCGCCGGCCTCCACCCGCTCCAGCACGCTGACGATGTGCTGGTAGTCGCCGGTGCCCACGATCGCCCTGGCCTCCGGCAGGCTCTCCAGCAGCTCCTCCTGGAAGTGCTGGGCCAGACAGCCGGCGATGATCAGCTCCTTGCCCTGCTCCGCCAGTTCCACCAGCGTGCGCACCGACTCCTCGCGGGCGTCCTGGATGAAGCTGCAGGTGTTCACGACCACCACGCTGGCGTCGGCCTCGTCGGCACTCACCCCGTAGCCGGCTTCGGCCAGCAGGCCAAGCATGTGCTCGGTGTCCACCCGGTTCTTCTCGCAGCCCAGGTGGGCGAAGGCCACGGTCCTGCGCTGCGTCGCGCTCCTGCCGGCAGCCGCTTGGGGTTGAGCTGCGGGGTGCTGAGCCGCGTTGGAGGTGGTCATCGTGTTCATCGATGGAACCGGCCGATCCACCACCCTATGGGGCGGGGCCGCGGCTGCGAGAATGCCGCCATCGCGCGATGCCCATGACCTCCAGTCGCCTCAGCGAACGCCTCAGCACCAGCCGCCGCCGCGGCGATGCCGGCAACCGCTGGGTGCGGGTGGTGATGGCGGTGCTGGCCACCGTGGGCATGGTCGACACCGGCTCGATCACCCTGGAGCGCTGGGGGCTGTTCGGCAACCTCAGCTGCCCCGGTGGGGCCGACGGCTGCGACAAGGTGCTGGCCAGCGCCTGGGGCACGGTGCTGGGGCAGCCCCTGTCCCTGTTCGGCTTCCTGGCTTACACCACGGTGCTGGTGCTGGCCCTGCTGCCGCTGGTGCTGCGTGGCGACGCCAGAGCGCGTCTGGCTTCCCTGAGCTGGTGGGCGCTGCTGCTGGTGAGCACCGCGATGGCGGTGTTCAGCCTGGTGCTGATGGGCGTGATGGTGTTCAAGATCCAGGCCTTCTGCTTCTTCTGCGTGGTCTCGGCCACCCTGAGCCTGGCCCTGTTCGTGCTCAGCCTCATCGGCGGCGACTGGCCCGACCGCGGACAGCTCCTGTTCCGGGTGCTGCTGGTGGGTCTGGTGGTGTCCCTGGCGGGCCTGGGCTGGGCCGCCAGGGCTGACCCCACGGGCGGCAACCTGGCGGAAGGCCGGGTGCCTCCGCCGGTGACCACCACCAGCAGCCCTGAGGCGGTGGCCCTGGCCGAACACCTCACCGCAGAGGGCGCCGTCATGTACTCCGCCTACTGGTGTCCCCACTGCCAGGACCAGAAGCGGTTGTTCGGCAAGCAGGCCACGGAGCGTCTCACGGTGATCGAGTGTGCGGCTGACGGCCGCAACAGCCAGAGGGAGCTGTGCGAGAGCAAGTCCATCGAAGGATTCCCCACCTGGGAGATCAACGGCAAGCTCGAGCCGGGCGTCAAACCCCTGGAGCGCCTGGCCGAGCTCAGCGGTTTCGATCGGAGCTGAGGGTTCCGGCAGCCGGTCCGCCAGTGCCGCTCGCGATGTTTCTCACAGCTGCGGTGTGGATGCCCTGCTGCCTTTGCTGGGTGGAGTGCCGCTGCCAGTAGGGGAGGGGACTGGGAGCGTCGGTGCGGAAATGGCCACCGCGGCTCTCCCGCCTGAACAGGGCCGCCTCGATCAGCAGCTCCGCCAGGATCAGGCGCTGGTGCCATTCCTGCAGCGCTGCGAGCCGCTGGCTCTGGTCCCCCGCCAGCCGCACGCATGCCGTCACGGCGAGGGCCTGCAGGCAGCGCCAGACCTCCAGGGTCTCCACCCCCTGCCGCTGGCGGCGCACCTGCGGCAGGGCCTGTGCCAGGGCGTGGCCGCTGCGTTCCACCCCGGCCACCTGCCAGCAGAGCTGGCGCAGGGCATTGATCCGCCGGTTCAGGAGCTCCAGCTCGGGCAGGGGGGCCGCCAGAGATGCACCGGCCTGGTCGCCCCATCCCTGGCTCGCCTCGCCGGCTGGCTCCAGCCGCAGGTTGCGCAACTGCCGCGCGAACACCAGGCACTCCATCAGGGAGTTGCTGGCCAGGCGGTTGGCCCCATGCACTCCCGTGCAGGCCACTTCGCCCACGGCATAGAGGCCGGGAATGCTGGAGGCCGCATCCAGATCGGTCGCCACGCCGCCCATCCAGTAGTGGGCGGCAGGTGCCACCGGCAGCGGATCGCGCAGGGGCTCAAGGCCCAGCTCCCGGCAGCGCCCCAGGATCGTGGGGAACTGCCGTTCCAAGCGGGCTTCACCCACCGGCCGCAGGTCCAGCCAGAGGTGCTCCACGCCCTGGTCCTGCATGGCGCGCGCCAGGGCCCGGCTCACCTGGTCGCGGGGGGCGAGATCACCGCCCTCCAGCCGGCTCACCGGGCTGTTCCCGTGGCTGTCGCGCAGCCGCGCTCCCTCGCCACGCACCGCTTCCGAGATCAGGAAGTGCGGGGCACCCGGAAGCATCAGTGCCGTGGGGTGGAACTGCACGAATTCCAGGTCGCGCACCTCGGCCCCGGCCTGCCAGGCCATCGCCACGCCATCGCCGCTGGACTGGGCGGGGTTGGTGGTGTGGGCAAAGAGGTGCCCGCCGCCGCCGGTGGCCAGCACCACCGCCCGGCCTCTCACCCAGCCCACCCGGTCAGCGCAGAGCACCTGAAGGCCCCGGCAGTGTCCCGCCTCGATCCACAGCCGCAGGGCCAGGGTGTCATCCAGGTGCCGCAGCCCCGGCCGTTGCCGCACGTGCCGCTCAAGTGCATCCACCAGCGCCCCGCCGGTGCGGTCCTGGGCATGCAGCACCCGCCGGTGGCTGTGGGCGGCTTCCAGGGTGGTGCTGAGGCCGGCGTCATCCCGGTCGAAGGCCATCCCCAGCTCCAGCAGCCGTTCAACGCACGCCGGTGCCTCACGCACCAGCAGATCCACGGCATCTTGGTCGCAGAGCCCGGCTCCGGCCCTGAGGGTGTCGGCCCGGTGGCTGGCGAAGCTGTCCTCCGGGGCCGTCACGGCAGCGATGCCACCCTGAGCCCAGCGACTCGCTGAGCGGGGTTTGCGCTCCTTGCTCAGCAGCAGCACCCGAAGGTCAGGCGGCAGCTCGAGGCAGGCCATCAGACCGGCGGCCCCTCCGCCCACCACCACCACGTCCCACAGCTGATCGAGATCCTCCCCGCGGCGCTCAGGGGGCTTCTGTTCCGGTGGGTGATCCGCCATGGCTGCAGGAGGGAGCCCGGCAGCTGCCGGCATCAAAAAAGCCGCCGGTGGGCCCGACGGCTGGCAACGGCTTGAGGAGATTAGGCAGCGTCTCTAGCGGTACTGCCCGTCGTTGATCCGATCGAAGCCCTCATTGAGGGCGATTTCCGGAGGGGTGACCGTGAAATTGGCCTTGTACTTGTTGAACAGTTCCCGCTGACGCTCCGTCAGATCGAGGTCCAGCACATCGTCCACGGTCTCATAGGGACCGCCGAGCACGATCTTGCCGGCCAGGGTGGGATACATCCCGGGGAAGGCCTGGAAGCGCCGCACCGAGCTGTTGTTGAGGTCGACCTTGTCACCACGCTCAGCGATCTTGTCATCGGCACGGTTGCGCAGGTCGGCGGCCTGGGCGGCCGGAGCCAGAACAAGCGTGACCAGAAGACCGGCCAGAAGCACGCCACTCATCAGCCAGGCAACCACCCTTTTCATCGCGACACACCTTGATTGGATTAGGGACTGCTGGTGGCAAGACCAGCATTGATCAACGTTACAGACGCGCGCGATGGGCGATCCCGTCGGCCTGGTGGGGCTTTGCGATTCTTCAGACCAGGCCGCTCAGCCAGGGGGCCACGAGAGCGAGAAGCATGAACAGGGCGTCCACCACCAGGGTGGTGGCCAGGGCGGCGGCGGCAACCCGGCCAGCCTCGCCCCGCTGCCAGCACCACTGGCTCACCCGCACCAGGGCGGCAGCAAGGAACCCCACAACCAGCAGGGACCGCGGTTCGAGCACGGAGCTGGCGGCCAGGCGCAGCAGGGTCCAGCCCTGCTCAGGCGAGGCGGCGAGCACCTCAGGCCAGAGCGGCATCAGACCCGTCAGGGCGATGGCGGCATCGGTGGCGGCCGTTCCGACGAGCGATCCCAGATAGAACCCGCAGGCCAGCCGCCAGCGACTGCCGAGGCCGGCCAGGGCAAGTGGCAGGGCGCAGGCCTCGAGCGGCAGGTGACAGACCGGGTGCAGCCGCGCCCAGCCCCAGAACATCGAGCCCGCCAGCCAGCTGCCGCAGAAGCCCACCAGCAGCTCCCCCGCCCTGCGCAGCCGCCCATCCTCACTCCGGGACAGCAGCAGGGCCGCGGTGAGCAGGCAGGCGGTGAAGGCAGTCGCACTGACGGGGGCCAGGCGCACCCACGGGGCCTGGATGAACACCGGCAGTGTCACCAGCGCACCGCTGAGGGCTACAGGGCCCAGACGGCTGAACGCCGGCAGGGCCAGGAACGGGGATCGCTGCAGCGCGCTGTTCGGGGTGCTGGAAGTGCCCGCGATCACCCGGTCTGTGAAGAAACTTGTGCAACCTTAAGCCGTGCCCCCCGGCGCGGCGCCATAGGGTCTGGGTCTTCTCCGACCCTGCATGGAACTGCTGCCGCATCTCTCCGCGCACGCCGCGCCGGTGCTTGCCGCGGTTGCGGCCCCGGATCCCGGTGTCGGGATGGCCAGCGATCCTGCCGCGGCCCTGAGTCTCGCCGAGGCCTGCTGGCGCGCCTTGGTGCTGGGGGTGGTGCAGGGTCTCACCGAATTTCTGCCGATCAGCAGCACCGCCCACGTGCAGGTGGTGCCGATGGTGCTGGGCTGGGGTGATCCGGGGGTATCAACGATCGCCGTGATCCAGCTGGGCAGCATCGCGGCGATCGTGGCCTACTTCTGGCACGACCTCACGCAGGTGCTGCGAGGCGTCAGCCGGGCCATGCGCGAGGGCCGCTGGGGCTCCAGCGAAGCGCGGATGGGCATCGCCATCGCCCTCGGCAGCATCCCGATCGTGCTGGCAGGGATGGGGATCAAGCTGATGGTGAGCGACTTCGACAACTCCCCCCTGCGCAGCCTCACGTCCGTGGCGATCGTCTCGATCGTGATGGCCCTGCTGCTCGGGCTGGCGGAGTTGCTGGGCCGTCGCCGCCGACACCTCGACGATGTCCGACCCCGTGATGGGCTGATCGTTGGGCTGGCTCAGACCCTGGCGCTGATTCCGGGTGTCTCCCGTTCCGGCAGCACCCTCACGGCTGCGCTGTTCGACGGCTGGGAGCGCACGGCAGCGGCGCGTTTCTCGTTTCTGATGGGAATTCCCGCCATCACCCTTGCCGGCGTGGTGGAACTCCGGGAGCTGTTCGCCGGCCCGGTCGACGGCGGTGTGATGGGTGGTGGTGCGCTGCCCGTTCTGGTGGGCATCGTCTCCTCGGCCGTGGTCTCGTGGCTGGCCATCGCCTGGCTGCTGCGCTTCCTGCAACACCACAGCACCTGGGTGTTCGTGATCTACCGCCTCTGCTTCGGGGTCGCCATCCTGCTCTGGCTCCGCGCCACAGTGGCGGGGTAGTGCCAGCGCGCCGGCCCGGCCCCTGCCATGTGGAATGAACCCTCCGCCGGGATTGCGGTGGCTGCTGAGGACGGTTCCGCCCGCAGCCCGGCCCGCCTTCCCCAGCCGGCGGTGGTGGCCACCGTGGAGCCCGGTTCGATCGGCGAGGAACTCGGCTTCCAGCCCGGCGACCGGTTGATCAGCATCAACGGCCAGCGGCCCCGGGATCTGATCGATCTCCAGGTTCTGGTGGGGGAGGAAGAGCTGGTGCTGGAGGTGGAGGACCCCGACGGCACCCTGCACAGCGTCGAACTGGAGAAGGATGCGGACGAGGGCCTCGGGCTGGGGTTCACCGAGGCCCTGTTCGACGGCCTGCGCCAGTGCAACAACGCCTGCCCCTTCTGCTTCATCGATCAGCAGCCCCCCGGCCGGCGCCGCAGCCTCTACCTCAAGGACGACGACTACCGCCTCAGCTTTCTCTACGGCTCCTACCTCACCCTCACCAACCTCACCGAGGCCGACTGGCGCCGGATCGAGGAGCAGCGCCTCTCACCGCTCTATGTGTCGGTGCACGCCACCGATCCCGATCTGCGCAGCCGGCTGCTGGTGAATCCGCGGGCGGGTCTGCTGCTGCAACAGCTGGCCTGGTTCGCCGATCGCAACCTGCAGGTGCATGCCCAGGTGGTGGTGTGTCCCGGCCTCAACGACGGTCCTGCTCTGGAGCGGACCCTTACGGACCTGGCGGAGTTCGCCCGGGGTGACTGGCCGGCTGTGCTCTCGGCCGCGGTGGTGCCGGTGGGCCTCACCCGCTTCCGGCCCGCCGGCGATGCGCTGGTGCCGGTGGGCCGGGCCTGCGCCCGCCGGGTGATCGCCCAGGTGGAACCGCTGCAGGACCGTTTCCGCCGGCGCCTGGGCAGTCGCTTCGCCTGGCTGTCCGATGAGTGGTACCTGCTGGCCGGTCTGCCGCTGCCGCCCCGCGACCGGTACGAGGATCTGCCTCAGCAGGAGAACGGCGTGGGCAGCATCCGTGCCTTCCTGGAGTCTCTCGATCAGGCCACCCGCATGTTGCCGGAGCGTCTGGAAAGGCCCCGGCGCCTGAGCTGGGTGGTGGGGGCCCTGGTGGCCGAGGCCCTCGAGCCCGTGGTCGCCCGCCTCAACCGGGTGCAGGGCCTGGAGCTGATCCTGCACGGCCTTCCGAGTCCCTACTGGGGCCAGGAGCAGGTGGTCACTGGTCTGCTCACCGGTTCCGATCTCCTGACCGGACTGGGCGGGCGCGACCTGGGCGAGCGGCTGCTGCTGCCGGCGGTGATGCTGCGGCAGGGCGAGCCGGTGTTCCTCGACGATCTGCGGCTCGAGGACCTGGAGGACCGGCTGCCGGTGCCGGTGCACTTGCTGCACG
Source organism: Cyanobium sp. Prado107 (assembly GCA_025454305.1). GTDB lineage: Bacteria > Cyanobacteriota > Cyanobacteriia > PCC-6307 > Cyanobiaceae > NIES-981. Next base: position 7,051 of record JALOOQ010000054.1, read on the forward strand.
GGGCGGCGGATCTGGTGGCCGCCTGTACCGGGAGAAGCGGCCAGGATCCTTAAACTCCCGCTGCAGTGTCCACCCCGGCGTGACCCACCCCGCTCTTCGACTGGTTCTCCTGGGCGCGCTCGGCCTGAGCTTCGGTGCCGGTATGGCCGTTGCCCAGCAGACATCTCCCACCCCGTCCGCCGGGACAGGTGTCCCTGGTACAGACGCCATGCCAGTCCGTCCGCCGGAGTACAGCCCCTCGCCTCTGCCCGATGCGGTCGAGGTCAAGGGGGAGCGGCCGCGGCTCAATCCCCGCCTCGTCGCTCCTGCTGACACCGAGCTCGGCCCTGGTCTGGGCGATCTGCCCGCCCCGGATTCCCTCAGCCTGCCCACGCGTCCGGATCAGGTGCTGATCCGCGAGCTGCGTCCACTGACGCTGGCCCAGGTGGAAAACCTGGCGGAGGTCAACAACCCCAGCCTCAAGGCGATCGCGTCCCAGGTGGATCAGGCCCAGAGCCGCCTGCGGGCTGAGGTGGCCCGCTGGTACCCCACCATCGAGCTCAACGCCGGATCCTTTCCCAGCTTCAGCGCGTCGGAAACGCGCAGAAATTTCGCCAATCGCACCACCAACCCCGACGGCAGCCGAAGCCCCAGCAGCAGTACCACCAGCGAGCAGCGCTGGACCGCCGCCGCTTCTCTGCTCACCCAGTGGTCGCTGATCGATCCGGTGCGCACCCCCAGCATCGCCGCGGCCCGCGATGACTACGAGAGGAGCAAGTTCCAGTACGTCATCGCCCTGCGCGACCTGCGCCTCCAGGTCAGTCAGGCCTATTTCGAGCTGCAGGCGACCGATAATCAGGTGCGCATCGGCCAGGAGTCGGTGCGCGCCTCCCTGGTGAGTCTGCGCGACACCCGCGCCCGCTTCCAGGCCGGTGTGGCCACCCGCCTGGATGTGCTGGAAGCCGAAACCCAGCTGGCGCGCGACCAGCAGTTGCTCACCAATGCCCTGGCAGCCCAGTCGATCAGCCGCCGTGTTCTGGCCCGGTTGCTGGATCTCCCCCAGGATGTGACCCCCACGGCGGCGGAGCCGCCGCAGGTGCTCGGCATGTGGCAGCCGTCTCTGCAGGAGAGCATCGTCGCCGCCTACGCCTTCCGTGAGGAGCTGGATCAGATCCTGCTCGATATCTCGATCGCCAACAGCCTGGCCAATGCGGCACTTGGCGAGGTGCAGCCATTTCTGAATGTCTTTGCCGGCTTCGATGCGTCCTGGAGTGAGCTCTCCCCCAGTCGCTCCTCCGACCAGCCGGTGGTGGATGCCACCGGCAATTACGACGCGTCGGTGGGCCTGAACCTGCGCTGGAGGCTGTTCGATGGCGGGGCTGCAGCCGCCCAGGCGCGGAGAAACCGCCAGCGGGCTGAGGAGAGCACCTTCCGCTTCGCCGAGCAGCGCGATGTCCTTCGGCAGGAGGTGGAAGACAGCTTCTATCAGCTGGAGCGAAACAACCGCAACATCACCACCACGGCACGCCAGGTGATCCAGACCCGCGAGTCCCTGCGCCTGGCCAGGCTGCGGCTGGAGGCCGGCGTCACCACCCAGCGCGAGGTGGTCGACCAGCAGCGTGACCTCACCCAGGCGGAGGTGGCCTATTCCAACGCCATCACCGACTACAACATCCGCCTGGCGGAACTGCGTCGCCGCACGGGTCTCGATGAGATCGTCACCTGTCCTGCCCGCAGCCTCCCGGCCGAGAAGCCCCCCCTCGATACCGACATCCCCGTGGAGCCCGCCCCTCTGCTGCCCGCCTGTCAGGCTTCCAATCCTGGGCTGCTCTGAATCCTGCGCTGATGACCGCCCAGTCCTACGGCGCGCCAGCCCCCCGGCTCGGTCTACCCAACATCCTGAGGATGGGACTGTTCCAGGGCTGTCTGGGCTGTCTGGCGGTGATCTTTGCCGGGCTGATGAACCGGGTGATGATCAGCGAGCTGGGTTTCCCCGGACTGCTTGTCGGAGCGGCCCTGGCCTGTGAGCAGTTCGTGGCCCCCGCCCGTGTGCTGTTCGGGCAGCTCTCCGACACCCATCCCTTCGCCGGGCGTCACCGCGTTCCCTACATCTGGCTGGGAGCGGCGCTGTTCTGCACCCTCGCCGTGCTGTCGGTGCCGCTCATCTTCCGGGTCGCCGGTCTGCTCGGTGGGGGTGAACCCCGAGCCCTGGCAGGGGCCATCGCGGCCCTCTGCGGCCTATTCGCGGCCTATGGCCTGGCCATCTCCATGGCCTCCACCCCCTACCTGGCGCTGCTGATCGACAGCACCGACGAGCAGGAGCGCCCCAGGGCGGTGGGGATCATCTGGTGCCTCCTCACCGTGGGCATCGTCGTGGGTGCCATCGCCACCGCCATCGCCCTGCGCGGGCTCGACGGCGTCACCGATCCAGACCTCCTGGAGCCGGTCCTGGTCCAGTTCATGGCGCGGGTGGCCGGCGTGATCCTGGCCATCACCGTGATCGCCACTCTCGGCATCGAGCGTCCCCGGCCCGAGCCCCGATCGGCAGCCAGGCTCCTGCAGAATTCAGCCGTCGCCCAGCGGCCGTCCCGTGACGATGCCATCACCCTTCGCCAGTGCTGGGCTCTGGTCACCTCCAGTCGCCAGGTGCTGGTGTTCTTTCTGTTCCTGGTGTTCTTCACCCTTGGCCTGTTTCTCCAGGATCCGGTCATGGAGAGCTACGGCGCTGAGGTCTTCGGCATGTCCATTGCCGCCACGGCCTCGCTCAACGCCTTCTGGGGCGTGGGCACCCTCCTGGGTCTGATGGGCGCTGGTCTCTGGATCGTCCCCCGGCTCGGCAAGTTCGCCACGGCCCGCCTGGGCTGTCAGCTCATCCTCGGCAGCCTTGCACTGCTGCTGCTCGCCGGGATCACGGCCCAGGTGACCGTGTTGCAGGTGGTGATGGTGCTCTTCGGCCTGGCTGCCGGGGTCGGCACGAACAGTGCCCTGGTGCTGATGCTCGATCTCACCCTGCCCGAGGCGGCCGGCACGTTCGTCGGCGTCTGGGGATTGGCTCAGGCCCTCTCCAGGGCTCTGGGCAAGGTTGTGGGGGGCGGTCTGCTGGATCTGGGTCGCTGGCTTCAGTTCCAGCTCACCGGTGGCACGGATCCCTTCCCCGCCTATGCCCTTGTGCTCGGGGTTGAGCTGCTGGTAGCTGCCACAGCCCTGGTGCTGCTGAGCCGCGTCAACCTGCGCCAGTTCCGGGAGGATACGGGTCGCAGTCTCACCAAGGTGCTTGCCCTCGAGCTCGGATGACAGCGGCCCCACCCTCCCCATCCCTCCATCCCGGCGTCGCGTCGCTCCTGGATCGTGTGGGCGATCGCCAGCGTCAGGATTTCGGCCATGTCGTCTCCGATGTGAAGGCGGACGGCAGCCTGATCACAGCTTGTGACCGCTGGAGCGATGCAGCCCTGGTGAGAGGTCTGGCGGAGCTCTACCCCGCCGAGGGCGTGCTCAGCGAGGAGGGGGAGCGCCGCGTTCCCTCCACCCGTGCCTACTGGGTGGTGGATCCGTTGGATGGCACCACCAATTTCGCGTCCGGGATCCCCTACTGGGCCATCTCCCTGGCCCGCTTCGAGGACGGTCGACCCGTGCTGGCCGTCCTCGATGTGCCCCCGCTGCGTCAGCGCATCGTGGCGGTGCGCGGCCAGGGCGCCTGGCGCAATGGCAAACCCCTGCTGCCCCCCTCCCGTCAGGACCCCACCTCCAGCTGTGCCTCGCTCTGCAGCCGTTCGATCGGCGTTCTGCAGAAGCTGCCGGACCGTCGATTCCCAGGCAAGATCCGTCTGCTTGGCGTGGCCAGCCTCAACCTCGTCAGCGTCGCCATGGGCCAGACCGTGGCGGCGCTGGAGGCCACCCCCAAGATCTGGGACCTGGCCGCCGCCTGGCTGGTGCTGACCGAACTGGGGTGTCCGGTGCGCTGGTTGCAGACCTCCCCCGAGCACCTCACCCCGGGTTCCGATCTGTCCGCTGCCGACTTCCCTGTGCTGGTGGCCGATCGGCCCGAAACACTTCAGCTCTTTCTGCCCTGGGGCGAGGCGCTGTTGATGGATGACCCCGCCCCGGCCCCTGCCGTGGAGAGCTGAGCGAGAGCGATGCCGAGTGCGGAGGACTTGTCAGGGGGCAGGAGAAGGTGATAGGTTGATGGACTGCGCGAGCCAAGGTTTGGCCGCCTGAGAGCTGAGGTGAGGTGAGCTGCCTGGATGAGGTAGTGAGCGG
>JALOOQ010000200.1 GCA_025454305.1 Cyanobium sp. Prado107
CTCCTGAGGAAGCGCCGATGAACCTGATCGCCGCCTACCGCAACGCCGGCTTCGAGGCCCTGGCCGACGGCGTGATGGCCTTCTTCGACCGCCGCCCCGATCTGCAGCGTCCCGGGGTGGCCTTCGGTCCCGAGGGCGAGGGCGAGCCGGCGGCCGAACCGGCGAAAGTCTCCACCGACATCAGCCTGGTGGCGATCGACCGCAGCGACCCGGAGGCCTTCGCCCTGGCGGAGGTGATCCTGCGGGGCGTCATCGCCGCCCTGGGCCAGTACCTCAAGGAGCGACCGCTGCTGCGCGCCTGCTGCCCCGAGCAGAGCCTGTTCGTGAATCCGATCTTCAACCTGCAGCGCTACGCGCCGGGCGAGGGCTTCCGGGCCTGGCACTGCGACTGGACTCTCAGCGACGAGGCCACCGAACCCCAGGCGCGCGTGCTGGCCTGGATCCTCTACTGCAACACCCTGCCCGAGGGCGGCACGGAGTTCCACTGGCAGGGCCACCACGAGGAGGCGGAGCGGGGCAAGCTGGTGATCTTCCCGGCGGGGGTGTCGCACATCCACCGCGGCCGGGTGAGCCAGGAGCACAGCAAGACGATCGCCACCGGCTGGATCAACGCCGGCACGCTGGAGGGCTACCTCAAGCGGCTGGCCGCCTGAGCGGGGCAGCGGATCGTTGAGGGACCGCTGGCCCGCTCCCATCCGTTCAGCCCGTCGACACGATCAGCCCCTCGAGGGACCGCTGCAGATCGGCGGTGAGTCTGGCCACGGAGCCGCGGCGATCCTGCCTGTAGTCCTCCATCCGTTCGTCCACCGCGATCGGTTCGCCGATGCTGATCAGCACGCGCCTCGGCCCCAGCCGGGGCCGTCTGGCCACGTTGCCGCCCAGCAGACGGCACTGGGTGTCCCAGAGCAGCAGCAGCGTGTCGGCGAAGCGCTCCTGGCTGGGCAGCTCCCGCACGTGGCTGCCGCTCACCGCCACGAAGCTCTCCACCAGCCGCATGTGCCAGAGCCGCCGTTCGCTCTCCTCCGCCAGCCGGTCGGCCAGGCCGCGCTGGAGGGGACAGCGGGCCTCGGCGCCGCCCAGCGGCGGGTAGATCCGCTCCCAGGCGGCCTGCTCCAGCCGCCGGCAGCGGTCGGTCAGATCGCCGGCGGCCCGGATCCCGAACGACTCCTCCACCACCTCCAGGGCCGTGGTCAGCAGCCTCTGCAGGCGCCCGGTCAGGTCCGGCAGCTCCGGCAGGGAGCGCTGGTAGGCCTGGCGGTAGAAGCGCTCCATCAGCGACAGCATCCGCTCGGCCAGCGCCAGCAGGCGCGCGTAGAGCTGCCCGGGCTCCAGGCTGGGGCTGGCCGGAGGGGTCAGGTCGGCGTTGCGTTCCAGCTGGCCCAGCAGCCGCTCGATGGCGTCCCAGATCGGCACGCACCAGCTGTACTGCAGGCCCACCGGCAGAACCGTCATCGCCTCGCGGCGGTCTGCCTTGCGCAGGTCCTCCGCGGTCCAGAAGGCCAGCTGGGCGATGCCGGGCTCCAGCGGGCTCACCACCTCGTTGTGGCCGTTGGTGCCTCCCTCCGGTGCCGCGGCGAAGGGATGGCTGCCGTGCAGCAGCAGCTCGCGGGCGGAGCGCAGCCCGGCCGTGTCGAGCCTGCCGCGCTGGATCGAGCTGCCGCCGAGCCGTTGCAGCAGCCAGCCCACCGGCTTCCCGGCCCAGAGGGGAATGCCCCGGTCGTAGAGAAAGAAGCTGTGGGGTGTGCGTTGCAGGCGCACGCCCAGCTCCCGGCTGCGGCGCGGCAGCTCCCGCCACATCAACGCCGCCAGGCAGAGCGGATCGCTGACGCTGGGATGGCGGAAGGCCAGCAACAGGCGGCTGTCGCCGGCCTCGAAGGCGCGCATCGCCGCCACCAGCCGCTCGCCGTCGCGCACCCTCAGCTCGCGGATCCGGCTGCGCCGGCTCAGCCACAGCGGCAGCAGCAGCCGGGCCGCCGCCAGCACCCGGCCGTCGAGGCGGGGCGGCAGGAACGCCAGCGGTGGAGCTGCAGGCATGGGCACGTGGCGGGCTGGGCCGCGGCGGGCAAACCTCCGCATTGAGCCTGGCATCGCCAGCCATCCGTGCCCGTCTCCCGGCCGTGTCGCCGGTTCAGCGCAATCGCAGCGGCTCGATCGCCGCCCGTGGCCGCGGGCAGCAGGCCGGCTTCGGCCCAGCGTCGCAGGGCGTTTTCCCATTCAGCGGTCATGCCCCGTGTTGGCCAGCGCTGCTGGCGAGCGCTCGACCGGCGTGCCCAGGCGTCTGTGGGCCGGTGGCTTTGAGACCATGGGCCGATCGCCCGCGCCCGCACCGTGTCCGAGGCCAACGCCGCCATGACCGAGGTCCCCGCCCCCACTCCGGCCGCCACCCCAGCCCCGGAGGCGGCCCTGTCCAAGACCTACGACCCGGTGGGCACCGAGGCGCGCTGGCAGCGGGCCTGGGAAGAGAGCGGTGCCTTCCACCCCGACCCCGACGCCCCCGGCGAACCGTTCTCGGTGGTGATCCCGCCGCCGAACGTGACCGGCAGCCTGCACATGGGCCACGGCTTCGAGGCGGCCCTGATCGACGCGATCGTGCGCTTCCAGCGCCTGCGCGGCCGCAACGTGCTCTGCCTGCCCGGCACCGACCACGCCTCGATCGCCGTGCAGACGCTGCTCGAGAAGCAGCTCAAGGAGGAGGGCACCAGCAGGCATGAGCTGGGCCGCGAGGCGTTCCTGGAGCGCGCCTGGCAGTGGAAGGCGCACAGCGAGGGCACGATCAAGGGTCAGCTGCGCCGTCTGGGGTATTCGCTGGACTGGCAGCGGGAGCGCTTCACCCTCGATGAGGGCTGCAGCGCCGCGGTGGTGGAGGCGTTCAACCGCCTGCACGAGCAGGGGCTGATCTACCGGGGCGAATACCTGGTGAACTGGTGCCCCGCCTCCGGCTCGGCGGTGAGCGACCTGGAGGTGGAGATGAAGGAGGTGGACGGCCACCTCTGGCACTTCCGCTACCCCCTCAGCGATGGCCCCGCCACTGCCGCTGGCGCAAAGGGACGTACCCATCTGGAGGTGGCCACCACCCGGCCCGAGACCCTGCTGGGAGACACGGCCGTGGCGGTGAACCCCAAAGACCCGCGCTACGCCGATCTGGTGGGGCAGTTCCTCACCCTGCCGCTGGTGGGGCGCGCGATCCCGATCGTGGCCGACGACCACGTGGAGGCCGAGTTCGGCACGGGGTGCGTGAAGGTGACCCCCGCCCACGACCCCAACGACTTCGCCATCGGCCAGCGCCACGATCTCCCGCTGATCACGGTGATGAACCGCGACGGCACCATGAATGAGGCAGCCGGACGCTTCGAGGGGCTGGATCGCTTCGAGGCCCGCAAGGCCGTGGTGGCCGCCATGGAGGCGGAGGGCTTTTTGGTGCGTGTGGAGCCCTACCGCCACAGCGTGCCCTTCTCCGACCGCGGCAAGGTGCCGGTGGAGCCCCTGCTCTCCACCCAGTGGTTCGTGAAGGCCGAGCCCCTGGCCGCCCGCTGCCGCGAGGCCCTGGACAACCCGACCGGAGCCGCGCCGCACTTCGTGCCGGAGCGCTGGGAGAAGGTGTACCGCGACTGGCTCACGGGCATCCGCGACTGGTGCATCTCGCGCCAGCTGTGGTGGGGTCACCGCATCCCCGCCTGGTTCGTGGTGAGCGAGACCGGCGGAGAGATCACCGACAGC
>JALOOQ010000055.1 GCA_025454305.1 Cyanobium sp. Prado107
GGCGGCGGAGCTGGCCCTGCCGCTGAGCGACCGGGGCCTGCTGCTGGCCGACGGCATCTTCGAGACCATGCTGGTGCTCGATGGCCGTCCCCGGCTGCTGGCCGAGCACCTGTGGCGCTGGCAGGAGGGCGCTGCCCTGCTCGGCATGGATCCGCCGCCGCCGCCGAGCCGGGTGGAAGCCCTGATCGAGGAGGCCATCGCCCGCAGCGGCACCGGCTGCGGCGCCCTGAGGCTGAACTGGAGCCGGGGCAGCCCGCACGCCGCCGGCGCCCGCGGCCTGGCCATCCCCGCCGGCTGCCGGCACCGCTTCTGGCTGCAGCTCAGCCCTGCGGTGCCCTGCTTCGAGCCGGTGCGGGTGCTCGTCAGCCCCACGGAAACCCGCAGCGCCACCAGTGTGCTCAGCCGCGCCAAGACCTTCGCCTACGGCAGCGCCATCCAGGCCCGCCGCCAGGCGGCGGCCGCCGGTGCCGGTGACGCCCTGCTGCGCAGTGCCGCCGGCGGGCTGTGCTGCGCCACCAGTGCCAACCTGCTGGTGCACACCGGTGGCGTCTGGTGCACACCACCGCTGAGCAGCGGCTGCCTGCCCGGGGTGATGCGCGCCCGGGCCCTGGAGCTGGGGCTCGCCCGGGAGGCCGTGATCGAGGTGGCGGATCTGGCGGCCAGCGGCGGCGCACTGCTGCTCAACAGCCTGGGCTGCCGGCCGATCAGCCACCTGGAGGGAGCGCCCCTGCGCTGGCAGCTGGACGATCAGCCCACCCCCGACGGCCCGGGCACCATGGCCCGGGAGGCGGAACGGCTTTGGCGACGGCTGCTCGCCGCCTGAACGCTCTCCCGCGCCTCAGACGCTCAGGAAGCGGTCCACCACGTCCTTGCTGAGTTCGCTGGTGGGGCCGCTGGACACCACCCCGCCCTTCTGCATGGCGTAGTACCAGTCGGCCTGGCGCACGAAGTGCAGATGCTGCTCCACCAGCAGCACGCTGATGCCGGTGGTCTCGATGATGCGGCGCACGGCCCGCTCGATGTCGAGCACCACCGAGGGCTGGATGCCTTCGGTGGGTTCGTCGAGCAACAGCAGCTTGGGCTTGCCGAGCAGGGCCCGCGCGATCGCCAGCTGCTGCTGCTGGCCACCAGAGAGGTCGCCGCCGCGGCGGCCCAGGAACTTCTCCAGCACCGGAAACAGCTCGAACACCAGCGGATCGATGCGGCGGTTCCTGGCCAGGCCACCGGGCAGGGCCTCCATCCCCAGCATCAGGTTCTCGCGCACCGTGAGCTGGGGGATGATCTCCCGGCCCTGGGGCACGTAGCCGATGCCGCTGCGGGCCCGGGCGTGGGGCGGCAGAGCCGACACCTCCCGGTCGAGCAGCTCCACCACGCCGCTGCGCTGGCGCAGCAGGCCGATCACGGTCTTGAGCAGCGTGGTCTTGCCCACGCCGTTGCGGCCGATCAGGCACACCATCTGACCCGGCTGCACGCTCAGATCGACGTCGCGCAGGATGTGGCTCTCGCCGTAATACACATTCAGCCCCTGGATCTGGAGCGTGGCCGGCATCGGCGCCCCCATGGGATCTCTCCTGTGGTCGTTGGTCGAAACGCTGATCGGGGCGCTCATCGGAATTCCCCCTCGGCCTCGCTGCCGAGATACACCTCGATCACCCGCGGATCCACCTGCACCTGATCCATGGAGCCTTCGCAGAGCACGTGGCCCTCGTGCAGCACCGTGACCGGCGCCTGCAGATCGCGGATGAACTCCATGTCGTGCTCGATCACCAGCACCGTGTGCTCGCCGGCCAGCTGCTTGAGCAGGTCGGCGGTGCGCTCGGTCTCCTCGTCGGTGAGGCCGGCCACCGGCTCATCCACCAGCAGCAGCTGGGGATCCTGGGCCACCAGCATGGCGATCTCCAGCCACTGCTTCTGGCCATGGGACAGGCCGCCGGCACGGTGGTTGGCATGGGGTTCGAGACCGACCACGCCGAGCAGGTGCTGCACCCGGTCGCGGGCCGTGGAATCGAGGCGGCCGAACAGGAGGTCGAAGGGGGAGGAACGCCGGCTCACCGCCAGCTCCAGATTGCGACGTGGGGTGAGGTTCTGATAGACCCGCGGGGTCTGGAACTTGCGGCCGATGCCCAGCCGGACGATGCGGTGCTCGGCCGTGCCCACAAGAGATCGACCCTGGAACAGCACATCGCCTCTGGTGGGTCGCAGCTTGCCGGTGATCACATCGAGGAAGGTGGTCTTGCCGGCGCCGTTGGGGCCGATCACGGCCCGCAGCTCACCGGGGGCCAGGCGCAGGTTGAGGTCGTTGAGAGCCCAGAAGCCATCGAAGCTCACGCTCACCCCGCGCAGCTCGAGCAGGGGCGCCTCCGGGGAACCGGCCGCCGGGACCGTTGCCTGCGGGCTCATCGCGCGCCTCCTTCCAGTTCGGCCTTCTCGGCCTGCACGGCCGGATCGAGATCGAGCTCCGGATAGGTGGCCGCGACCGGCGGCCAGCCCACCATCGCCTGAATGCGGCCGGGGCCGCCGCTGCGCCACCAGCCGACCAGACCATCGGGCAGGGCGGTGACCACGAGCAGGAAGAGACCGCCCTGGATGAACAGCCAGGTTTCGGGCAGGGCCTCGCTCACCAGACTCTTGGCGTAGTTGATCAGAACCGCACCCAGCACGGCGCCGATCAGGGTGCCGCGGCCGCCCACCGCCACCCAGATCACCATCTCGATCGAGAACGGCACCGCCATGAACTGGGGGGAGACGATGCCCGACTGCACCGTGTAGAGCGCACCGCTCACGCCGGCCAGGGCACCGGCGACGGCGAACACCAGGGTCTTGTAGGCGGTGGGGTTGTAACCCGTGAAGCGCATGCGCGGCTCGTCATCACGGATGGCGATCAGGGCATCGCCGAAGCGGCCGCTGGTGAGCCAGCGGCAGAGAAGAAAGGCGCCCACCGCCAGCACAACGGTCAGCAAGAACAGGTTGCGCTGCATCCCATCACTGCCCACCAGCTCGCCGAAGATCCGGGCGGTGTCGGTCTTGAGACCGTTGGTGCCGTTGATCAGCTTCTGCTGGCCGTTGAAGAAATTGAAGAACACCAGCAGGGCGGCCTGGGTGAGGATCGAGAAGTAGACCCCTTTGATGCGGTTGCGGAACACCAGGTAGCCGAGCACGCCGGCCACCAGGGCAGGAATCACCCACAAGGCAAAGAGGGTGAACAGCGGCGAACCGAAGGGGCGCCAGAAGGCCGGCAGGCTCTGCACCCCATAGAGCGAGAAGAACTCGGGCAACTGGCCTGGCTCCAGGGAGTTGAGCGAGAGGTACATGCCCAGGGCATAGCCGCCCAGGGAGAAGAAGATGCCCTGGCCGAGGCTGAGCATGCCGGTGAAGCCCCAGATCAGATCGACGCCGAGGGCGACGATGCCCAGCGAGAGGAAACGACCCAGCAGATTCAGGCGGAAGGGAGGCAGCACCGCCGGCAGCAGCAGCGCCAGCAGCACGATCACCACCCAGGGCAGGGCACGCCGCAGGGTGCGGCTGGAGAACAGATCTGCCATCGCTCAGGCCTCCACCATGCGACCCTTCTGCGGGAACAGACCTGCGGGCCTGAACTGCAGAAACACCACGATCAGCGCGAACACCAGCACCTTGGCCATGGAGGTGGTGGCGAAGAAGGTCACCAGCTCGTTCAGTCCGACGGGCATGGCGGGCCACACCAGCAGCAGCGATCCGGAGCCGATCACATAGCTGAGGATGCCGATCCCCAGGGCCGCCACCACGGTGCCGAGCAGCTTGCCCACGCCGCCGAGCACCACCACCATGAAGCAGTCCACGATGTAGTTGCCGCCCAGGTTGGGACCCACCGAGCCGAGCAGCGTCACGGCCACCCCGGCCACCCCGGCCAGGCCTGATCCCACCAGGAAGGTGAGCGCATCCACCGTTTCGGTGGGAATGCCCAGACAGCTGCTCATCGGCCGGTTCTGGGTCACGGCGCGGATGCGGATGCCCCAGGCGCTCTTCTGCAGGAACCAGTTCACCGCCACCAGGGCCAGGGCCGTGAGGGCGATGATGAACAGGCGGCCGGTGGGCATGTTCACCCCCGCCAGATCGATCGAGCCGCGCAGCCACTGGGGGGCGGTGACGTCGATGTTGCGGGCGCTGAACCAGGGCTGATCGAGGGCGCGCACGTTGCCCAGGCCCGAAGCCAGGGCGATGCCAACAGCAGCGGCCGCGAGCCAGCGTCCGAAAGACAGAAGCGGCGTCCAGCGCTGCTGCCACCACGCCTGGGGCGTGAAGCGCGGTGCCAGCAGAGCCAGCACCACGGCGGCGACGAGACCGAGGGCGAAGGCCGTGGACACGGAGCGCACGAACTGCTGCAGGATCAGGCTCACGCCCCAGGTGGCCAGAAGGGTTTCCAGAGGTCGTCCGTAGAGACGACGGATCACCGTCTTCTCGAGCAGCAGGCCGGCCAGACCGCTCACGAGAAAGGCCGCCGGAATGGCCAGGAGGATGTAGGCAGGAAAGAGTCCCTGGAGGGGACCGGTCTTGAACAGGTTCTGCACCACAAAGGTGGTGTAGGCGCCGAGCATCATCAACTCGCCATGGGCCATGTTGATGACGCCCATCAGCCCGAAGACCACGGCCAGGCCGAGGGCGGCGAGCATCAGCACCGAACCGATCGCCAGACCGTTGAAGAGCGTGTCGAGAAGTGCAGTCATGGTGTCCCCCGCGGGGACCAGGCGGTGGAAATGAACAGAAACGGGGGGAGATGACTCCCCCCGGGATGTGGCGATTGGCGCCGTCAGATCAGCCGATCAGAGCTTGGCCGATCAGAGCTTGAACTTGCCGGCATCGGGACGGTCCTGGGTCCAGTCGCAGGTGTAGCCCTTGGTTTCCGGCACGAACTGGTTCCAGGCCAGCGGCTTGACGATCCCGCTGTTCTCGATGATCTTGAACATGCCGTCCTTCTGCACCTCACCGATCATCACCAGCTCGGTGGTGTGGTGATTGGGCTGCACTTCGATCGGCCCCTGGGGAGCGTCGAAGGTCACGCCGATCAGGGCGGCGCGAACCTTGTTGTCGTCCACGCTGTTGGCCTTCTCGGCGCCCTTGGCCCAGAGGTAGACCATGTTGTAGGCGGATTCGGCCGGGTCATTGGTGACCCGGCTGTCGCCATACTTGGCCTTGAAGGCTTCCGTGAACTTCTTGGAAGCTGGCGTGTCGAGGCTCTGGAAGAAGTTCCAGGCGGCATAGGTGCCCTCGAGATACTCGGGACCGATGGCAGCCACCTCTTCCTCAGCGATCGAGAAGCTCATGATCGCATAGCCGTTGGCCGGAGTGATCCCGGCTGCCTTCAGCTGCTTGAAGAAGGCCACGTTGCTGTCACCGTTGAGGGTGTTGACAATCACGCCGCCATTGGGCAGGGCCTGCTTGATCTTGGCGATGATCGGGGCCACCTCGGTGTTGCCGAGGGGCAGGTAGTCCTCACCCACCAGGTTGCCGCCCTCAACCTTCAGCTGTTCCTTGATGATCGTGTTGGCCGTGCGCGGATACACGTAATCCGAACCCACCAGGAAGAAGTCCTTGCCCTTGTTCTTCAGCAGCCACGACACGGCCGGCTCGGCCTGCTGGTTGGGGGTGGCACCGGTGTAGAAGATGTTCCTGGAGCATTCCTGACCCTCGTACTGAATCGGGTAGTAGAGGAAGTGATCCTTGGCCTCGAACACCGGCAGCATCGCCTTGCGGCTGGCCGAGGTCCAGCCGCCGAACACCACGGCGACCTGGTCCTGGTCGATCAGTTTCTTGGCCTTCTCGGCGAAGGTGGGCCAGTCGGAGGCACCGTCCTCCTCGATGGGCACGATCTTGAGTTTCTTGCCGTCGATCTTGACGCCACCGGCGTTGTTGATCTCCTCGATGGCCATCAGCTCGGCTTCGGCCACCGTGTTCTCGGAGATGGCCATCGTGCCGGAGCGGGAGTGAAGGATCCCGACCTTCACCTCGCCGTCGAAGTCTCCGGCAGCCTTCTCGCCGCCGCCGCAGGCCACCAGGGAAAAAGACAGGGTCAGCACCGTGGTGCCCGCCACCAGGCGCAGGGGGGAACGCTGCGACAGGGCGCCGCGCAGAAAGGAGGGTTTCATCAAAGCTGTGGGGATTCCCGACGAAAGGTCCGCTCCTTCAGAGCGGTAGCGGCGACGCTATGCAGGCCGTGGGACCGCACTTGTAGCAAGGGCCACCCTTTGTTAAACCAGACACAACCCAGCGCTCACAGCGAACTGATCGGACCTCAGTTTGGTAGCTGTTGCAGCAGAAACTTCTCCACCACCTCCACCCCTTCCCCGCTGCGGATGTTGGTGAAGCACCAGGGGCGACCGAGCCGCATGCGCTCGGTGTCGGACTCCATCACCGCCAGGCTCGCCCCCACCAGCGGCGCCAGGTCGATCTTGTTGATCACCAGCAGATCGGAGCGGGTGATGCCCGGGCCTCCCTTGCGGGGAATCTTGTCGCCGGCGGCCACGTCGATCACGTAGATGCAGAGGTCCACCAGCTCGGGGCTGAAGCTGGCAGCCAGGTTGTCGCCGCCGCTCTCCACCAGCACCAGATCCAGATCCGGAAAGGCCGCCTCCAGCTCCGCCACCGCCGCCCGGTTGATCGAGCAGTCCTCGCGGATGGCGGTGTGGGGGCAGCCGCCGGTCTCCACGCCGCGGATGCGCTCGGGTTCCAACGCCCCGGCGCGGGTGAGGAACTGGGCGTCCTCCTGGGTGTAGATGTCATTGGTCACCACCGCCAGCTGCAGGCGATCGCGCAGCCGCCGGCAGAGAGCCTCCACCAGGGCGGTCTTGCCGGACCCCACCGGTCCGGCCACACCCACGCGCAGCTTGCTCATCGCGCCGCTCAGCTCCTGAACAACCGGGAGTAGAGCTCAGCATGGCGGAGCTGGGCCAGGCCGGCGCCCACACCGCTGCTCCAGAGCCCGTCGGCGGCCGGATCCGTTCCCGTCTGGCAAGCCGCCAGCAGCGCCGCGGCGCGCTCGGCGATCAGGGGAGCCAGGGCCAGCTGCAGGCGCTGGGCCTCAGTGGGACCGAGCGGCACCAGCCGCACCGCCGCGCTGAGCTGGTTGGCGCTCCAGCCGTGCAGGTAGGCCTCCAGCACCGGCAGCGGCGGCAGTTCCAGGCACACGCCTGCCCAGGCCCAGGCCCCTGTCCAGCCGAGGGAGAGGGGCAGGGGCCAGCCCAGATCGGCCAGCAGCTGCAGCAGCGACCGGCCCATCTGGCGCTGCTGGGCCCGCAGCTCGGCCGCCTCCCGCTGGGCCAGCAGCCAGCCGTCCCGCTCAGCGGCGGCATCCAGCTCGCCGGCGGCGAGACGCAGCATCAGCTCCGGCAGGTGGGCCGCTTCGATCGCCACCAGGCCGCGGCGCAGCTCCGCCTCCAGCCAGGCCCGCAGCGCGGCGGCATCGGCCAGGCGGCCACTCTGCACCAGCACCTCCAGGCCCTCGGAATAGGAGAAGGCCCCCACCGGCAGGGCCGGGCTCACCAGCTGAAACAGACGCAGCAGCTCCAGGCCCATCGCCGCCCTCAGCCCCGACCCGCCACGGGGCTGGGGTCGTGACTGTGGCCGTAGGCGCCGCGTTCCGGCTGGAACGGCGCCGTGATCCGGCCCACCTCCAGCCCGCGGTGCTCGAGCAGATGGGCCAGCACCGGATCCTCCAGCAGCCTCAGCTCGCCGGCCCGGATCTCCAGCGCCACATGGCGGTTGCCCAGGTGATAGGCCGCCTGCAGGAGCGCCAGGGCATCGCCGGACCGCACCCGCAGCAGCGGCTCCGCCGCGGCCGTCACCTCCAGCCAATGCGTCTGGGCGCCGTCGCTGCACAGCCATTCCCCCGGTTCCAGAGCTTCGCCCCGTGGCAGCTGCAGCAGCACCGGCACGCCGCAGGCCGTGTGGCGCAGCCCCCGGCAGCGGCTGCGCTCCTCCGCCGTGAGCGGCAGCTGCCAGGCGCTCGCCGGCGCCGCCGGCTGCGGAGCTGGATGGCGGCTGCGGAACACCGGTGGATCCATGGCGATGGCCTGCCGCCCCTGGCTTGCCCGACGATCACAGCATGGGACGCGGTGGCTCTGCCAGTGTCGGGGTGATCGCCACGCCGCATTGCCCGCCAACCCCCAGGGCCCGCCGATGTCCGGCTCCTCGATGGCCGACTCGCCGATCGCGTCGCCTGAACCGCCCACCGGCTGGCAGGCCCGGGCCTGGCTGCGGCTGGAGGGACAGCCGGGACGCTACCGGGCGGGCGCCACGGCACCGCTGAAGTGGCAGCGGGCCTTCCCCGACGAGGAGGGGCGGCTGCAGCTCCCGCTGCTGCACACGGCCGGCGGACTGGTGGGCGGCGACGGCCTGACGGTGGAGCTGGAGGGGGGCCCGGGCAGCCGCGGTCTGCTCACCACCGTGGCCGCCCAGAAGGTGTATGGCTCGGTGGGCCGCTTCCGCCAGCGGGGTGGCGGGCGGCGCTGGGCCACCCAGACCCTGCGCATGCGCCTGGAGGAAGGGGCTGATCTGGAGTGGTTGCCCCAGGAACTGGTGCTCTACGCCGACGGCCTCTACGAGCAGCGCTGCCGGGTGGAGCTGGCGCCGGGGGCCAGCTGGCTGGGGGCCGAACTGGTGCGGCTGGGCCGCAGTGCCGCCGGCGAGGGACTGGGGGCTGGCTGCTGGCGCTCCGCCCTGGAGGTCGTGCGGATGGGCCCCGGCGGCCAGCGATGGGAGCTGGTGGACCGCCTCAGTTTGGAGGGCGAGGCGCTCGCCAGTCCGCACGGCATGGACGGCCAGCCGGTGCTGGGCACGCTGCTGTGGGCAGCCCCCGACGGACTGCCGTCCCGGCGGCTGGTGGAGCTGGCCGCCGAGGCCCGGGCCGCCAGGGCGGGACTGGAGGGAGAGATGGCAGTGGGCTGCCTGGAGCAGGGCCTGATCGCCCGCTACCGCGGCGGTTCGAGCCAGGCCGCCCGCTACTGGTTCACGCGGATCTGGGCGCGTGTCCGGGCAGCGCGTGGCCTTGCGGAACCTGGACTGCCCCGGGTCTGGCCGGTTCAGGAGACCCCGCTTGCCTGAGCGACCCCAGGGCTGAAGGCTCAGCCGGGCAAGGCCTCCCGGGCCGATTCCTCCAGCAGCCCCAGCCGCGCGGCCAGCCAGCGTGTGGTGGTGGCCTGGATCAGGATCGTCACCAGGATGGCGATGAAGGTGACGGAGGCAATCAGTTGCGCATGCGGGGCGCCGATCCCGACCATCAGGCCCGCCAAGGCACCTGGAATGACACCTGTTTCACGCGTCCAGCACATGAACAGGAGCTCAGGAAAGGACCATTTGGCGAGCCGGTCCGGCAGGGCGGAGAGGAACACCGTCAGCGGCCGCGCCAGCAGCATCAACACAGCCACCACACCCAAACCACCGGGCAGATACTGATAAATCAGGCGAAAATCAACCTGACTGCCTAACAGGAAGAAGATGAACATTCGCATAATCAAGGCAGTTGTGGAAACGAACTCGTCAAGCCGTTCCTGCTCTCCCTGATCCATCGTGAAGCCAAATGAGTCCTTGTTGCCGATCACGAACCCGAATACGAACACCGCCATGAATCCACTGGCGTGAAGCCCACTGGCACCGAGATAGGCCGCGATCACGGCCATCAGCGAGACCACCGGGGAGTATTCGTGCAAAAATCCATATTTTTCATGGGCAATCAGCATTGACGCCAGATAGCCCAGAAACAACCCAGCCACGATGCCGAGCAATGCATGATGAACCAGGTCGAACAATGATGCCTGCAAGGAGAACGATCCACCACCCATGGCCACGCCCAGAACCGCGAAGGCAAGGATGGCCCCTGTCGCATCATTGAAAGCCGACTCGGACATCACGGTCTGTGACACACGATCCCTCACCCGGATCTGCCGGAACACCGGCACCAGGGTCGCAGGGTCTGTCGACGCGATCACGCTGGCCAGCAAGAGACCATGGAGCGGCGAGAGGCCCAGCAGCAGACTGGCTGCCCAGCCAGTGATCAACGCCGTGATCAGCACCCCGACGGTCGCCAGTGACGTAATCGTGATCCACACCTGCCGGATCACCCCGAGCCGCAGCGACGCGCCGCCGTCGAACAACAGGTAACAGGAACCGAAGATCAGAAGAAGTTGATTCAGGGCCGAATCGGCCTTGATGTCAATCCAGCCGAGAACAGCTGGACCGATGAGGGTGCCAACCAGAAGGAAGACAACCACATCGGGGATCCTAAGCTTCTGCGACAGAACCGCACAGGCCGAGCCCAAGGCAAGAATGACCCCGAACTGAAGCAGAATATGCTTCGCGAATTCAATGGCATCCGTTGTCATGATCAATTCTTGACCGAATGCCTTCCCAGACCTGAAAATGCCACACTTCGAATTGCACCAGACCTTAATCTAGGTCTGCAGATCCGGCACGGTCAAGCACCATCCGGGCACCCCTGCCCCCCAGCTCGCCACTCCAAGCCTCTGCTTGGCAGAGGAGCGAGCCAACCGATTGATGTCCGATTGATACCGGCGACGTGTGTGCAACGATCCAGCAGATCGCAGGGCGAAGAAACAGGTCAACGCAGATCAGACTCGACCTCGAACAACACAGCCTGTCCCGCGTATCCCAATTATCCAGACGTACCGACCGGTCCATGTGCCGGACTGAGCGTGGCTCCAGCTCAGACCGATATCCACGACAGCTGCTTCAGGGGCAAGCCGCGCTGGAGGAAAACTGTCAAAGTGGGCCTGCATCGGTCTGCTGCATGCATCTCACCCCCCAGGAGAAGGACAAGCTGCTGATCGTCACCGCCGCCCTGCTGGCGGAGCGGCGGCTGCAGCGTGGCCTGCGGCTCAATCATCCGGAGGCGGTGGCCTGGCTGAGCTTCCAGGTGCTCGAGGGCGCCCGTGACGGCAAGACCGTGGCCCAGCTGATGGAGGAGGGCAGCGGCTGGCTCAGCCGCGAGGAGGTGATGGAAGGAGTGCCGGAACTGATCCACGACGTGCAGATCGAGGCCGTGTTCCCCGACGGCACCAAGCTGGTGACGCTGCACAACCCGATCCGCTGAACCCCCTGCGCGCAAGGCCATGCCACCCCTCATCCCCGGCGAACTGATCCCCGAACCGGGAGAGATCGAGCTCAACGCCGGCCGGCCGGTGACCACGGTGGAGGTGGCCAACACCGGCGACCGGCCCGTGCAGGTGGGCGCCACCCGCGGCCTGCGCCTCGACATCCCGGCCGGCACCGCGATCCGCTTCGAACCCGGCGACACCCGCAGCGTGAACCTGGTGCCCTTCGCCGGCGCCCGCCGGGTGGTGGGCTTCAACGGCCTGGTGAACGGGCCCCTCGACTGATCCGCTCGCGCCGCCGCGTCCGACCGCCCCACCTCCATGCCCTACCGCATCTCCCGCCGCGCCTACGCCGAGACCTACGGCCCCACCACCGGCGACCGGCTGCGGCTGGCCGACACCGAGCTGATCCTGGAAGTGGAGAAGGATTTCACCGTCTACGGCGACGAGGTGAAATTCGGCGGCGGCAAGGTGATCCGCGACGGCATGGGCCAGAGCCAGACCCCCCGCAGCCAGGGGGCGGTGGACACGGTGATCACCAATGCCCTGATCCTCGACTGGTGGGGGATCGTCAAGGCCGACATCGGCATCCGTGACGGGCGCATCGCCGGGATCGGCAAGGCCGGCAACCCCGACACCCAGGAGGGGGTGACGATCGTGGTGGGCCCGGGCACCGAGGCGGTCGCCGGCGAGGGCCACATCCTCACCGCCGGCTCGATCGACACCCACGTGCACTTCATCTGCCCCCAGCAGATCGAAACCGCCCTGGCCAGCGGTGTGACCACCCTGCTGGGAGGCGGCACCGGGCCGGCCACCGGCACCAATGCCACCACCTGCACCCCCGGCGCCTTCCACATCAGCCGCATGCTCCAGGCCGCCGAAGGGCTGCCGGTGAACCTGGGCTTCTACGGCAAGGGCAACGCC
>JALOOQ010000056.1 GCA_025454305.1 Cyanobium sp. Prado107
GGCCCGCCAGGGGGAGCTGCTGCGCGAGGGGCTGCGGGTGGCGATCGTGGGCCGCCCCAACGTGGGCAAGAGCAGCCTGCTCAACCTGCTCAGCCGGCGGGAGCGGGCGATCGTGACCGACCTGCCCGGCACCACCCGCGATCTGCTGGAGAGCGAGCTGGTGCTGGAGGGCGTGCCGCTCACCCTGCTGGACACCGCCGGCATCCGCGACACCGGTGACCGGGTGGAGCGCCTGGGCATCGAGCGCAGCCGCGAGGCGCTGGCCGCTGCCGATGTGGTGCTGCTGCTGTTCGATCTCACGGCGGGCTGGACCGCCGAGGATCAGGCCCTGCGGGAGCTGGTTCCCCCTGGCGCCGTGTTGCTGGTGGCGGGCAACAAGGCCGATGCCGCCGGCCTGCCCCCAGGGTCGGTGGGGGGCGCCGAGGCCGCCGGCGCGCCGGCCGATGTGCGTTTCAGCGCCCTCACGGGTGAGGGGCGCGAGGCCCTGGTGGCGGAGTTGCTGAGGCGCTGCGGCGCCGGGCCGGCGGAGGGCCTGCAGGTGGCTCTCAACACCCGCCAGCGGGATCTGGCCGCCGCCGCCGCCGAGGCCTTGGAGCGCAGCCTGGCGGCCGCCGCCCAGCAGCTGCCCTGGGACTTCTGGACCATCGACCTGCGTGGCGCCGTGCGCGCCCTCGGCGAGATCACCGGCGAGGAGGTGAGCGAGGCGGTGCTGGACCGGGTGTTCGCCCGCTTCTGCATCGGCAAGTAGCTGCCGGTTCCCGTGCCGGCCTGCAGACTGCGGTCAGCTCCGGCCTCCCGCTCGCTGCAGCGCCTGCCATGACCGCACCCGATCCCGTGCCTGCCGTCGTTCCCGCTGGGCAGCCCATGCCTCAGCTCACGCCGGCCCAGCGTGCGCTGCTGCGGCTGGTGTGCTGGGTGGCGATGGCCGATGGCGACTTCGCCGAGGAGGAGCAGGTGCTGCTGCAGAAGCTGGTGGCCCGCACCCTGCCGGTTCCAGCGGGCACCGCGGCCGATGCCGTGCAGACGCTGGCGGTCGAGGCCCTGCAGCAGCCCGACCTGGAGGGCCTGGTGGCCGACCTGGGCGATGCCGATGAGCGCCAGCTGGCGGTGAAGCTCGCCTTCGAGATGGCCTGCATCAACCAGCGCCCTGACGACGCTTCGGCCATCAACACCGCCGAGAAGCGGGCCTACCGCCGTCTGGTGGAGCTGCTGGACCTGCCGGAAGCCGAGGTGGCTGAGGCGGAGTGGGCTGGCCGGCAGGAGCTGGAGCAGCGGCCCGGTCTGCTGCAGCTGATCGCCGGCGCCCTGGCCGGCCTCGGGGCCTGGCCCGCCCTCGAGGACCACGGCGCCGTGCCCCCCGGCTACTGGCTCTGAGCCGGGTTTTCAGCAGTGATCTCCGGCCCCAGCCTGCCGTTCACGCCCGCGCTCGAGCAGCAACTGCGCGCCTGGCTCGCCGAGGACATCGGCCGCGGCGATGTCAGCGCCCCCGCCCTGGCGGCCCCCCGCGGGTCGGCCCGGTGGATCGCCCGGCAGGCGGGGGTGTTGTGCGGCGGCGTGCTGGCGGCGCGCCTGTTCGCCCTGCTCGATCCGGCGGTGGAGGTGCGGCTGCCGGTGGCCGACGGTGAACCGGTGCAGCCCGATCAGGCGGTGCTCCAGCTGGAGGGGGAGGCCGCTGCCCTGGTGGCCGGCGAGCGCACCGCCCTCAACCTGGCGATGCGCCTGAGCGGCATCGCCACCGCCACCGCGGCCCTGGTGGCGGAGCTGGACGGCACTGGGGTGGGCCTGGCCGACACGCGCAAGACCACCCCGGGGCTGCGGGTGCTGGAGAAGTACGCCGTGCGCTGCGGCGGCGGCATCAATCACCGTCTCGGTCTCGACGACGCCGCCATGCTCAAGGAGAACCACCTGGCCTGGGCAGGCGGCGTGGCCCCTGCGGTGGCGGCGGTGCGGGCCCAGGCCCCCTGGCCGGCGCGGCTGATCGTGGAGGCCGAAACCGAGGCCGAAGCCGCGGCGGCGGTGCGGGCCGGAGCCGATGGCGTGCTGCTCGACGGCTTCAGCGCCGAGCAGCTCGGCGAGCTGGTGCCGCGCCTGCGGGCCCTGGCCCGCGGCGTCGGCGTGGTGCTTGAGGCCTCCGGGGTGTCCCCCGAGCGTCTGCGCGCCTACGCCGCCAGCGGGGTGGACCTGATCTCCACCAGCGCGCCGGTCACCCGCAGCCCCTGGCTCGACCTGTCGATGCGCTTCGCCCTGCCGATGGCCTGAGCGCCACCCGTCGGCTGAGCGGTGGTTGATCAGCGGCGCTCGATGAGTTCGCTGGCCGGGTAGCGCACCTTGGCCAGCGTGGCGTACTTGTCAGTGGGGCTGCGGTAGCCGGCGGCGCACACCACCGCGGTGCGATAGGGCGAGGACTCCAGGCCCAGGATGCGGTCGTAGTCCGGCGGGGAGAAGCCCTCGATTGGGCAGGTGTCCACCCCCAGCAGCGCCGCCGCCGTCATGAAGGTGCCCAGGGCGATGTACACCTGGTTGCTGGCCCAGGTGCCGATGCGCGCGCTGCGGGGGCCGTGCACCAGGTCTTTCGCCATCAGCTCCCGGTAGCCGCTGAGCTGCTCGGTCGCCACACCACGGGCCGTGCTGGTGGCGCTGATCAGCCGGTCCAGGTCGGCCTCGGTGACCGTCCGCTGGGCCAGGAACACCACCAGATGGGAGGCGTCGGTGATCTGGCTCTGGTTCCAGGAGTGGGGCCGCAGCTCGGCGCGCAGGGCCGGATCGTCGATCACCAGGAATTTCCACGGCTGCAGGCCGTAGGAGGAGGGCGAGAGCACCAGGCTCTGCTCCAGCGCCGCCCAGGTCCCGCTGGGGATCCGGCGGTCGGCGTCGAAGATCTTGGTGGCGTAGCGCCACTGCAGAGCGGTGAGCAGGTCGTCGGGGGCCAGGGTCATGGCGGTGGTCTGCAGACAGGGCTCTGCAGACGGTGAGGTGGGCGCAAGTTAGGCCCCGTCGGGTCCCTCCGTTGCCCCCTCCTCCCGCACCAGCCACCAGAAGAAGCCGTAGGCGGGCAGGTCCACGAACCAGTCGGCACTGGCGGGCGGGAACTCGCAGCTCCAGAGCACCTCGCGCACCTGGCAGCCCTGCGAGGCACTGAGGTCGAGCCAGGTGGAGGCGCCGGCGCCGGGCCGGCAGACGCCGCCGGCCGGTGAGCATGCGCCGGTGCCAGTTGAGCAGCGAGCCGGAGAGCTGCTGCTGCACCTCCACGTTCACCACCCGGTAGTCGTAGCCGGGGGCGGTGGAGAAACCGCCGTTGCGCTCGCCGGTCCAGGCCATCGGCGTGCGGTTGGGGTCGCGGTCGCGCAGGCCCGGCAGGCTGTAGAGCAGTCCGTGCAGCAGCGTGTTGGGCCGGGGATCGCCATTGAGCAGGGGGGCCAGGCGACGGTTGATGCCCCAGTTCAGCCAGTGCCCCTCGGCGGTGGGGAAGCCGGCGCGGATCGACTCGACCACCGACTTCTCCACCAAGTGGCCATCACCCAGCCACAGCTCGTCGTGGTTGCGCAGGGGCAGGGCCCAGCGGCAGCCCGGCACCAGCTCCTGGGCATGGGCCAGGCACTCCCGCAGGTCGCGCACTTGGCCCCGGGCCAGCGCCGCGAACAGCTGGGCGGTGAGCACGACGTCGAAGGCGGCGTGCAGCTCTCCCTCCGCCAGGTAGGGGGCCGATTCGCGCACGGGCTGGATCGCCTCGGCCAGCAGCAGGACGTCACGGCCGCAGGCGTCCACCTGCCGCCGCACGCGCTGGAGGAAGGCATGGGTTTCGGGCAGCCCCTCGCAGCGGCTGCCCTCCTCCTCGAACAGGAAGGGCACGGCATCGAGCCGGAAGCCGTCCACCCCCCGCTCCAGCCAGAAGTCCACCACGCTCAGCATCGCCGTCTGCACCGGCGCCTCGGCGTAGCCACGGTCGTGGTCGCGCCACACGTAGAAGTCGCGTTCGGCACTGCCGGTGGCCACCCAGCGGGCCCGCTGGAACCAGGGGTGCAGCGCGCTGGTGTGGTTCAGCACCAGATCGAGGATCACGCGGATGCCGCGGCCGTGGGCCTGCTCGATCAGCTGGGCCAGGTCATCCAGGCTGCCCAGGTCGGGGTGGATCGCCGTGAAGTCGGTGATGTCGTAGCCGCCATCCCGCAGCGGCGAGGGGTCGATGGGCGTCAGCCAGATGACATCGATCCCAGCCACTCCAGATAGGGCAGACGGGCGGTGATGCCGGCCAGGTCACCGATGCCGTCCCCGCTGGCGTCGCTGAAGCTGCGCGGCATCAGCTGGTAGATCACGCATCCTTCCCACCAGTGCCTGGGCTGCTGCGGCACCAGGGCTTCGCGTTCGAGGGTCTGTGGTTCGGTCTAGGCAGAACGGTTCAGGCTGCCAACAGCGTGGGGCGGCCGTGCCGCTGGACTGGCGGTGCCGCTGAAGTGTGGGCAGGTGGTCTCAGCAGCGCTCGCCGCTGGCCTGCCGGAAGCGGTGCTCGTGGCGCTGCTCCCAGCCCAGGCGCAGGTCGTCGCCGACCGCCTGGTTGCCGTCGCAGGTCCAGCGCAGCGGCCCCTGCTCGCTCTCCAGCAGCAACTGCTGGCTGGCGCCGTGCCACTCCCGGCTCAGCACCCGCACCGCCAGCCCGCCGTTGCCCACGGCCACCAGGTGCTCGGGACGGATGCCCACCACGGTGCCGTCGGCCTGGGGCAGCAGGTTGATCTGCGGCCGGCCGATGAAGCCGGCCACGAACAGGTTTGCTGGGTGGTGGTAGAGCTCCTGGGGCGTGCCGCACTGCTGCAGGCGGCCGTCGTGGAGCACGGCGATGCGGTCGGCGATGCCCATCGCCTCCTGCTGGTCGTGGGTCACGTGGATCGCCGGGGCCCGGCCGCCGCTCAGGATCGCGCGCAGCTGGGGCCTGATCTCCTCGCGCAGCTGGGCATCGAGGTTGCTCATCGGCTCATCGAGCAGGATCAGCTGCGGCTTGCGCAGCAGGGCCCGGGCCAGGGCCACCCGCTGGCGCTGGCCGCCGGAGAGCTCCGCCGGACGGCGGCGGCGCAGCTCGCTCAGCTGCAGCAGCTCCAGCACAGCCGTCAGCTCCCGCTCGCGCTGCTCCGGCGGCACGCCGCGCAGCTCCATCCCCAGGGTGAGGTTGCGCTCCACGCTGAGGTGGGGGTAGAGGGCGTAGCTCTGGAACACCATCGCCACCCGGCGCCGTGCCGGCGGCTGGCGGGTGATGTCACGGCCGTCGAGCAGGATGCGGCCCTCGTCGCAGGGATCGAGGCCGGCGATCACCCGCAGCACCGTGCTCTTGCCGCAGCCGCTGGGACCCAGCAGCGCCAGGCATTCGCCCGCCGCCACCTCCAGGTCGATGCCGGCCAGGATCGCGCGGCCGCCGATGCGGCGGCACAGCCCATCCACCCGCAGGCTTGCCGCGGTGCTCATCCCTTGATGGCTCCCTGGGTGAGGCCGGCCACGATCTGGCGCTGGAACAGCAGCAGCAGGGCCAGGAGCGGCGCGCTGCCGAGCACCGTGGCCGCCGCGAAGGCCCCGTAGGGCACCGTGTACACCGAGGAGCCGGCGATCCGGGCCATCGCCGGAGCCAGGGTGAGCAGCTCGCTGCGGCTGATCCAGGTGAGGGCGATGGGGAACTCGTTCCAGCTGAACAGGAACACCAGCAGGCCGGTGCTCACCACCGCCGGCCCCATCAGCGGCAGCAGGATCCAGCGCAGCCGCTGCCAGAGGCTGAAGCCCTCCAGCACCGCGCTCTCCTCCAGTTCCGGCGGCAGCTCGGCGAAGGCCGCCTGCAGCAGCAGCACCGCCAGCGGCAGCTGCAGGCCGGCATAGGGCAGGCAGAGGGCGAGCAGGTTGTTGGCCAGGCCCAGCTGACGCGCCACCTGCAGCAGGGCCAGGAACAGCAGGACGTAGGGGAACACCGCCGCCGCCAGCAGGCCGCCGCCCACCAGCAGCCGCAGCAGGACGCGGCGGCGGCTGAGGGCGTAGGCGCAGGGGATCGCCAGGGCCAGGGTGAGCAGGGTGCTCAGGGCCCCCACCACGCTGCTGTTGAGCAGGTAGCGCCAGAAGGGCGGATCTCCGGTGAGCACGGCGGTGTAGTTGCCCAGTGTCCAGCCGCCGGCGAGACCGCCGGCGCCGGCCAGCAGGGCAGCGGGGGTGCGCAGGGAGGTGTAGAGCTGCCAGAGCATCGGCCCCAGGCTCCAGAGCAGCAGCAGCGCCACCCATGCCCCCGTTCTCATCTCCGGCCTGATGCCGCCGGTCCTGCCCACGTTCCCGTCCGCGTTCATGCCCGCACCTCCGCCTGACGGCGCCAGACCAGCAGCGCCGCCGCCCCCAGCAGCAGCAGCAGGAACATGCCCAGCATCACCGTGGCGCTGTAGCCGAAATCGAGAAAGCGCATGGCGTTGAGGTAGGCGTACACCGCCAGGCTCTCGGTGCTGCTGGCCGGACCGCCGCCGGTGAGCACGGCGATCAGGTCGAACACCCCCAGGGCCTGGGCCAGCCGGAACAGCGCCGCGATGAACACGTAGGGGCGCAGCAGGGGCAGGGTGATGCGCCACAGCCCTTGCCAGGGCGTGCCGCCCTCCAGGGCGAAGGCTTCGTAGAGGTCGTGCGGGATCATCTGCAGGCCGGCCAGCAGCAGCAGGGCCACGAACGGAGTGGTCTTCCAGACGTCGGCCACCACCGTGGCCAGCCAGGCCAGCTCCGGGGCTGCCAGGAAGGGCACGCTGGCCAGTCCCAGGCTCTGCAGCAGGCCGTTGATCGGACCGTAGGGATCGTTGAAGATCCAGCGCCAGCCCAGGGCCATCACGGTGGTGGGCAGCGCCCAGGGCAGCAGCGCCAGGCTGCGCACCACGCCCCGGCCGCGCCAGCGCTGGTGCAGCAGCAGGGCGATCGCCAGCCCCGCCAGCAGCTCCAGCCCCACCGACACCAGTGCGAAGCGCAGGGTCTGCCATGCGTCCTGCCAGAAACGGCCATCGGCTGCAAGCCGCTGCCAGTTGAGCGGCCCCACCGGCACGGCCTCCAGCCCCGTGAACACCGACTGGGCCTGCAGGCTCAGCCAGGCGTAGTCGAGCAGGGGCCACACGAACACCGCCAGCAGCAGCAGCAGGGCCGGGGCCATGAGCAGCAGGGCGTTCATGCGCCCACCTCCTGGGGCCGCGGCGACAGCTCCTGGCCGCTGGCGCGCAGCAGCAGGTCGCTCTCGCGGCCGGCCCGGGCCATGGCCGCCGCGGCGTCACCGCGGCCGCTGATCAGGGCGCTGAGCTGGCGCTGGAGGATGTCGCTGAGCTGGGCGTAGCCGGGGTTGAGCGGGCGCAGCACGGCCTGATCCAGGGCCCGGCGCAGCTGGGGTAGCTGCGGGCGCTGGGCCACCAGCTCCGGGTCGTTGAACAGAGTCTGCAGGGTGGGCGTGTAGCCGTAGCGGCTCACCAGCTGGCGCTGGCTGGCTTCGCCGGTGAGGGCCCGCAGCACCGCCACCGCTGCGTCCGGGTGGGGGCTGCCCCTGAGCAGCGAGAACCCCCAGCTGCCCTGGGTGGCGGCGGGGGAGACGCCCGGCTCGGCCACCATCGTGGTGACGCCCACCCGGCCGGCCACGGCGCTGCCCGGGCGCTGCAGCTCCTGCCAGGCGTAGGGCCAGTTGCGCAGGAAGGCCGCCTCCCCCGCCTCGAAGCTCTGCAGGGCCTCCGGCTCGGCGAAGTTGGCCACCGCCCGGGGACTGATGCCCTCATGCACCAGCTGCTGCAGCCAGCCCGCCGCCCGGGCCGCGGCCGGGCTGGCCAGCCCGAAGCCGGGTTCGCCAGGGCCCCACTGGCCCCCGAAGCCGCTGACCAGCTCAACGAACACGCAGCTCAGCCCCTCGTACTGGCGCCCCTGCCACACGTAGCCCCAGCGCACCTTGCCCTGCTCCTGCAGACGCCGGGAGATGGCCGCCAGGTCGCCGGGGGTGCGGGGCGGGGCGTCCATCAGGTCGGTGCGCCAGTAGAGCAGGCCCATGTCGGCCACCAGCGGCAGGCGGTAGAGGCGGCCGTCGATGCGGTTACCGGCCCGGGCGCCGTCCACCAGCGGTGCAAGGGCCTCGGGCCCGAGCCAGGCGTCCAGGGGCTCCAGCCAGCCGGCCGCGGCGTACTTCGCCGTCCAGGTGACGTCCATCAGCAGCAGGTCGTAGGGGCTGTCCCCGAGCAGCAGGCTGCTGATCGCCAGGTCCGACACCGCCTCGGTCTCGAACGGCCCGCGCGTGACGGCGATGCGCACGTCCCGGTGGCTTCGGTTGAAGGCGGCCACCAGATCGGCGGTGGCATCGGCGAAGGGGGCCGGCATCAGCACCCGCACCACGGCGGCCGGCCGGGCCCAGGCCCGGCTCAGCAGGCCGATGACCAGGGCCAGCGCCAGTGCCAGGGCCAGCCCCTGAGCGATCGCCGCCAGCCGCCGGCTCAACGTGCCCGCGGTGCCTGCCGCCCGCAGAGCCAGGTGCCGGGCCCGTCCCTCCGCAAGGGATCGCGCCGGATTCGGATGATGGAGTCCAGAAGACCTGCCTGATTCCGTACGTTCAGTCCACGCCATCACGGCGGACTGACACTGTCAACCCGCACGAGGGGCTGGCGAAGCTGTGATGGAGGCTGTCAAGGAGGAGAAGCGTTATGTTCAATGGGACCACGGTCCAGGTGAATCCATGTTGCAGGAATTCATGTTGCAAGGTGTATCGCGAGGTTTCTTGAACGTTGTGTGGAGATCCTTGTCTCGTGGCGGTACCCTCGTGGCTGTCGCTGCGGTGATCGGCGCCGTGTCGCCCGTTTTCGCCGACACGGTGCAGGCCCGCTGTGACGTCTATCCCAAGGGTGAAGACCGGGCGAAATCCTCCGGGCTGTGCACGTTCTCCCAGCGGCAGGGCTTCGTGGGCATCGAGCTCAAGAACGGCAAGCGCTTCGACCTCTCCCCGAACGAGCAGCAAGCGGATGCCTACACCGACCAGAACGGCAGGCCGGTGACCCGTGAACTTCTGGAAGGCAACCGGGGGCAGGTGTACCGCTTCAAGGAGAAGTCGATCTTCGTGTACTGGGACACCGCTCCATACACCCCCTGAGCCGCTCCCGGGGCGGGGACAGCGCCGGGGGATGATCCTGGGCTGAGTCCCTCGCCAGTCCGGCCCTCCCCGCCATGCTCTCGGTCCTCCATGCCCTGAACGGCCAGCTGCTGGCTGCGATGGAGCGGGCGTTTCCCGAGGCGGCGGCCCAGGCGGCGGCGATCGGGGGTGAGTCGCCTGGCCAGCCCCTCGATCCCCAGCTGGGGCCGGCCAGCAAACCGGAATTCGGCGACTTTCAGGCCAACGGCGCCCTGTCGCTGGCCAAGCCCCTGGGCCAGCCGCCCCGGCAGATCGCCCAGGCCATCGTGCAGCAGCTTGAGGCCGATCCAGCCTTCAGCGCGCTGTGCGAACCGCCGCAGATCGCCGGCCCCGGCTTCATCAACCTCACCCTGCGGCCGGAGCGTCTCACGGCTGAGGTGGCGGCGCGGCTGGCTGATCCGCGCCTGGGGGTGCCCACGGCGGCCGACGAGGCCGGGGGGCAGGTGCCGGCGCCGGTGGTGGTGGATTTCTCCAGCCCCAACATCGCCAAGGAGATGCACGTGGGGCACCTGCGCTCCACGATCATCGGCGACTGTCTGGCGCGGGTGCTGGAGTTCCGCGGCTATCCGGTGCTGCGGCTCAACCACGTGGGCGACTGGGGCACCCAGTTCGGCATGCTGATCACCCACCTCAAGCAGGTGGCGCCCGAAGCCCTGGATACGGCTGACGCCGTGGACCTCGGCGATCTGGTGGCCTTCTACCGCCAGGCCAAGGCCCGCTTCGACGAGGACGAGGCCTTCCAGAGCGCCTCACGAGAGGAGGTGGTGCGGCTGCAGGGTGGGGATCCGCTGTCGCTCAAGGCCTGGGCTCTGCTCTGCGAGCAGAGCCGGCGGGAGTTCCAGAAGATCTACGACCGCCTCGACATCCGCCTCAGCGAGCGCGGTGAATCCTTCTACAACCCCTATCTGCAGGCGGTGGTGGACGACCTGCGGGCCGCCGGCATGCTGGTGGTGGATGACGGCGCCGGCTGCGTGTTCCTCGAGGGGGTGAGCGGCAAGGACGGCAAGCCGTTGCCGCTGATCGTGCAGAAGCGCGATGGAGGCTTCAACTACGCCACCACCGACCTGGCGGCACTCCGTTATCGCTTCGCCCAGCCGCCGGCGGGCGACGGCGCCGGCCGGGTGATCTACGTCACCGACGCGGGCCAGGCCAGCCACTTCGCCGGCGTGTTCCAGGTGGCCCGGCGCGCCGGCTGGATCCCACCCCACGGACGGGTCGACCACGTGCCCTTCGGCCTGGTGCAGGGCGAGGACGGCAAGAAGCTCAAGACCCGCGCCGGCGACACGGTGCGCCTCAGGGATCTTCTGGATGAGGCGGTGGAGCGGGCGGACGCCGACCTGCGCAGGCGCCTCGAGGAGGAGGGCCGCCAGGAAGACGAGACCTTCATTGCGCACGTGGCCACCACCGTGGGCCTGGCGGCGGTGAAGTACGCGGATCTCTCCACCAACCGGATCACCAACTACCAGTTCAGCTTCGATCGCATGCTGGCGCTCACCGGCAACACGGCGCCCTATCTGCTCTATGCGGTGGTGCGCATCGCCGGCATCGCCCGTAGGGGAGGCGATCTCAAGGGGGGCTCGTCGTCCGCCGGGGGCTCCGGCCCGGCGTCTGCGCCAACCCTCCACTTCAGCGAACCCCAGGAGTGGGCCCTGATCCGCGAGCTGCTCAGGTTCGATGCGGTGATCGCCGAGGTGGAAGCCGAACTGCTGCCCAACCGCCTGTGCAGCTACCTGTTCGAGCTCAGCCAGGTGTTCAACCGCTTCTACGACCAGGTGCCGGTGCTCAAGGCCGACGAGCCCTCCCGCAGTTCCCGCCTGGCCCTCTGCCGCCTCAGCGCCGACATGCTGCGCCTGGGCCTGGGCTTGCTGGGGATTCCGACGCTGGAGCGAATGTGATCAACGAGGGCGATGTTTCAGTATTTTCGAGTCAATCGATCTGATCAGTCTGGTGTGGGCTTACCTGCGCAGATCCCAGTGTCAGGCCTGCATTGATTGTGTAAGGTGCTCCTCGATCTGCCGCACCAGTACGGGGTTGCGAGCTCCCAGCAGCTGATGTCTTGACCCTTTGGATTTAGTTGCAAAAGCTCTTTTTTGATGAAGGGGAAGCCGTGATCTTCGATCAGTTCACGCCAATGGGTATGACTGAGGTTGCCATGGTGGCTCATATAAAGTGCTTCACGTGTGAAGCCAAGCTCCTCAGGAGCGGCGCTCCAGCCGACTTCATTGGCTGTCTCCAAGGCAAGTTTCTCATCCCAGGCGCCGATCCCATCCCAGAAAGTTCTGAAGATCGGCGCCCTCACAACGCGCCTTCGACAGGCGATAAAAAACTCTGGAAATGGGGATGTATGGTGGTGGCTTCGGTGAGTCCAACGGCGTCCGCGTCGCTCTGCTCTAGGCGCCTGAACAGCTCGTCCAGGCTGGTAATTGGCCCGTAGCAACTGTCATTGACAAGAATCAGTCGTGGGGTCTGCTGGATGGTATTCCA
>JALOOQ010000057.1 GCA_025454305.1 Cyanobium sp. Prado107
GATCATCGCCGGCTTCCTGCTCACCGTGGCCATCGTCGGCAAGATCGCCGCCGGCTGGAGCTACGTGAGCAAGGAGAAGACCAACCGGCTGGTGGTGGGTCTCGGGATGATGCCCCGAGGCGAGGTGGGTCTGATCTTCCTGGGCCTGGGCACCCAGGCGGGCCTGCTCACCAAGCCCCTGGAGGCCGCCATCCTGCTGATGGTGATCGGCACCACCTTCCTGGCGCCGATCCTGCTACGTGTAGTGCTGCGCGGCAGCAGCGGAGGCCCGGACCTTGACCCCCTCGCCGAAATCCCCACCTGAACGGGTGCCCGCACCCCTGGCGCATTCGGCCCCGGGCGGTTCGCTGCTGGAGCTGCCCCGGCGCTGGGGCCTGAGCTGGGGGGGCTGGCTCGACAACCGCCGCGGCGAGTGGTGGCTGCTGGCCCAGCTGCTGCTGATCGCCGCCCACCTGCTGCCGGCCTGGCCTGCCCCTGGATCCTGGGGTTACGCCTGGCCCCTGCCCCTGGCCCTGAGCGGCGCCGTGCTGCTGCTCGTGGGACTGGTGCTGGCTCTGCAGGCCTTCCTGCGGCTGGGATCCAGCCTCACCCCCCTGCCGGAGCCGATGGCGGACGCGGCGCTGGTGACCACAGGCCCCTACGGCCGCTGCCGCCATCCGCTCTACCAGGCGGTGCTGCTCTGCTCGCTTGGCATGGTCCTGATTCTGGGGAGCCTGCTGCACCTGGCCCTGCTGCTGGCCCTGGGGGCGGTGCTGGGGGGCAAGGCCCGCCGCGAGGAGCGCTCCCTGGAGCGCTGCCATCCCGACTACAGCGCCTACCGCGGCACCACGCCGGCGATCATTCCCCGTTGTCCCTGGCTTGACTGGCGAGAGCTGTGAAGGCCCCCCAGCCGGCGGCGATCAGCCCCAGGCTGCTGGCCCAGCCGGGCCCCAGCGCCCAGCTCACGGCCAGGTTGACCAGGCCGCCCACCGCCAGTGCCAGCAGCAGGCTGCCGGTCACCAGCACCAGCTGCTGCACCGGTTGCGGCAGGCTGCCCGACGCCAGCGCCGCTTCCAGCCGTGCCAGCGGCAGGCTCAGGGGCAGGTAGAGCGCCAGCGCCCAGAAGGCGGTGCCGGGCAGCAGCGGAATCCAGTGGGGCACGAGCATGGGGGCACGGGGCGGATCGCGGAGGGGAACCGGCTCCGGTGCGTGCTCCCTAGCATCAACCACTCCCAGCAATACCGTGGTGAGTGCCGCGACCCGCGTAGAACCCTGGCAGCACCTCGGCCACGGCGTGCATGCCGTGACCGCCGTGCCGGAGCGGCCGGAGGGCCCGGCGCTGCTGCTGGTGCACGGCTTCGGGGCCTCCACCGACCACTGGCGCCACAACCTGCCGGTGCTGGCCCGGCGCCACGAAGTGCACGCCATCGACCTGCTGGGCTTCGGGCGCAGCGCCAAGCCCGCCGGCCTGCACTACGGCGGCGCCCTCTGGCGTGACCAGCTGACCGCCTACGTGACGGAGCGCATCGGCCGGCCCACGGTGCTGGTGGGCAACTCGCTGGGCGGTTTCGCCTCCCTGGCGGCCGGCGTGGCCCTGGGCGACCAGGCGGCGGGGGTGGTGCTGCTGAACGCGGCGGGTCCCTTCAGCGACGAGCAGGCGCCGCCGAAAGGCTGGGGCTCCATCGCCCGCCAGACCATCGGCGGGGCGCTGCTGCGCAGCCCGGTGCTGCAGCGGCTGCTGTTCGAGAACCTGCGCCGTCCGGCCACCATCCGCCGCACCCTCAACCAGGTGTACATCGACCGCACCAACGTCGATGACGACCTGGTGGAGGCGATCCTGCGGCCCTCGCGCGATCCGGGGGCCTTCGGCGTGTTCCGCACCGTGTTCGACATCCCCCGCGGCCAGCCCCTCGATGAGCTGTTCGCCCAGCTCACCTGCCCGCTGCTGCTGCTCTGGGGCATCCGCGATCCCTGGATCAACGCCGCCGGCCGCCGCGCCGCCTTCCAGCGCCACGCGCCGGCGGCCACCCGTGAGGTGGTGCTCGAGGCCGGCCACTGCCCACACGACGAGGTGCCGGAGCAGGTGAACGCCACCCTGCTGGAGTGGCTGGCCGGACTGGCGCCGGCTGGTTTGTCCGGGGCTACTGCGGAGCCTGCACCCCCGGCAGCCGTCCCCGTGCCAGCTGCTGCTTCGGATCGAACTGCCGCTTGACGGCCTCGATCAGCGGCCGCGACGGCGCATCCAGCCAGGCCGGGACGGCGGCCGCGGCCGGCCCGGGCGGCTGGCGCAGCACGGTGAGGTGGCCGCCCAGCTCGCGGCAGCGGCGCCGCAGGGCCTCAACCTTGTAGGCGGGCAGCTGGGCCGCCGTGGCCCAGAGCTGGCCCAGGCCGCTGCCGGCGCCGATCACCGCGCTCACGCCGCCGAGCTCGCGGGCCTGCAGCAGCTCGCCCACCCGGCTGGGCAGCACGCCGGCGCCCAGCAGCCAGGCCGGCCGGGGCATGGCCGCACCCCGGCCCAGCTCCAGGTGGGCTTCGAGGCGCTCGGGCTCCAGGGTCTCGGAGCCCACCCCGGCCGCGTCCGCCTGCTGGCGGATGCAGGCGATCTGCTCGGCGAGGGTCTGGGGACTGATGCTGGCCAGGCTGATCAGCAGCCCCGTCGCTCCGGCTGTTTCCATGGCTGCCGGCAGGGTGCGGCGGTGCCAGTCGATCCGCTCGGGGCTGAGGCTGGAGCTGAGCAGCCAGCGGGTCAGGGGCTGCAGCCGTTCCAGGGGCCCGTGCAGCCAGAGGCCGCGGCGCTGGGGCGGCAGCGGCTGGGTGCGCAGGGTGACCTCGGTGATCAGGGCCAGCGAACCCCAGCTGCCGCACAGCAGCCGCATCAGGTCGTAACCGGCCACGTTCTTCACCACCTTCCCGCCGGCGCGGGCGGCGGTTCCGTCGGCCCGCAGCAGGCCGATGCCGATCAGCTGGTCGCGCACGCCCAGATAGCGCTGCCGGTAGCCGCCGGCGAGGCCGCGGGCCACCAGTCCGCCGACACTGCCGGCCCCCAGGCCGGCTTCGCCGCTGACCGCCGGGGCCTCGGCGGTGCCCCAGGGCCAGTCGAGGGTGAGCCACTGCCGGTGGTGTGCCAGTTCCTCCTGCAGCACTGCCAATGGCGTGCCGGCCTGCACGGTGACGGTGAAGTCGCCCGGGTTGTGCTCCACGATCCGGTCCAGGCGGGCGGTGCTCAGCACCAGCGCTTCGCTCCGTCCCGGTCCCGGTTGCACCGGCGGTCCCCAGTCCAGCCGGCTGGCTGTGCCGGCCGGCAGCCAGGGGGTGGCCTGCCGGTGCAGATCCCGCACCAGCTCCTGCAGCTCGCGGGGCTCAGGGCGCATCACGGCACGATGGTGCCATGGCCGCCGTCCCCCTCAAGATCGTCGTCTTCGACGACGACCCCACCGGCTCCCAGACCCTGCACAGCTGTCCCCTGCTGCTGCGCTGGGATGCCGCCAGCCTGCGGGCCGGTCTGGCCCATCCCTCGCCGTTCCTGTTTCTGCTGGCCAACACCCGCGCCCTCGATCCTCCGGCGGCGGCGGCGCGGGTGCGGGAGATCTGCCGGGCCCTGGGGCCGGCCCTTGCGGCGGCGCGGGCCGGGGGGCTGATCGGGCACTGGCTGCTGGTGAGCCGCGGCGATTCCACCCTGCGCAGCCACTTCCCTCTGGAGGTGGAGGTGATCGCCGCCGAGCTGGGCGGGCCCGAGGGCTTCGACGCCACGCTGGTGGTGCCCGCCTTCCTGCCCGGGGGCCGCACCACCCGTGACGGCGTGCACCGCCTGCACGGCGAGCCGGTGCACACCACCGCCTTCGCCCGCGACCGGCTGCTGGGCTACCGCAGCAGCTTCCTGCCTGCCTGGGTGCAGGAGAAGAGCGGCGGGCGCATCCCGGCCGCGGCGGTGGAGCGCATCGGCCTGGCGGAGCTGGATGCCGCCGCAGCCGGGCTCGCGGGCGGCGGCGGCGACGTGCCACCAGGCCCTGGCTGGTGTGCCCTCTGCCAGCGGCTGGCGGCACTGGAGGGGAACCGCTGCGTGGCGGTGGACGCCGAGCGGCCGCAGCAGCTGGCGGCCCTGGGCGCCGCGGTGCGGGACCTCACGGCGCCCGGGGCGGCGGAGCGCTGGGGCCGGCCGCGGCGGTTCCTGTTCCAGTCGGCGGCGAGTCTGCTCAACGCCCTGGCGCCGATCGGCCCGCAGCCCCTCGATCCTCCCGCCCTGGCGGGCCTGCGGCGCCGGGACGCCGGCGGAGTGCCGCTGCCAGGGCTGGTGCTGGTGGGCTCCCATGTGCCCCTGGCCGACGCCCAGCTGGCGGCCCTGGTGGCTGAGCCCGGCTGCGCCGGGATTGAACTGGACGTGGTGAAGGTGGCCCGGGTGCTCGAGGGCCCGGCGCCAGCTGAGCTGCTGGCCTCGCTGGAGCGGAGCTGGAAGGAGCGGCTGGAGGCGGCGCTGGCCGACGGCCGCACACCGGTGCTGTTCACCACCCGGGGGGAGCTCCACTGCCGCTCGGCCGGTGAGCGGCGGCGGCTGGGGCTGGAGCTGGCGGGTCTGATGGCGCGGCTGGCCGCGGCCCTGGCGCCCCGCCTGGGCTATCTGATCAGCAAGGGCGGCATCACCTCCCACACCCTGCTGGCCGAGGGCCTCGGCGCTGCCTGCGTGGAGCTGCAGGGCCAGATCCTGCCTGGGCTGTCGCTGGTGCGGCTGCCCACCACCGCCTCCCCCTCCTCTTCCGACGCCAATGGCGTGGACGTGGCGCCGGCGCTGGCGGGTCTGCCGGTGCTCACCGTTCCCGGCAACCTGGGTGAGCCGGACACCCTGCGCCGGGTCTGGCGGCTGATGGAGCTCAGAGCCGGATCGGCTCCAGCGGCCGGCAGTGCCAGCGCCCGCCGGCCTGCTCCGCCACCAGGGGGGTGAGGCTGAAGCGCGGCGGCGTCCCGGCGTGCACATCCACCCGCAGGCCGGAGTAGAGCCGGCGCAGCCCGGCCCCGTGGCCGTGGCGGCCGTGGAAGACGCGTGAGCGGG
The DNA here is from genome assembly GCA_025454305.1 of Cyanobium sp. Prado107. GTDB lineage: Bacteria > Cyanobacteriota > Cyanobacteriia > PCC-6307 > Cyanobiaceae > NIES-981. Next base: position 5,024 of record JALOOQ010000057.1, read on the forward strand.
CCAGTGGGCTGCCGTCGTCAGCGCAGAGGGTCGGCCCTTCCGGGCGCTGGCGGCGCAGGCTGTAGCCGCTGCCCCCGCACACCACCCAGGGGATGCCGGCGTCGCCGTGGCCGCTGTCGCCCACCTCCACCACCTCCAGACAGTGGGCGTGGCCGGCGAAGGCCAGATCCAGCAGCGGCCGGCCTCCGGGCCGTTCGCCCAGGCGGGCGGCCACCCGGTCGAGCACCTGCTGCAGCTGGCGGCGCACCGCCAGGGTCTGGCCCTGGATCCACTTGCTGGCCTCGGTGACCCAGGGGGGGTGGTGCAGCACCAGCAGCCGCCCGCGTACCGCCGGGTTGCGCCAGGACGCCACCAGCTCCCGTTCGAACCAGGCCAGCTGCTCGCCGTCGAGCTGGGGCCTGCGGCCGGCCCGGGCGGCGGCGGCGCTGGCCAGCCGCTTGTCGATGTCGCGGATGCGCTCCTCCAGTTCCTCCACCTGGCCGAGGGCATCGGCGCGGCTGTCGTCGGCCTGGTCGTCGTGGCGTCCCGCCAGCCAGTCGCCCCCCAGCTCGCGCAGCAGGGCCGCCTGTTCGGCCTCCAGAGCCTGGCGCTGCAGCAGCAGGCCCTGGCCATCCGCCGGGTCGTCGGCCTCCGCGAGGGGGTCGTTGAAGGTGTTGGAGTCGAGGGCGAACAGATCGATGCCGGCCCAGCGGCTGGCGTAGTAGCGGTTGGGCAGGCGGGTGAAGCGGCCGGGGCGGTAGAGCAGGGCCCGCTGCCCGTGGGGGCCGTCCACAGGAGCCGTGCGCGTGGCCTCCAGGTGGGCCGCCAGGCGGGCCTCCGGCACCGCCGCCAGGCCGTCCACGAAGGCCTCGCTCCAGGCCTGGCCGCAGAAGGAGCCATGCCAGCCCACGTCGAGGTTGAACCAGGGCCGGAGCAGGCGGCGCGGCAGCGCCGTCAGCACCGACAGCAGCGCCAGGGGCAGGGGCAGGTCGTAGTAGTCGTGGTTGCCCAGCACCGGCAGGAACGGCCGCCGGAACACCAGCCCGTCGTGGTGCAGCCGGCGCCAGTGCTCGCCCCGCACCAGCCATTCGCGGTAGGGGCGGATGAAGTTGCGGCGGTACTGCTCGCTGGAGCCCACCAGATACACCACATCGCCGGTGTGCAGCAGGAAACGGGCGTCCTCGCCGTGGGCCATCAGCAGTTCGGCCACAAGACGCTGGGGGTCGTTGCGGCCGCGCCGGCCGGTGCCGCTGTCGCCGATCACCAGGAAGCTGAAGGCGCCGCAGCCGCCGGGGTCGCCCTCCAGCACCAGCCGGCAGGGATCGATGCCGGCTTCCGCCAGGGCCGGATGGCCCCAGCGCACCCGCCCCGCCATGCGCCGCACCTTGGTGGCGATGCCGGCTTCGCTGGCGAGAATCATGGGCCTGCGGCCAACGGGGTGATCACGCTTAGGGCGCCGGGGCGGCAGCGGATGTGGATCCTGGCGGTGGTGACCATCTCGCCGTCCACCACCAGCCTCTGGGGAGTGTCGGTGTCGATGCGGATCTCCCGCGCCCGCAGGCAGAGCAGATCGGGGTTGCTGGTGGGTGACTGCACCACGGCCGAGGCCATCAGGGCCGCCAGGGCGTTGAGGCCCTGCAGCCGGCTGGCGGGGGTGGCCACGGTGATCTCCAGCAGGCCGTCGTCGGGCACCACCGCCCCGAAGCCCTGGGCGAGCACGGAGGTGGCGGGGGCCACGTTGGCCACGGTGATGGCGGCGGCCTGCAGCTCGCTGGTCTTGCCGTCGATCGTCAGGCGCGCCTGGAAGGGCTGCTGGCTGAGCAGCTGCTGGGCGCCGGCCAGCACGTAGGCCAGGCTGCCGAAGCGGTTCTTGAGGTCGCGGCTGGCGCGCTCCACCATGCCCGCCTCGAAGCCGAGACCCGCCAGCAGCACCATCGGTCGCCCGTTGCACAGGGCGATGTCGAGCCGCCGGCTGTGACCGGCGAGCAGGGTGTTGCAGGCGCCCGGCAGGTCGGCGGGGATGCCCAGGGCGGTGGCGAAGGCGTTGGCGGTGCCGCGGGGGATCACCCCGAGGGGAATGCCGGTGCCGGCCAGGGCGCCTGCCGCGGCCGACACGGTGCCGTCGCCACCGCAGGCGACCACCATGGCGCCGGCCGGATCGCCCTCCGGCCGGGCCTCGATGATGTTCACCAGCTCACGGGTCTGGACGGCCGGATCCACATCCGCCCTGGTGAGCACCACGGTCACCAGCAGCTGGGGTTCGAGCAGGGATCGGATGCGGGCCAGCTGGGCGGCCGCGTCGCCCGTGCCCGCCACCGGATTGAACAGCAGGTAGGCCAGTCGGCTGCGGCTCAGGCCCCGCAGGGCCAGGTCGGCGCTGGCGGGATTCAGGGCCAGGGGGGTGCCGGCGATGGCGCAGGCGCGGATCAGCAGCACCGCGTCCGGCTGGGTGTGGGCCGGGGCCCGCGGGTCGAGGAAGGCCACCACCGCCGCCGTTCCGCGGTTCAGCACCAGCGCCGCGGCGCGGATGTCGGCGCCGGCGGCGAGGGCCCCCAGCCCGTCCTGCTCCAGCTCGGCAGTGGCGGGGCGTTCGGCCATGGCCCGGGCCAGTTCGTCATTGGCCAGCAGACGAAAGCCGGCCAGGGTGGCCTGATGCAGGTCCAGCCAGTCGAGCAGGGCTTCGAGCCCCGCTTCGGCGGCCAGCAGCACCAGGGCATTGCTCATCAGGCGGGGCCGGAACGGGCCGCGGGCGGCGCGCTGGCGGGCACCTGCCGCAGGTAGGCGGCCACCGGCACCGGCTGGCTCTGGGCGTACCCCACCGGCAGCCAGAGGTCTCCGGCCTCGGTGTGCACATGGATCTCCCAGTAGTAGAGGCCGGTGTAGGCGCGGGGGTCGTCGCGCAGCAGCGAGGCGTAGAGGAGAACGGCGCGGCCGTAGTGGTCGCTGTTGTTGTAGCCCCACAGGCCTCTGCGGATGTCCTGCCGGCCGCCGCGGCGCACCAGGTAGCGGGCGGCCGCCTGGATGGCGTCGTGGGGATCGCGGATGTCGCCCTGGCCCACGCCGGGCTGGGCCCAGGTGGTGGGCAGGAACTGCATCGGCCCCTGGGCGTTGGCGACCGACACGCCGTCGATGCGGCCCATGCCCGTTTCCACCAGGTTGATCGCCGCCAGCACCTCCCAGTCGATGCCGGTGGCGGCGGCGGCCTTGCGGTAGTGGGCCAGCAGCTCCTCGGCCGGCGCTGGGGCGATGATCCGCCAGGCGGGCAGGATGGCCAGCGGCCGGCTGCGGCGCTGCATGGCCAGGAACTCGCGGCGGGCGGCCACGTGCCGCTCGGCCACGCTCCGCCAGGCGGGATCCAGCAGCGCCAGCACGGCTTCGGAGCGGGCCTGGTCTCGGGAGAGCTGCCGGTAGATCACCTGCTGCTGGTGCCCCAGGCGCGGCAGCTGCCCGGCGGGGGTGGCGGGATCGCGCAGGGCCGTCTCCACCGCCGCCAGCAGCGCGGCCAGCTCGGCCGGATCCTCCGGCACCAGGGGGTAGTGGCGGCCATCGGCGAGCTGCGGCAGCGCCGGATCCGTGGGCAGAGCAACAGCCGCGGGCAGAGCAACAGCCGCGGGAAGGTCAGCAGCCTTGGGCCCGGCGGCGACCGCAGCCATGTCGCTCCCCCGACCGAGGGCCAGGGCGCTCTGACGCAGCTCGGGCCGCAGCATCAGAACTCCCGCCAGGGCTGCCAGCAGGGCCACGGCTCCGCCGGCCACCCCTGCCGCGGAGAGGGTTCGGCCACGGCCGCGCCGCAGCTGCCGGCGCCGGTGGGGATCTTCGGGCAGAGGCTGGGCCAAGCCGGGCTTCTCCACGGGCGTCATGCCCCGAACCTACCGGCTCCGTGCGGGGCCGACTGGCGGCCGCTCCAGACCGGGATCCAGCAGGACGGTCGTTTCGATGCAGAGCAGCAGGGCGTCGGTGGCGGCCAGCTTCTCCCAGCTGCTGCCCTGCTGGCGGGCCACGGCCTCGGCGGCGGCGGTGAAGCCGAAGTTGGTGTACGCATAGGTGGCCCGGAAGCGGTTGCCGAGGGGCTGCAGCGACAGCCGCTCCAGAATCGTGGCCCGGTCGAAGCCGAGATCCTCCAGCGGGTCGCCGGCATGGTCGCTGAGGCCGCTGCGGTGGGAGAGCAGGTCGCGCAGGGTCACCGAGGCCGCGATCGCCGGCGGGCCCAGGCGGAAGCCGGGCAGCTGGGTGGTCACCGGGGTGTCCCAGCTGGCCCGGCCGTCGCCCACCACCCCCGCCAGGACGGTGCTGGTGATCGGCTTGGAGAGCGAGGCCAGGGGAAACACGGTGTGGGCATCGACGGGCTCGGACCTGCCCAGCTGCCGCACCCCGAACCCCCGCACCAGCACCGCCTGGTCGCGGCGCACCACGGCGATCGCCACCCCCGGTACGCCGGTGCGCTGCATCAGCTGCTGCGGCAGTGCCTCGATCCGCGACACCACCGCGCCCGGAAGCTCCTTGCCGGCCCCCCCCCCCCCGCCGGGCTGCACGCCATCGGGCTGAGCCGCCGCCGCGGCCTGCAGCGCCGGCGGCGGGGTGAAGCCGAACAGCAGGGCCCCGCAGACCGGCGCGGCGATGTGTCTGCAGCCCATCACGCTTCAACCCCGGGTGGCTTCAGGCCGCCAGCGACGCAGCGATCCGTGCTGCGGCGCATGGATTCCGCCCTCAGCCGCCGCTCAGCGGCCAGCAGCGCGTGGAGGCGATCAGGCCCGCCTGGCTGAGTTCCTCGCCGCGGCGCACCTCCGCCTCCCGGGCCTCCGCCACCGTGCGATGCAGCGCTTCACCCATCGCCTCCCGCAGCACCGGGCTGCCCCGGAACGCCACCAGGGCGTCAGCCAGGCTCAGCGGCAGCCGCCGGGCGGTGTCTGCCGCAGTGACGGCCGGATCGCCCGCCACCGGTGCCGGCAGGGGGCGGGGCTGGCGCAGCGCCTCGCCGATCGCAGCCATCACCCCGCCGAGCAGCAGATAGGGATTGGCGCTCAGATCGGCCACCTTCAGCTCCAGCTGGGCGGGTTCACCAGCGGGGCCAGCGGGGATCAGCCGCAGCGCCGCCTCGCGGTTCTCCACCCCCCACACCTGGAACGGAGCCGCCCAGCGCCCCGGGGCCAGCCGCAGGAACGACACATTCAGCGAGCAGGCCAGCGGCAGCAGCGCCGGCAGCTGCTCGAGCAGGCCGGCCACCAGGGCTTCCCCCTCAGCGGTCAGTCCCCCGGCCCCGCTGCCCCCGCCCAGCAGCGGACGCTCCTCGCGGGTCGCGCTCAGATGCAGGTGACCGCCGTTGCCCACCAGGTCGGGCGCCAGCATCGGGCTGAAGCTGCAGCGCAGGCCGAAGCGGCTGCTGATCCGCTGGATCACCAGGCGCGCCGCCACCAGCCGGTCGGCGGCCTGGAGCGGCTCGCCCGGAGCCAGCGACAGCTCGAACTGGCCGCTGCCGTATTCCGGGTGCAGCTGCAGCCAGGGCAGCCCGGCGGCGTCCAGCCCATCGGCCAGGGCACTGAGGTAGTCGAGGCCCTCGATCAACCGGTCGGTGCCGTAGGGCCCACCGGCCACCGCCGCCTGCCAGCCATCGGCCCCACCGGGCCGCCCCACCATCCATTCGATCTCGAACCCGGTCGTCAGCCCCAGTCCCGATCCGGCGGGCTCCGGCTGCGTCAGGGTGGTCTGCTGCCGACGGCAGAAGCCCCGCTGGTCGAGGGCATACAGGCGGCCGTCCTGATGGTGGCGTTCGCCCGCCGCCCAGGCCCAGCCGGTGTCCGGATCCAGGGGCTGGATGGTGTCGAGCACGGGCACCAGCCGCAGATCCCCGTCCGGCCGGGCCAGCGACTGGAGCGGATCGATCAGCCCGGTGGCCCCGAAGGCATCCGCCACGGGCGAGAAGCCCACTCCGTCGCGGGCCACCTGGGGCAGGCGCTCAAGCGGCACCCCCTTCACCAGCACCGCGCCGCTGTGGTTCACGAAGGTGATCGCCAGCCGGCGCAGGCCGCGGGCCAGCAGCTCGGGCAGCCGTTCGGCGGCCTGGCGGGCGTCGGCCTCGCGCTGCTCGACGCCGCGCATCGGCAGGGGGGAGTCCGTCACGGAGCCATCGCGGCCGGCAGCCCATCCTTGCCGCGA
>JALOOQ010000058.1 GCA_025454305.1 Cyanobium sp. Prado107
TGGGCATCCCCTTCGCGCTCAATCCCCGCCTGGTGCGCGGCCTGGACTATTACAGCCACACCGCCTTCGAGATCACCAGCAGCCAGCTGGGCGCCCAGGCCACCGTCTGCGGCGGCGGCCGTTACGACGGCCTGGTGCAGCAGCTGGGCGGACCCTCCACGCCGGCGATCGGCTGGGCCCTGGGCATGGAGCGGCTGGTGCTGCTGCTCAGCCAGGTGGAGCAACCAGCTGTGGCCCCGCTGGCCCCGGATCTCTATGTGGTGAGCCGCGGTGAGGTGGCCGAGGCCCGGGCTCTGCCGCTCGCTCGCCGCTGCCGCGCCGCCGGGCTGGTGGTGGAGCTCGATGCCAGCGGTGCCGCCTTCGGCAAGCAGTTCAAGCGGGCCGACCGCTCCGGCGCCCGTTTCGCGGCCGTGATCGGCGACGCCGAGGCCAGCGAGGGGGTGGCTCTGCTCAAGGATCTGCGCGGCGATGCAGCCGAGCGGCGCCTTGGCGTCGAAGGGTTGATCGCGGTGGTGGGGGCACGGCCGGCGGGCGAGGGACCGGCGGCATGACGCCCCAGCACCTGTCCACTACCAGCGGCGCTGCGCTCGGGGGCGGCAGTTGACTGCCCCAGACCGTCTGCCACAGCTGCCGGCCCGGATGGGAGATCCCAGCCTCGCCATCATCGCCGGTGCTGGAGTGCTGCCACGCATGCTCTCCCGCGCCCTGGAGGCCTCCGGGCGCGCCCACATCTGCTGCCGGCCCCATGGAGTGGAGGTGGAGCTGGAGGACGTCGAGGACTTCTACTTCGAGCGGGCGATCTCCTTCTTCCGCTCCCTCGAGCAGCGCGGCATCCGTCAGGTGGTGATGGTGGGCAAGTTCCAGCGGCCGCGTGTGCTCAATCCGCTGCGCTTCGAGGGTTCCACGCTGATGGCCGCGCCACGGATCCTGGCCTCCCTGCGCAAGGGGGATGACGCCTCGCTGCGGGCCCTGGCCGAGATCATCGAGGAGCTGGGCCTGGAGGTGGTGGGCGTGGAGGAGGTGGCCCCTCACCTGCTGCCGGAGCCGGGCCTCTACGCCAGCCGTGTGCCGAGCGAGACCGATCGCGCCGATGTGCAGCGTGCGGCCGACATCGTCGAGGCGATCTCGGCGGTGGACGTGGGCCAGGGGGCGGTGGTGGCCGGTGGGCTCTGCCTGGCCACCGAGTCGCTGCCCGGCACCGACGCCATGCTCGACTGGGTGGCCAGCACCCGCGAGCACCCGCCGGAGGGGATCCGCACGGGCGTGCTCTACAAGGCCCCCAAGACCCATCAGGACCGGCGCATGGACCTGCCTGCCATCGGCCCCGTCACGGTGACCAAGGCGGCCGCCGCCGGGCTGGCCGGCATCGCCTGGGAGGCCCGCGGAGCGCTGCTGCTCGACGCCGAGCAGACCATGGCCGAGGCCGAGCGCCTCGGCCTCTTCCTCTGGGCCCGGCCGGCCTTGCGTTAGGCCCCCCCTGCCCGCTCCAGGACGCCCTTGCTGCTGGGCACGGCGCCGGCCCGGCGCGGGTCGATCTCGGTGGCCATGCGCAGGGCGCGGGCGAAGGCCTTGAAGCAGGCCTCCACGATGTGGTGCGAGTTGGCTCCAGCCAGCTGGCGGATGTGCAGGGTGAGGCCGCTGTTGTTCACCACCGCTGCGAAGAACTCCTTCACCAGTTCGGTGTCGTAACTGCCGATCTTCTGGGCCGGGATGGCCAGGTCGCAGCTCAGGTGGGGCCGGCCGGAGCAGTCGAGCGCCACCTGCACCAGGGCCTCATCCAGAGGCGCCAGGAAGTGCCCGAAGCGCTGGATGCCGCGCCGGTCGGCGAGGGCCTGGGCGAGGGCCTGGCCCACGGCGATGCCCACGTCCTCGTTGGTGTGGTGATCGTCGATGTGGGTGTCGCCCTCGGCGCTCACCTCCAGATCCAGCAGGCCATGGCTGGCGAGCTGGTGGAGCATGTGATCGAGGAAGGGCACACCGGTTGCCACCTGGCAGCGGCCCGTACCGTCCAGGTTGAGCTGCACGCGCACATCGGTTTCGCCGGTGACGCGGTGGATCTCGCCGGTGCGCATGAGGGGGCGGCGCCTGGCGGCGCCTGGTCGCTGCCCTGGATCATGCCGAAGCTCCTGCATTGATGCCATGATGCCCAAGCCTGAAGCATCTTGATGCCATGCGCACCACGCTCACCATCGACGACGCCCTGCTCAGGCAGTTGCGCCAGAGGGCGCTCGACATGGGCAAGCCGTTCAAGCAAGTCGTGAACGACACCCTGCGGGCCGGCCTCAGCCAGGCCGTTCCTCGCGAGCGGGTGCCTTATCGCTGCCCGACGTTCTCGATCGGCGGCCTGGCGCCAGGCGTGGATCTCACCAAGGCCAATCAGCTGGCAGCCGCCCTGGAGGATGACCTGCTGATCGAGAAGCTGCGGCAGGGCCGGTGATCCTGATCGACACCAACCTCTGGCTCTATGCCGCGCTCGAGGAAACTCCCCAGCACCACCAGGCCAAGGCCTGGCTGGAGGCCGTCCTCAATGGCAATGAGGCGGTAGCTCTTCCATGGAACGTGGTGTTAGCTGTGCTGCGGATCAGCACCCAGAGCCGGCTGATGCTGAAGCCCCTCAGCTCTCTCCTGGCATTGGAGCTTGTGGAGGGATGGCTGCAGCAGCCCCTGGTGGACCTGGTGCAGCCGGGGCCTGACCATTGGCGTGTGCTGAGCCGGTTCATCCGGGAGGTCGGCACGGCAGGAAGCCTCACCAGCGACGCCCACCTGGCTGCGCTCGCCATGGAGCACGACTGCACCCTCTGCTCGGCAGACAACGATTTCCGCCGCTTCCAAGGTCTGCGTTTCCGCAACCCCCTCACATCCCCGTGATGCAGTAGCCGGCGTCCACGTAGATCACCTGGCCGGTGATGCCGGAGGCCAGCGGGCTGGCCAGGAAGGCGGCGGTGCTGCCCACCTCCTCCTGGGTCACGGTGCGACGCAGGGGGGCCTTCTCCTCCACGTTGTGGATCATCTCGAGGATCCCGCCGATGGCCGAGCTCGCCAGGGTGCGGATCGGGCCGGCGCTGATGGCGTTCACGCGCACCTGCTTCTCCGGGCCCAGCTCCGCGGCCAGGTAGCGCACCGAGGCCTCCAGGGCCGCCTTGGCCACGCCCATCACGTTGTAGTTGGGGATGGCCCGCTCGGCGCCCAGGTAGCTGAGGGTGATCACGCTGCCGCCCGCGTTGAACAGGGGCTTGGCGTGGCGGCAGAGGGGCGCGAGGGAGTAGGCGCTCACCTCCAGGGCGCGGGCGAAGCCCTCGGGGCTGATGGCGCTGTAGTCGCCGATCAGCTCCTCCTTGCCGGCGAAGGCCAGGCAGTGCACCAGCACGTCGATCGAGCCCCACTGCTCGGCCACCCTGGCGAACACCGCCTCGATCTGGGCCGGATCCTGCACGTTCAGGGGCTCGAACAGCGTCGGGGCCAGGGGCGCGGTGAGGTCGCGCACCTTGCCCTCGAAGCGGCCCTTCTCATCGGGCAGGTAGGTGACCCCCAGCTCGGCGCCGGCCGCGTGCAGCTGCTGGGCGATGCCCCAGGCGATCGACTTGTTGTTGGCGATGCCGGTGACGAGGGCCTTCTTGCCGCGCAGATCGAGGAGCATGGGAGGAGGTGCAGGAACGGGCGCAGATCCGGTGGCCTCAGGTGAACCGCAGCGGCCACCGCTGCCTGGCGGCGATTCTCCCCCAGCCGGTGGCGCTGAGCGGCCCGGCTTCTGGAGTGGCGGTCGCGAGCAGGCCGAGCGGCGACTGGCCGCCATCGATCCGATCGCCTACGGCGCCACACGCAACCATCTCGACGGGGCCGTCACCCGCCTTTCGCCCTGGATCCGCCATGGCGTGCTCACCCTGGCGGAGGTGCGCGAGGCCGTGTTCGCCTGGCTGCGCAGCAACGGCTACGACCGGCCCCACCGCCAGGCCGAGGGGCGCCGCATCGCCGGCAGGCTGATCACCGAGCTGGGCTGGCGCGACTACTGGCAGCGGCTCTGGTGGCGGCTGGGGGATGGCATCTGGGATGACCTCGAGCCCCTCAAGACCGGCCATGATCCCGCCAGCTACGCCAGCGAGCTGCCGGCCGACGTGGCCGCCGCCACCACCGGTCTGGCCTGCATCGACGCCTTCGCCACCGAGCTGATGGCCAGCGGCTGGTTGCACAACCACGCCCGGATGTGGCTGGCCAGCTATCTGGTGCACTGGCGCCGGGTGCGCTGGCAGGCCGGTGCCGCCTGGTTCCTGCAGCACCTGCTCGACGGCGACCCGGCCAGCAACAACCTCAGCTGGCAGTGGGTGGCCAGCAGCTTCAGCAGCAGGCCCTACCTCTTCGACCGCGCCAACCTGGAGCGCTTCGGCGGCGGGCGCTTCTGCTCCGGCTGCCCGCTGGCCAGCGGTGGATGCCCGTTCGAGGCCTCCTATGAGGCGCTGCACGCACGGCTGTTCCGGGCTGGTCAAGCGCCGGATTCCCAGCGCGCCGCCACCCAACCTGCCACCCAACCCGCCACCGAACTCACTGCCGAAGCCGCAGCGCAGTCGACGCGGATCGCCCCTCCTGCCCTGCCGCGTGTCCCTCCTGCCGCGCCGCCTTTCCCCGCCTCGGGGCCGCCGTGCCGGCCGCTGGTGTGGGTGCACGGGGAGGCCCTGGGGCTTGCCAACCCGGCGCTCAGGGCCCACCCCGCCGCTCCGGCCCTGTTCGTGTTCGACACCGAACTGATCGCCGGCCGCACCGCCACCACAGGCCGTCTGCCCCTGGCGCCGGAGCGGCTGCGCTTTCTGCGCGCGTGCGTGGCGGAGTTGCCGGTGGCCGTGGGTGAGGGCGACGTGGCCGCTGAGCTGCTGGCAGCAGCGGCCGCGGCTGGCGCTGACGGCATCGTCACCAGCCGGGCCGTGGATCCCCGCTTCACGGTCATCGCCCAGCGGGTGGCGGCCGCCCTGCCGCTGCAGGTGCTGGAGCCTGAGCCGTTCGTGGCACTGCCGCTGGAGGGCGCCGGCGCCCCGGACCTGCGCCGCTTCTCGCGCTACTGGCGCCGGGCCGAGCCGCTGGTGTGGTCCGGGTTCAGTCCGGCCGGTCCGGGTTGACCAGCCGATTCTCCTGCTCCTCCACCGCCTTGGGATCGCTGAGCAGATCCTCTTCCTGCAGCAGCGGGAAGCTCTCGGCGGTCACCTCCTCGGCGCGGCGCGGCGGCTCCAGCCAGCGGAAGCTGCGGCGGGGATCGCGGCTGCGGCAGAGGGCCTCGCTCTCGCGTCGCAGGGCGCTGCGTACCTCACCGCGGGCCACGGCGGCGAAGAACTCCTCCCGTGTGGCCAGGCCGGAACTGAACGGCGCGCTGCCGTTGCCGTTGAACAGCCGTGCCGCGTCGGGGCTCCAGCGAGGCTGGCAGACCCCGCTCTGGCTGGTGTCGGTGTCGATCCAGATGTGCAGGCCGAAGCCGTCGGGCTGGTTCACCACCGCCAGGCCGTCGTGGGGGGTGCGCCGCTGCAGCGGGTAGACCGCCCAGGTGGGGTGGCGGTGGGCCGGCACGCAGCCGCCGGCCATCAGGGCCGCCACTGCCGCCACCACTGCCCTCGCCAGCACGCCGGTCGGCCCCGGCGGCAGCGATCCCAGGCGGATCCGGCGGCGCCACCTCCCTAACTTGACTGCTGGCATCGCTTGCGGAACGGCCCCATGGCTCTGACGCCCTCCACCATGCTTCCCCTCGGCACGGCGTTGCCGTTCGCGGCGATCAGCGCGGAGCTGGAGGCCGGGCACGCCCTCCAGGTGAGCGGGGAGCCGCTGCGGCTCGAGGCCCTCAGTCAGCGCCCCCTGCTGGTGCTGTTCCTGTGCGCCCACTGCCCGTTCGTGAAGCATGTGGAGCCGGAGATCACGCGGCTGCAGGCCGATTTCTCCCCAGCCGCTGAACCGGAGCCGCCACTGGCGCTGCTGGGGATCTCCAGCAACAGCACTGCCACCCATCCCCAGGACGGGCCCGAGGGCCTGCGGGCCCAGGCCGAGCGCCACGGTTGGCGCTTCCCCTACCTCTTCGACGGGCGCCAGGCCCTGGCCCGCGCCTTCCGGGCCGCCTGCACCCCCGATCCCTTCCTGTTCGCCCCGGCGGGCGATGGCATGGCGCGGCTGGTGTACCGGGGCCAGTTCGACGCCAGTCGCCCCGGCAACGACGTTCCCCTCGACGGCCGCGACATCCGCGCCGCGATAGCGGCGGCGCTGGCCGGCGAGCCCGCCCCGGCGGAGCAGCGGCCCGCGATCGGCTGCAACATCAAGTGGCATCCAGGTGAGGAACCGGAATGGGCCCGCTGATCGCCCTCGTCCGGGCCGCTTAAGGTTTCCACCATGAATGTGCCCCCCTTCAGCCTCGGCGAGCAGCTCCTGGAGCTCGGTGAGGCCCTCGATCAGGCGGTGCTGGAGGTGCTGCGCAGCGGCCAGTACATCGGCGGGGCCGCCACAGCCGATTTCGAGGCCGCCTTCGCAGCCGCCTGCGGCGTGCCTCACGCCGTGGGCTGCAACAGCGGCACCGACGCCCTGGTGCTGGCGCTGCGGGGCCTGGGCATCGGACCCGGCGACGAGGTGATCACCACCTCCTTCAGCTTCTTTGCCACGGCCGAGGCGATCAGCGCCGTGGGCGCCACGCCGGTGTTCGTGGACGTGCGGGAGGGCAGCTACCTGATCGACCTCGACCAGCTCGAGGCCGCCATCACCCCCGCCACCAGGGCCCTGCTGCCGGTGCACCTGTTCGGCCGGCCGGTGGACATGGAGCGGGTGTGCGCCATCGCCGAGCGCCACGGCCTGCGCGTGATCGAGGACTGCGCCCAGGCCACCGGCGCCCGCTGGGCGGGCCGGCCCGTGGGCAGCTGGGGAGACGCCGGCTGCTTCAGCTTCTTCCCCACCAAGAACCTCGGCGGCGCCGGCGACGGCGGCGCCGTCACCTGCCGGGATCCCGAACTCGCCCGGCGCGTGCGCGAGCTGGCGGTGCACGGCATGCCGCGCCGCTATCTGCACACCTCCCTCGGCTACAACAGCCGCCTCGATGCCATCCAGGCCGCCGTGCTGGCGGTCAAACTGCCCCACCTGCCGCGCTGGCTCGAGTGCCGCCGAGATCTGGCCCTCCGCTACAGCCAGCAGCTCGCCGGGTTGCCTGGCCTGCAGCTCCCCGATCCCGGCCCGGAGGGTCACAGCTGGAACCAGTACGTGCTGCGGGTGACGTCCGCTGTGGGCGCGGCCCACAGCCCGCGTGACCAGCTCAAGCAGCAGCTCCAGGATGCCGGCGTGAACACGATCATCTATTACCCGATCCCGATCCACCGCCAGCCCGCCTACGCCGATCTCGGCTATGGCCCCGGTTCCCTGCCGGTCACCGAGCGCCTCTGCGGCGAGGTGCTCAGCCTCCCGATCTTCCCCGAGCTGGGCGAGGCCCGCCAGCAGCGGGTGATCGAGGTGCTGCACAGCCTGGTGCCGGCCGCCCAGCCCCTGGCGGCCTGAGCGCTAGCCGCGGATCGTGGCATACAACGCCTTGAAGCGTGCCTGCTGCTGCTTGTGGTTCACCAGCGGCGCCGGGTAGCCGCGGCGCTCCAGCGGGGCGATCTCGCCGCTGAGCAGATCCCGGTTGCTCACGTGCTTCAGCTCCGGCAGCCAGTGGCGGATGTAGTGCGCCTCGGGATCGAACTTGGCGGCCTGGGTGGCCGGGTTGAAGATGCGCAGGGGCTTGGGGTCCATGCCGCTGCTGGCACTCCACTGCCAGCCGCCGTTGTTGGCGGCCAGATCGCCATCCACCAGCCTGGCCATGAAGGCGGCCTCGCCCCAGCGCCAGTCGCAGATCAGGTCCTTCACCAGGAAGGAGGCCACGATCATGCGGCAGCGGTTGTGCATCCAGCCGCTGGCGTTGAGCTGGCGCATGGCCGCGTCGATGATCGGCATGCCGGTGAGCCCCTCGCGCCAGGCGGCAAAGCGCTCGGGGTCGTTCTCCCAGGGGAAGGCGCGCCACTGGGGCCGGTAGGGGCCTTCCGCCAGCGCGGGGAAGTGAAACAGGGCCTGTTGGTAGAACTCCCGCCAGGCCAGCTCCTGCTCCCACGTCTGGATCGAGACCAGGGCTTCCTGTGCGCCGCCCAGGGCTGCCACCGCTTCGCGGGCCCGCTGGGCCGCGGCCCAGGCCTGGCGCGGGCTCAGGGTGCCGAACTTCAACGCCGCGCTGAGCGCCGAGGTGCCCGCCTCACCCGGGATGTTCCGGCCGTCGTCGTAGCGGAGCAGCGGCGCGGAGCGCCCGCTGCCCCCCAGCCCTGTGCAGAAGGCGGCAAGCTGCTCCTGGGCTGCCGCCTCACCTGGCCTGCAGGGGCAGAGGTCGGCGCCGGCGAAGCTGTGCGCCAGCAAGGGGGGCGGCCAGGGCGGCGACTCCTCACCCCCGCCCGGCTGGGGATTCAGCAGCGGCAGTCCGCTGAGCTGGATGGCATCGCAGTCGATCAGGGAGCGCGGTGCCGGCAGGGGATCCAGGCGACCCGAGGCGGCTGAACCCATGGCCCCCAGCTGCTCCACCCGCCGGCGCCAGCTGCGCCAGTAGGGCCCGTACACCCGGTAGGGCTCGCCGGCGCCGGTGGTGAGCGTCTCGGGCTCCACCAGCAGCTGGTCCCAGCCCGCCAGCACCTTGCGCCCATCGGTCTGCAGCGCCCGCGCCACGCGACGGTCTCGCTCGCGCCCCCAGGGCTCCACGTCGCGGTTCCAGGTCACCACCTCAGCCCCGATGGCCTGGGCGACCTGCGGCAGCACCTGCTCCGGATCGCCCTGCAGCAGCAGCAGCCGGCTGCCCGCCGCCCCCCAGGCCTCGACCAGCTCCTGCAGGCTCTCCTGCAGAAACCACAGCCGGGCCGGCGCCACAGCCGGCAGCTCCCCGGGAATCTCCGCCGGCGCGCGGGCCTCCAGGATCGACGGATCCAGTACGAACACCCCGGTGACGGCCGGGGTGGCGCGGACGGCGGCGGCCAGGCCCAGGTTGTCGGCCAGGCGCAGGTCGCGGCGGTGCCAGAACAGCCAGCGGGGTGGGGCCATCAGAGCCCAAGCAACTGCTTGGCCCGCAGCCAGGCGGTCACGCTCTTGCCGTCCAGATACTCATCACCGCTGGCCAGGGCCGCGTCCAGCTCGGCCGGTTCCATCAGCAGCACCTCCAGGTCCTCGTCGTCGTCACCGGCGGGGCGCTCACTCAGCTCCTGCAGCTCCCGGGCCAGGAACAGGTGGATCACCTCGTCGGAGTACCCCGGACAGGGCAGCATCGCCCCCAGCGGATCCCAGAGAGCGGCGCTGTACCCCGCCTCCTCCTGCAGCTCCCGCTGCATGGTGCTCAGGGGCGTCTCGCCGGGATCGAGAGTGCCGGCGGGGAACTCCAGCAGCCGGGTGGCCACCGCGAAGCGGTACTGGCGCAGGATCACCACCCTGCCGTCATCGAGCACCGGCACCGCCAGCGAAGCGCCGGGATGCCGGATCACCCCGAACTGTCCCTCCACCCCCATCGGCAGCTCCATCCGGTTGATCTCGAAGCGCAGCTTGCGCGCATCGAGGGCGGCGGTGGTTTCCAGGTGGCGCGCGGGC
Source organism: Cyanobium sp. Prado107 (assembly GCA_025454305.1). GTDB lineage: Bacteria > Cyanobacteriota > Cyanobacteriia > PCC-6307 > Cyanobiaceae > NIES-981. Next base: position 9,595 of record JALOOQ010000058.1, read on the forward strand.
TCGGGGGGCGGCAGGGGAGCCATGGCGGCGTGGCGGGGCTGCGGTGGCGTCAGCATGGCGCAGGGCTGCCCCTGGCCATCGGCACCAGTCCTCAGTAGCGGGCGCCGTCCTGCAGCCGGCGGAACTCCTCCCACACCGGCAGCGCCTCCTCGCGCAGCAGCGGTTCGGGGGCCAGCTGGCGCTCGCCGGCCGGCCGGGCCATGTCGGCGTGGATGCGGGCGTCGTCGAACAGGTCGGCGCAGTCGCTCCAGCGGGAGGCGAAGTACACCTTGGCGATGCGGGCCCAGTAGGCTGCCGCATAACACATCGGACAGCACTCGCCGCTGCTGTAGAGCACGGCGCCGCTGAGGTCGTGGCTGCCGATGCGGCGGCAGGCCTGGCGGATGGCGTTCACCTCGGCATGGGCGGTGGGGTCGTGATCGCGCAGCACGCTGTTGCCGGCCGCCCCCAGCACCACGCCGTCGCGCACCACCACGGCGCCGAAGGGGCCGCCACTGCGCTCCACCACCCCCGCCTGGCGCATCAAGGCGATCGCCTGACGCATGTGTTCCCGATCGGCGGCACTGGCCATGTCCTTCTCCGCCCCGCTCCCGGCGCACGTCCTGCAGGCTATTCAGGCCAGCCGGGACGGCCCGCCAGGCGCTGGGGCGTGGGATCAGGGGCGCCCTCCACCAGCCGGGCCAGCAGCTCGCCCGCACCGGCGTCCGCCCCCGGCGGCACCAGAGCGGCGTCGATCGCCGCCAGCGGCGCCAGCACGAAGCTGCGCTCGAGCAGCCGCGGGTGAGGCAGCTCAAGGGCCGTGCTGCGGCAGCGCAGGTCGCCCCACCACAACAGATCGAGGTCGAGACTGCGCGGCCCCCAGTGCTGGTGCCGCTGGCGCCCAAAGTGCCGCTCCAGCTCCTGCAGAGACGCCAGCAGCTGCAGGGCCGCGGCGGGCTCCGCCGCCCCCACCGGGCTCAGCAGCACGGCGGCGTTGAGATAGTCGGGCTGGCCCGGCGGGCCGCCCACCGGAGCCGAGCGAAACAGCGGTGACCAGCGCACCGATGCGGGCCCCGCAGTGCCCAGCCTCAGCAGCAGCGCCTCCAGCCGCGGCCGCACCACCTGCAGGGTGGCCAGCGGCTCCCCGGCAGGGCTGGGCAGGTTGGCCCCCAGGGCGATCGCCAGAGCGGCGGGGAGGGCTGCTCTGGCCGCCTGGGCCTGATCAGCGAGACTGGCGCGCACGACGCAGGGCCCGGACCTCCCCCATGGTTGCAAGCGGATCGGCGGCAAGCGGAACCGCCAGCTCCGGCGCCGCGGCCCGGGCCTTCCCCCTGGCGGCCATCACCGGCCACGGCACCCTGAAGCTGGCTCTGCTGCTGGCGGCGGTGGATCCGGGCCTGGGCGGGGTGGTGATCGCCGGCGGCCGCGGCACCGGCAAGTCGGTGCTGGCACGCGGGCTGCATGCCCTGCTGCCGCCGATCGACGTGCTCGATCTCGGCACTCCGGCGACCGGCACCCCGGCCCCCGGCCAGGCGGCGCCGGCCGGGCTGAACATCGATCCCCAGCGGCGCTCACCGAGCTGGGGGCCGACCCCACCGGCACCGATCCCAGCGCCCTGCTGCCCACCCGGGTGATCCCGGCGCCGTTCGTGCAGGTGCCCCTGGGCATCACCGAAGACCGGCTGGTGGGCTCGGTGGACGTGACCGCTTCCCTGGCCAGCGGCCAGGCCGTGTTTCAGCCGGGGCTGCTGGCCGAGGCCCACCGGGGGGTGCTCTACGTCGATGAGCTCAACCTGCTCGACGACACCATCACCAACCTGCTGCTGGCGGCGGTGGGGTCGGGCGAGAACCGCATCGAGCGCGAGGGGCTGAGCCTCTCGCACCCCTGCCGCTGCCTGCTGATCGCCACCTTCAACCCAGAGGAGGGGGCGGTGCGCGACCACCTGCTCGACCGCTTCGCCATCTGCCTCTCGGCCAACCAGGTGCTGGAGCTGGACCAGCGGGTGGAGATCAGCCGCGCCGCCATCGAGCACGCCGAGACCGGCGAGACCTTCCGCGCGCGCTGGCAGGAGGAGAGCGACGCCCTGGCCACCCAGCTGCTGCTGGCCCGCCAGTGGCTGCCGGATGTGCAGATCGCCCGCGAGCAGATCGAATACCTG
>JALOOQ010000201.1 GCA_025454305.1 Cyanobium sp. Prado107
GTGGTGTTCTGGGGCCGCATCATTCCCGGGGTGCGCACCTTCGTGTCGCTGCCGGCCGGCATCGAGCTGATGCCCCAGCCGCTGTTCCTGGCCTGGACCACCGCCGGCAGCCTGATCTGGATCGTGCTGCTCACGGTGGCGGGTCAGGCGCTGGGGGCGGGCTACGGGCAGGTGGCCGCCCTGCTGAAACCCTTCACCCGCATCCTGGTGGTGGTGATCGGGGTTGCCCTGCTGGGCGGCCTGTGCTGGATCGCCCTGCGGGTCCTGCGCCGGCGCCGGTGATCCGGGCGTGTGATCACGGCCTGCCGCGGTTGAGGCGCTGCATCTGCCAGGTCACCAGCGTTCCCACCGGGCTCCAGAGCAGATAGGGAACCAGCAGCAGGGCCGCCATCCGGCTCGCCGCCGCCACGGCCACCGTCAGGGCCACACCCCACAACCAGCCCGTGAAGGCCACCGCCGTGCCATTGGCCAGACGGCGGCTGCGGCAGATCAGCCAGGTGTAGCTCTGCACCAGCAGCAGGAGGATCAGATAGCCTGCCATCAGGGGCCAGCTGCCGGTGGCGTTCCAGGTGAGCAGCGCCGAGGCGTAGAAGCAGCCGTAGATCGCCAGCCAGATCAACGGAATCCAGCGCTCGAAGGTGAGCCAGGCCGGCCGGCGCAGCTGCAGAAACCAGGCGAAGTCCTCCCGGCGGGGGTTGAGCGCCGCCGCCACGGCCGCCATCGCCACCAGGATCAGCAGGGCCGCAACCATCGGGGACGTGCCGGTCACTCCAGCCTGACGGTTCAGCGTCCGTGCGGCCTGGATCGGTTCCCCGTATCCGGCGTCACCCCAGCACCGGCCCATCCGCGCCAAGGATGGAGGCGCCCATCCGGCGACAGCCCTGCATGCGTGAGGTCGTGTTCCGCGTTCTGGCCGAACGGCCCGGCCATGTGGAGGCCGCGGCTGCCGATCCCGTTCTCCGCATTGCCGCTCCGTCCCTCGAGGAGCTGCACCACGAGGCCCGCGAGGCCCTGATCCAGGCCCTGGGTGCGGCCCACTGCGCCTACCGGGTGCGGATCCGCCGCAATCTGCCGTCGCTGCTCAGCGCCGTTCCACCGTTGCCGGCCCCGCCTGCGCTCTGCGGCTGATGCCGGCGACTGTGTGCCCCAGGAACCACCCCCCTGGTGCCCGCCACCCTGGAGCGCGTGGCTGAAGAGGGCCAGCCCTGAGCAACTGCTCCAGCTCATTCACCGCAGCGGTCCAGCACGGCCTGGATCACCTCAGGGGCGATGCGGAAGTCGCTGGCATGAAGCGCTGCAAACACTGCTCTGGCGGAGGGAATCAGCTTGTTCTCGCGGGCCAGGCCGATCACGGCGGCGGTGCCTGCCAGGGCGAGCCCCAGCTCCCGGGCCACCGCCCGGCCGGCTCGCTCATCGATCAGCAGCAGCACCTGCGTGCCACTGGTCAGGGCCAGGCGAATGCTGGCTGCCTCGCCCTCATCGAGATCGGGCAGGGCGGGTTCGCTGCTCACCTCGGCCGCGGCCCGCAACCATCCGGCAGCGAGGGCCTGCTGGATCGGTTGTTCTGTTTCGGGGTGACGGCCTGTGAGCACTTCGGCCAGCACCACCTCCGTGACCAGAACCTCAGCAAACAGCTGCTGCAGCCATCCCAGCCCGTTCACCCGGGCCAGAGCGATCAGCGGGCTTGCGTCGGCGATGACGATTGCAGCCACTCCTCCAAGGTGTCGAGATCGGTGTTGGTTTCGGCCGCCGTGAGGCGGATCGCCGGGATGCCGAGGCGGCCGAGATGGGAGATGAAGCTGGCCAGAGTCATCTCGGCCACGTGGGCGGCCCGCACCAGCGACAGCTCACCATCGCGGAACAGGGCCGTCGCCAGCGCCGCACGCACCCCGGGCGCCTGCAGCAGGCCGCCCTGCTCCAGGCCGATCAGCACGGCGTCGGGGTTGTTGCGGTTGAGCACCACCACCGGGCTGCTCCTGGCCTGACGCAGGGCCTCGGCGGGGTTGTGCTTGAGCCCGCTCACACTCACGGCATGCATAGTCCATCCCTCCAGGGATGACTCGATAGGATCAGGATAAGGGAAGTTACGGAGGGATGATTCAAGGGACTGGTGCTTGAGGGCTCCTCATCGATCTCGCCACCCTGCAGTTCCTCTGCGCCGGTCTCGCGCTGATCGCGGCCCTCTACGGCAGCCTGGGCCAGGCGGGGCCTCCGGTTTCCTGGCGGTGATGGGGCTCTTCGGGCTGGCACCGGCCACGATCAAACCCACCGCCCTTCTGCTCAACCTGCTGGTGTCCAGCGTGATGGCGGTTCATTTCGGCCGCGCGGGCCAGTTCTCCTGGCCCCTGCTGAGGCCCTTCTTGCGCGGCAGGGCGCCGGACCTTGGGCACGTCGTCCCGCCATCAGCCCCAGTGGCCATGGCCGCTGGGGGGTGATCGGGCCGCTCTCCGGCTCACGGGCATGGGTGGCGGCGTGCTGCTCACACCCCTGCTGCTCTACCGGGGCCCTCTCGGCGGTGTTCATCTTCGTGAAGTGGAGGCCGCGGCTGCCGATCCCGTCCTCCGCATTGCCGCCCCATCCCTCGAGGAGCTGCACCACGAGGCCCGCGAGGCCTGATCCAGGCGCTGGGTGCGGCCCACTGCGCCTACCGGGTGCGGATCCGCCGCAACCTGCCACCGCTGCTCAGCGCCGTTCCACCGTTGCCTGCCCCGCCGGCGCTCTGCGGACACGGCTGAGCGGACAAACCTGGCCAACGCTCCGGGCCTGTTTGACTGGCTCGCCGGGGCTCAGCCCGTGACCAGTGCCAGCCCCGTCATCAGGGCGCCGATGACGGCGGCAGCGCCGATCACCTGCAACACACTCCATCGCAAGCGGAGCTGGGCGAACAGCGCTGCCGCCACCACCAGAAAGGCCCATGGGTTGAATGTTCCAGCCGGCCAGAGCACAGGGCCAGCGAAGAACAGAGCCAGACTGGCGATCAGGCCCACCACCAGAGCGGTGATGGCGCTCAGCGGTGCCCCGAAGCGCAGATCGCCGCGGCTGGCCTCCACCAGCGGAGCCCCGACCAGGATGAAACCGAAGGAGGGCAGGAAGGTGAACCAGACGGTCACCAGGGTGGCGGCGATCGCCAGGGGCCAGTTGCCGGCGCCAGCGGCGAGTCCCTGGTTCCAGCCGCCCATGAAGCCCACGAAGGCCACCACCATGATCAACGGCCCCGGGGTGGTCTCGCCCAGGGCCAGGCCATCGAGCATCTGGGTCGCCGAGAGCCAGCCAAACTGCTCCACCGCCCCCTGGGCCACGTAGGGCAGCACGGCATAGGCCCCGCCGAAGCTGAGCAGCGCCACCCGCGTGAAGAAGCGGGCCATCAGCGCCAGGGTGCCGTTCCAGCCGCCGGCTGCCACCAGGGCGCCCAGCGGCAGCAGCAGCGCCAGAGCCCACACCAGCAGCGTGGTCGCCAGGCGCCGGCGCGAGAAGCGGGCGTGATCGGGGCTGGCGGAGTGGTCGTCGTGCAGGGCTGCAGGCCGGCGCGGTTCAGGCTTGGCCGACGGGGCGCGATGGGCTTTGCTCTCGATCAGCAGCGAGGGCCGCAGACGGGCGGTGAGCAGGCCGATCAGGCCGGCGGTGA
>JALOOQ010000059.1 GCA_025454305.1 Cyanobium sp. Prado107
CTTCGCCGCCTGCCTGGCTCAGGAGATTGTCAGGCAGCGGATCCTGCAGCTGGAGCAGGGCCGTGTGGGCTTCTACAGCATCGGCCTGTACCCGGCCTCGATGGCCTACACCAGCGCCATGCACGGCGGCGCTGAACGGCGGCGCATCGCCACCCGGCCGGGACGCTCCCTGTTCGGAGCCTTTTCGGAGCGGGACCGAGCCGGCATGGATCCGGCCCATGTGGCCACGATGGAGGGCATGGCCTGGCATCGGGCGAACGGCCGGCCACAGCCCCACGGCCTGGCCTCCCTGATCGAGCAGTGCGATCTGGTGCTGCTCAGCGTCAACAGCAACCACATCGAACAGGATCTGCAGGAGGCCTGCGACCTGCGCCACCAGCTGGGCCCTGGAGCAGGTGGTGCTCGCCTGCGTGGCGGGGTCGTTCAGCCACGACCCGCTCAGCAACGACCGACTCAGCAACGGCTCCTCCGTGCTGTGTGAGGGGCAGCCGAACCTGGCCTTCTTCTCCGGTTTCCACCGCCACGACGCCCTGAGCGATCCGGTGGACAGCTTCACCGCCAACTTCTGCCATCCCAACGCGATCACCGCCCTGCACGGCGCGCGGCTGCTGGATCGCATCTCCTCGAACATCCAGGTGTCGCCGGGAGTACACAACGTGGAGGCCCAGTACATCAAGGCCGCCTAGAACATCTCCTCGATCTTCGCCGGCTTCGGTTACACGCATCACGCCGATCACACCGGCATCCTGCCCACCCTGCTCACCCTGCTGCTGGACCAGTGCCTCGATCAGGCCTCGTCGGTGTCGATGCGGCGGCGCGGCGGCTACGGGGTGCAGCGCATCGAGGCCGCCCTCAACCGTGGCGGTGACATGGAGAAGGTGTGCGACCACACCTTCTCCCAGCTCACGGCGATGGCGGCCGACCTGCGCGGCAGCATGATGCTGCCGGTGGTGGGCAAGCCCACGCGCAATGTCCAGGCCCGGAAGGTGCTGGCCGAGGGCATGCGGCGGCTGGGACGCTGCCCGCAGGATGTGGAGGAATTCGAGCGCTGGTGTGAACAGGGCGGGCTGCAGAAGGGCGGCCTCGAGGGGCTCAAGGCCCTGCGCTACAGGCCCCAGATCCTGCGCAACTACGGCTTCAGGTGCACGACGCCTCGATGGTGAACCTGCTCTACATGGCGATCTTCGGCAAGCGCGACACCCAGGCGATCGCCTTCCGGGTGATGACCGAGAGCCGCGAGCTCTCCAACGACTGCCAGGAATCGGTGCGCCCCTCCCACAGCCGCCGCTATTCCGAGGCCCTGCAGAACCTCGATCGCCCCGGCGCCCTCGAGCTGCTGGCCAACGCCGTGATCGCCGATAACGCCCGCCGCGCCATCCCCGAGGAGGGCGGCGGCGAGGAAGGCGAGAGCAGCGAGGAGACCCCTGCCTACCTCAAGGCCATGAACGTGATCGAGAACGTTTGGTGATCAGCTCTGATGTCGCCGGCGGATGGCGTCCTCCGCGAACTCCTCGCTGTGGGCATGGCCGCTGGGGTCTCGGACCCCCAGCCACACCAGCAGCTGGCGGCGCAGGCCCCGCAGGGGCACGCCGATGCGCCGGTGCCAGCGGATCCAGCGGGGGCGGTAGCGGTCGAGATCCTCGGGGCCCAGGCCGCACTGCTCGGGCCGCAGGCGGATCCAGTGCTTCATCAGGTGGTAGACATCACCGCTGCGCAGCAACTCGAACAGCGGCCGGCCCAGCGCACGCCAGGGCTGACGCCGGGCCAGGGCGAAGGACACCTGGAAGTCGATCAGCCAGGGCAGGCCGTCGGGGCCCACGAGCACGTTCTCCATCTTGTGCAGGTCCACATAGGCCAGGCCGCGGGCGTGCATCTGCTCCAGCAGCTCCCGCAGAGCGGGAAAGAAACGGTCATCGAGATGGGAGCGGCGTGACAGCGGTTCTCCGTCCACGAAGTCATGGGCCACGGCATGGCACAGAAGCCGGCCCTCCGCCGTGATGCGGCGATGGGGCCTCGGCACCCGGCCGGTGGCTGCCAGGGACTCCAGGAACCAGCCTTCCCGCCGGGCCAGCAACCGCCCCAGCCAGGCCAGCGGCAGGCCGAACACCGTCGCCTGACGGTTGAACTTGCACACCAGGGCCGGCTCCGGCCCGGGGGCACCATCCAGGAACGGGGCGTCGTCGTCAGTGGTGGTGGTCCGCTGTGCGATCCGGTAGAGGGCCGTGGCCGCCCAGGAGTCGTGCTTGAACACCCGCTCCAACGCCCAACTGCGGCCCTCCACCTGGATCAGCGCCGGCGGTTCCTGCCGCCCCAGGGCCCGCAGGAACGGGGGGCGCGGGCGCACCGGACGTGACGATGGCGCCTGCGGCGCAGGGCGGTTCATGACCGTCCTGCCGGGGCCGGCTCCAGGCTGGCTTCCAGGCGCCGCCGCAGCTGGCCGCAGGCGGCATCGGCATCCAGGCCGCGGCTGGCGCGCACGCTCACGGCGATGCGGCGCTCCTGAAGGGCGTGGCGGAAGGCCTCCACCGCAGCCGGGGTGGGACGCTTGAAGTCCTCCTCGGCGATCGGGTTGTAGGGGATCAGGTTCACGTGGCTCTGAAAGCCGCGGATCAGCCGCGCCAGGGCCTCGGCGTGGTGCGGCTGGTCGTTGAGGCCGCCCAGGAGGATGTACTCGAAGCTCACCCTCCGGCCGGTAATCGCCACATAGCGGCGGCAATCGGCCAGCAGGTCGCTGATGGGATAGGCGTGGGCGGTGGGGATCAGCTCCTCGCGCAGGGGCTGATCGGGGGCATGGAGACTCACCGCCAGGGTGAACTGGGCCCGACCCAGCCGCTCCAGGGCCAGCTCAGCAAGCCGGGGCAGCGTTTTCGGCACCCCGACGGTGCTCACCGTGATCTGGCGCTGGGCCATGCCCAGGTCGGTGCAGAGGCAGTCGATCGCCGCCAGCACGGCCTCGCTGTTGAGCAGGGGCTCGCCCATGCCCATGAACACCACATGGCTGGGACGGGCGTCCATGGCCTCGCGCACGCTCAGCACCTGGTCGACGATCTCGTGCACCGCAAGGGAGCGCTGCAGCCCGCCCTTGCCGGTGGCACAGAAGCGGCAGGCCATCGGGCAGCCCACCTGGCTGCTGACGCACACCGTGAGCCGGCCCTCGGCCGGAATGCCCACGGTCTCGATCGTGTGGCCGTCGACGGTGGCCAGCAGCAGCTTGGTGGTGCCGTCGCGGGCCACGCTGCGGTGCACCTCACGGGAGCGCCCGATCCAGTCGGCGGCACCGGGGGGAGGCCCGGCAGCCAGATGCTGGCGCCAGGCCTTGGGCAGCACGGTGATCTGGTCCAGGCTGCGGGCGCCCTTGGCGTAGAGCCAGTCGTGGAGCTGGCGGCCGCGGAAGGCGGGCTGGCCGTGCAGCTCCGCCCAGGCCTCCAGCTGAGGCCGGCCCAGCCCCAGCAGGGGACGGTTGAGCACAGCGGCAACCGGCTCAGCAGTCGTCACCACACCAGCAGCCCGTGGCCGAGCTTCCATTCCACTGCCACCAGGGCGATGAACCCGAGCATGGCCAGACGGCCATTGAGGCGCTCGGTGTGGGTGTGGAAGCCGAAACGGGGAAGACGCCGCTGCGGAATGGGGGTCCCCAGGGCGGTGAGGGCAGGGGTGCTCATGGACGCATCAGATCGACGGGAGATGACCGCCGTTCTCAATCATCGGTGAGCAGACCCTCCTCCTGCAGGCCCTCCAGGGCGGCGGGATCGGCGACCAGCTCCTCCTCCAGGCCCTCCTCCACGCTGGGGCGGGTGAAGGCGGCGAGGTTGCTGGTGGTGGCCTCGATGCCATGGCGGCTGCGGGTGGCCTCGAGATCCTCATCGGAGGGGTCGTCGAGCACGGCTGTGGAGGCGGCCGGTGTGGGCATCTCCACGGTGTAGTCGGGCCTCAGGTTCTGCATGCGCCGGTAGCCCATGCCGTCCTCCTCGAGGATGTCGGGGTGCGGGCCGGCCTCGGCGCGCAGTTCCTCCTCGAAGCCGCTGAAACCGGTGCCGGCCGGGATCAGGCGACCGATGATCACGTTCTCCTTGAGACCCCGCAGCCAGTCGCTCTTGCCCTCGATGGCGGCTTCGGTGAGCACGCGGGTGGTCTCCTGGAAGGAGGCCGCCGAGATGAAGCTGTCGGTGTTCAGCGAGGCCTTGGTGATGCCCAGCAGCACCGGCGTGAACTCGGCTGGGGCGCCGCCGGTGATCGCCATGGCGCTGTTCACCTGCTCAACCTGACGCAGCTCGATCAGCTCGCCCGGCAGCAGGGTGGTGTCACCGGCGTCCTCCACCCGCACCTTGCTGGTCATCTGACGCACGATCACCTCGATGTGCTTGTCGTCGATGGACACGCCCTGGCTCTTGTAGACGTTCTGCACCTCCTGGACCATGCGGAACTGGAGCTTGGAGATCGCCTCCTGGGCTGCCTCGAGGGTGGGTTTGCGGCTGCGCAGATCCTCGAAGTAACACTCCAGCAGCTCGTGGGGGTTGATCGGACCATCGGTGAGCAGATCACCGGCCCTCACCTGCTGCCCGTCGCTCACCATCACGGTGCGGCCCAGCAGGATCGGATAGTCGCCGATGGCGTCATCGGCCTCGATCACCGTCACGCTGATGGAGTCGTCGTCTTCGCCCTGCTTGATCTCCACCGTGCCGCCCCGGCGGCAGAGCACGGCCGAGTCGCGGGGACGGCGGGCCTCCAGCAGCTCCTCGATGCGGGGCAGACCCTGCACGATGTCGCCGGTCTTCTGGCGTTCGAACACCAGCAGAGCCAGGCCGTCGCCGCGCTGCACCAGCTCGCCGTCGCGAACGTGCAGCACCGAGTCGGGCGACACCATGTAGGGGCGTCCCAGACGGATGGTGATGGTGTCGCCGTCGATGGCCTCCACCTGGCCGCAGCAGGGAGCGGGCACGCCGTCGGCGAGGAGATCGCCCTCCACCAGACGCTGGTCCACGCTCACCAGGGGCTTTGCGGAACCCAGGGACACGCGGCGGGTGTCGCCGTCGCGCTCCACGATCAGTCGGCGCACGGGTTCGGACTCGTCCACCTCCGGCACCTGAACCACGCCGTCCTCCTTGCAGAGAATCAATGTGGTGGCCACCACATCGCCCTTCTTCACCGTGTCGCCATCGGCCACCTTCAGCTCGGTGTGGGTGGAGCCGTGGGTTGCATCAGAAAGGGTGTCGCGGCGCACCAGGAGGGATTCCAGGATCGTCAGCTGCAACCGTTCGATCGTCTTGGCACGCTTGTCGGGCACCACCTCCACGTCCACCGTCATCTGGGGGGTGGTGTCGAAGGTCTCGAGGCTCAACTGGGTGCGGAGCAGTTCCACTCCCTCCACGCTCTTGATCAGTTCACCGTCCTTGTAGGTGAGGCGCTGAGTGGCCTTGAGCCCCAGCGAGGGACCGCCGGCCTGCTTCACCGTGGCGAGTTCCGGCAGGTGGGCCTGATCGGGAATGGTGTATTCCTCCACTGGCCGCAGCAGCAGGGCGTCACCGTCGCCGGTCTCGACCGCCTCCACGAACACGATCGCCTCGGCCTTGAGGCCCTTGGCGATCTCTTCACCCGGCATCACCAGCCTGCCCTCGCCATACCTGGCGATGGTCTTGCTGTCGCTGGTGAGGTGCAGGGTGCCGGAGCGGACGATGATCTCGCGCAGGATGTCGTTCTTCTGGGTGACCGTGACGATGCCGGCGGTCTGGCTGAAGATGTCCTTCACCACCTCGGTGCCGGCCTCGATCCACTGGCCGTCCTCGATCATCAGCAGCGAGATGTCCTTGTTGATCTCGTGGGTTTCCTGCGGGATCCAGAGCAGCGTGCCGCCCTTGCTCACCTCGTAACCGTGCTTGGCGCTGCGGGCGCGCTTGATGGTGAGCCCGGGGGCGAACTTCACCATGCCACCGGTCTGGGTGCGGAAGCGGTCGTCGGCCAGTTCGGCGATCACCTCACCGCTGCCGATCTTGCTGCCGGGAACGGTGTTGAGACGGTAGCGGGTGCCCTCCTTGCCCTCCAGATGCCAGCTCTCACCGGTGTGGCTGGACTCGCCCACCAGTTTGAGGTCCTTGAGGGTGAGGCTTGCGGTGACGATCTGCACCTCGCGGGAGTCGCCGGCACCCTCGCGCAGCCGCACGGCACCGCCGTACTCGGTCTCCTGGCGTCGTTCAGCAAGCACTTCGCCCGATTTCACTGACTTGTTGCCCTTCACCACGGGCTCAGCGTTGGGGGGCAGGTTGTAGACATCGCCGGAGAACACCCAGAGCCGGCCCAGGCGGGTGGCCTTGTGAGTGGTGTTGCCCTGGCGGTCGGTGACCTCCTTGGGCTGGATCACGCTCTCATAGCGCACCTGGCCGGCCAGGTCGCAGATCACGTCCTTGGTGGCCTTCTCGACACTCTTCTTCACGGCGGCGCCGGATGAGATCTGGGCCAAGATCGTGTCGGGCGGAACCGCTTCGCCGTCGGCGACGAACAGGATGGAACCTGACGTGATGTCGAGCCTCTGGGCCTTGACCTTGCCGCCAAACTTCACCTGAAGGGTGAAGTCGGTTTCGGCGATCTGTGCCTCCACGCCGTGCGGGGTCCGGAACGGACGCAGACGAGCCTTGCTGTCGAATTCGACGACGCCCTCCACCGTCTTGTTGGAGCGCACCACGCCACTTTCGGCCGTGGACACGCCGCCGGTGTGGAAGGTGCGCATGGTGAGCTGGGTGCCGGGCTCACCGATCGACTGGGCGGCGACGATGCCCACCGCCTCACCCAGATCCACCAGCTCGTTGTGGGCCAGGGCCCAGCCGTAGCACTTGCGGCACACCGAGCGGGAGGCCTCGCAGGTGAGCGGGGAGCGCACCTTGACGGTCTTGACCCCGGCGGCCTCGATGCGGCGGCTCAGGGGGGCATCGATTTCGCCGTTGCGGTCCACGAGGATGGCGCCATCGGCATCGAGCACCGGCTCGGCGGCCAGACGGCCCACCAGCTTGCTGGCGAAGCGGCCGCGTTCATCGGCGTCGATTGGGATGCTGCGGGTGGTGCCGCAGTCGTCCTCGCGCACGATCACGTCCTGGGCCACGTCCACCAGGCGGCGGGTGAGGTAGCCGGAGTCGGCGGTGCGCAGGGCGGTGTCCACCAGGCCCTTGCGGGCGCCATAGGAGGAGATCACGTACTCGGTGACCGTGAGACCCTCGCGGAAGTTGGTGCGGATCGGCAGGTCGATGATCTCGCCCTGGGGATTGGCCATCAGGCCCCGCATGCCCACCAGCTGACGCACCTGGGACATGTTCCCCCGGGCGCCGGAGTTGGCCATCATCCACACCGAATTGAGCGGATCGTTCTCGTTGAAGTTGCGGCGCACCGCCATCACGAGACGCTCGTTGGTTTCCGTCCAGGTGTCGATCACCTTGGTGTGGCGTTCCACTTCGGTGATCTCACCGAGCCGGTAGCGCTCCTCGGTGGCGGTGATCTGCTCCTCAGCCTCCTCCAGCAGCGCGGCCTTGTCGCCGGGGATGCGCAGGTCGTCCACCGAGATCGACACGGCGGCCTGGGTGGCGTAGTGGAAACCCAGGTTCTTGAGCTCATCGGCCATGGAGGCCGTGGCGGCGGTGCCGTGATGCTTGTAGGCCCAGGCCACCAGGTTGCGCAGGGCCTTCTTGTCGATCACCCGGTTGCGGAAGGGAGGCGCCTGGCGGGAGAGGGCGGCGGAACCGGCGGGATTGGTGGGGGTGGCGGTCATGGCTGCGGGCGGAAGGGACGGGGATTGGAGGGGTCGGGGAACGTCAGGTGGCAGCCACCGCGTCGATGATGGTGTGGTTGATCACCACGCGGCCCACGGTGGTGAGCAGATAACGGCTGATCAGGGCGCCGTCCTCGTCGAACCGGTCGCGGCGGTAGAGCCACTGCTCGATGCGGGTGCCGTCGCTCAGGGTTTCGCGGCTCTGGGGCTCGTGCTCCTCGTCGTCACACTCCACCTCGCCGTTGAAGCGCACCCAGATCCAGTCGTGCAGGGTGAGGTGCTTCTCCTCGAAGGCGGCGATCACATCCTCGAGACCGGCGAAGGTGCGGGCGCGGTCTCCGAAGGCGGGTCTGGCCGTGCCCGGCTGTTCCGCCGTGAGGTAATAGGCACCGAGCACCATGTCCTGGGACGGGGTGATGATCGGTTCGCCGGTGGCGGGCGAGAGGATGTTGTTGCTGGCCAGCATCAGCATGCGAGCCTCGGTCTGGGACTCGATCGCCAGCGGGACGTGCACGGCCATCTGGTCACCGTCGAAGTCGGCGTTGAAGGCGGGGCACACCAGCGGGTGCAGCTGGATGGCGCGGCCATCCACGAGCTTCGGCTCGAAGGCCTGGATGCCGAGGCGGTGCAGCGTCGGGGCCCGGTTGAGCAGGATCGGGTGCCCTTCGATCACCTCCTGGAGCACCTGCATCACCTCATCGTCGGCGCGCTGGATCAGCTTCTTGGCCGCCTTGATGTTGTTGACGATGTTCTGACGGATGAGGCGATGGATCACGAACGGCTGGAACAGCTCGATCGCCATCTCCTTGGGCAGGCCGCACTGGTGCATCTTCAGTTTCGGCCCCACCACGATCACGGAACGACCGGAGTAGTCGACGCGTTTGCCCAGCAGGTTCTGGCGGAAGCGGCCCTGTTTGCCCTCGATGATGTCGCTGAGTGATTTGAGCGCCCGGTTGTTGGCACCCACCACGGTGCGGCCGCGGCGGCCGTTGTCGATCAGAGCGTCGACGGCTTCCTGCAGCATGCGCTTCTCGTTGCGCACGATGATCTCGGGAGCCAGGATCTCCTGCAGCCGCGCCAGGCGGTTGTTGCGGTTGATCACCCGGCGGTAGAGATCGTTGAGGTCGCTGGTGGCGAAGCGGCCGCCATCGAGCTGCACCATCGGCCGCAGATCCGGCGGGATCACGGGGATCACGTCCAGCACCATCCATTCGGGGCGGGCACTGGTGGCGATGAAGTTGTCGATCACGCGCAGGCGCTTGATCAGCTTGGCCCGCTTCTGGCCCTTGCTGGCGGCGATCTCCTCGCGCAGTTGCTCGGCCGTTTCACTGAGGTCGAGATCCTCCAGCAGTTGCTTGAGCGCCTCGGCGCCGATGCCCACCACCGGCTCGTTTTCGATGGTGGAGTCCTCGGCGTAGATCTCGTCCTCGATCTCCAGCCACTCATCCTCGGTGAGCAGCTGCTTGTAGGTGAGCGACTGGTGATCACCCGGATCGAGCACCACGTAGCAGTTGAAGTAGACGATCTGCTCGACATCCCGAAGCGGCATGTCGAGCAGGATCGCCACATAGCTGGGGATGCCCTTGAGATACCACACATGGCTCACCGGCGCCGCCAGCTTGATGAAGCCCATGCGGTGGCGGCGGACCCGGCTCTCGGTGACCTCCACACCGCAGCGCTCGCAGACGATGCCGCGGTGCCGGACACGCTTGTACTTGCCGCAGTGGCACTCCCAGTCCTTCGCCGGCCCGAAGATCCGCTCACAGAACAGGCCGTCCATCTCCGGCTTGAGCGTGCGGTAGTTGATCGTCTCCGGCTTCGTCACCTCACCCACCACCTGGCCGTTGGGCAGCGTGCGCTGGCCCCACTGCATGATCCGCTCGGGCGAGGCGAGCGTGATCTTCACGTAGTCGAAGTGATTTTCGGTGCGGAGGTTGCTGTTGGACATGGCGGCTGGCGCGCGGAGAGGGGATAAGCGGGGGAGACTCGGCAACCGGAGGCGGGATCAGGATCCCGGCCGGCGGCGCGTCCGGGATCTAGTCGTCGTCGTAGTCCGCGACGCCGAGGGATTCGTAGGTGGGGCGGCTGGGGGTGCTGCGACGGGGGTTCACGTCCTGCATCAGATCCACTTCCTCGCCTTCATCGGTGTAGACGGCGATGTCGAGGCCGAGCGACTGCAGCTCGCGCATCAGCACCTTGAACGATTCCGGCGTGCCGGGACGCGGAATCGGCTTGCCCTTGACGATGGCGTTGAGCGCCTCGTTGCGGCCCTGCATGTCGTCGGACTTGACGGTGAGGAGTTCCTGCAGGGTGTAGGCGGCCCCGTAGGCCTCCAGGGCCCACACCTCCATCTCGCCCAGACGCTGCCCCCCCTGCTGGGCCTTGCCGCCCAGGGGTTGCTGGGTCACCAGCGAGTAGGGGCCGGTGGAGCGGGCGTGGATCTTGTCGTCCACCAGGTGCACCAGCTTGAGGATGTGGGCATAACCCACGGTGACGGGCTGGTCGAAGGGCTCGCCGCTGCGGCCGTCGATCAGCTGGATCTTGCCGGGGTTCTGGGGGTCGTAGACCCAGTCCTTGCCGGGCTGGCTGGCGGCCTCCTCGAGGAAGGTCTGCACCGTCTGCTTCGACTTCTCGGCACCGTGCATCTCATCGAACGGCACCACCTTCACCCGGCAGCCGAGGTGGGAACTGGCCCAGCCCATCAGGCATTCGAACACCTGACCCACGTTCATGCGGCTCGGCACGCCCAGGGGGTTGAGCACGATGTCGATGGGGGTTCCATCGGGCAGGTAGGGCATGTCCTCCCGGGGAAGGATGCGGCTGATGATGCCCTTGTTTCCGTGGCGGCCGGCCATCTTGTCGCCCACCTGGATCTTCAGGCGCTTGGCCACGTACACCCGCACCACCATGTTCGCGCCCGGCGGCAGCTCATCACCCTGTTCGCGGGTGTAGATGCGCACATCCACGACCCGGCCGCGCTCGGTGCCGGGCACCCGCAGGGAGTTGTCGCGCACATCGCGGGCCTTCTCGCCGAAGATCGCGCGCAGCAGCTTCTCTTCGGGGGGCTGATCGGACTCGCCCTTGGGCGTGACCTTGCCCACCAGGATGTCGCCGCTCTCCACGAAGGCACCGATGCGGATGATGCCCATCTCATCGAGGTTGCCGAGGCTCTCCTCGGCTACGTTGGGGATTTCACGGGTGATCTCCTCCGGGCCGAGCTTGGTCTGACGGGCCTCGATCTCGTACTTCTCGATGTGCACCGAGGTGTAGAGATCGTCCATGGCGTCCTCGTAGTTGTAACCCTCCCAGGGCATGTAGGCGATCAGCACGTTCTGACCGAGGGCGATCTCCCCACCCTCACAGGCCGAACCGTCGGCCAGCACCTGGCCCGGGATCACGCGATCGCCCTGCTTGACGATCGGACGCTGGTTCAGGCAGGTGTCCTGATTGGAGCGCTGATACTTCTGCAGGTAGTGGGCGTGGTCGACACCATCGTCGTCGCGGATCACGATCGCCGTGGCATCCACGAAGGTCACCGTGCCGGCGACGCGGGTCACGGGCACCATGCCCGAGTCGCGTGCCACCTGGGTTTCCAGACCGGTGCCCACCAGAGGGCGCTCGGGGCGCAGCAGCGGCACCGCCTGGCGCTGCATGTTCGACCCCATCAGGGCGCGGTTGGCGTCGTCGTGCTCCAGGAAGGGAATCAGTGAGGTGGCCACCGAGATCACCTGCACCGGCGAAAGCTGCACGTAGTCCACCTGCTCCGGTGGCACCTTCTCGAAGTCCTGCCGATAGCGCACCGGCACAAGCTCGGCGGTGATGCGGCCGTCGGCGTCGGTGGGAACGTCACCGGGAGCGACGCGGCACTCGTCCTCGAGGTCGGCCGAGAGGTAGATCGGATCGCCCTGCTTGAGCACGATGCCGTGCTCCACCTTCCAGAACGGCGTCTCGATGAACCCGTACTCGTTCACCCGGGCATGGGTGGCGAGTGAGCCGATCAGACCGGCGTTGGGACCTTCCGGGGTCTCGATGGGGCAGATGCGGCCGTAGTGGGAGGGGTGGATGTCGCGCACGGCGAAGCCAGCCCGCTCGCGGGTGAGGCCCCCGGGGCCGAGGGCGCTGATGCGGCGCTTGTGGGTGAGCTCGGCCAGGGGGTTGGTCTGGTCCATGAACTGGCTGAGCTGGCTGGAGCCGAAGAACTCCTTGATCGCCGCCACCAGGGGCTTGGGGTTCACCAATTGGGCCGGGGTGAGCGACTCGGTCTCGCCCACGGTCATGCGTTCCTTGATGATCCGCTCCAGCCGGTTGAGGCCCACCCGCACCTGGTTCTGCAGCAGCTCACCCACCGAGCGCACGCGGCGGTTCCCTAGGTGGTCGATGTCGTCGAGGCTGGCCCCGCCCACATCGAGCTCCAGGTTGATCAGGTAGTCGATCGTGCTGAGCACGTCCTCAGGGGTGAGGGTGCGCACCGCATCGGGGATGGTGAGGCGCAGTTTCTTGTTGATCTTGTAGCGGCCCACCCGACCAAGGTCGTAGCGCTTGGGATCGAAGAAGCGGCTGTGCAGCAGGCTCTGGCCACCGCTCACCGAAGGGGGTTCGCCGGGCCTGAGTTTCTTGTAGAGCTCCAGCAGGGCCTGGTCCTCCGAGGAGATGCCCTCGTCGTTCGCCGCCTCGATCGACTTGTGGTAGTACTCGGGATGGCGCAGCTTGTCGAGCACGTCATTGTCCGACAGGCCGATGGCCCGCATCAGCACGTGGGCGTTGATCTTGCGGGTCTTGTCGACCCGCACGTGCAGCAGGTCGTTCTTGTCGGTCTCGAACTTCAGCCAGGCCCCGCGGTTGGGGATCAGGCTGGCGTTGAAGGTCTTGCGACCGTTCTTGTCCTGCTCGTCCTTGAAGTAGACGCCGGGCGAACGCACGATCTGGTTGACGATCACCCGCTCGGCGCCGTTGATGATGAACGTGCCGCGCTCGGTCATCAGCGGCAGCTCGCCGATGAACACCTCCTGCTCCTTGATCTCGCCGGTCTCCTTGTTGACCAGGCGGCAGGTGACGTACATCTGCGAGGCGAAGGTGGCATCGCGACGCTTGGCCTCTTCCACATCGTGGCGGGGCCGCTTCAGTCGGTACTCGCTGCCGATGAAGTGCAGCTCGAGCTTGCCGGTGTAGTCGGTGATCGGCGAAAAGCTCTCCAGCTCCTCGATCAGGCCCTTCTCCAGGAACCACTTGAAGCTCGCCCGCTGCACCTCCACCAGATCGGGCAGGTAAGTGGCGGTCTTGGCGACCTGGATCGCGCTGCTCATGCGGTGAACCTGCAGGAACGGATGGAGAACACTGGCCTGTCGGCCTGACAGCAGGGAAGGGTCGGGGGCGCCAGCCCACACGAACAGCCGCTCCCGAGGGGGGGGAACGGCTGCCGGCTGGCGCCCTCAGGGAACTCGCTTCAAGGCTGCAGGCTTCGACAACAAGGAGCGGATTCGCTTCCAGGCCAATGGATCATCATACATTGTGAAGGTCGAGCCGAAACAGTCGGGCGGCATTGGCGCTGCTGGTACGCGCCACCGTCTCGATGGGCTCGCCGCGCAGTTCGGCCACCCTGGCGGCCACCGCGGCGACGTAGGCGGGTTCGTTGCGCTTGCCGCGCCTGGGCACCGGAGCCAGGAAGGGACAGTCGGTTTCCACCAGGTAGCGATCCGCCGGCACCTGGCGGGCACAGGCGTGGGTGGCGTCGGCCTTGGGAAAGGTGACGACCCCGCTGAAGCTGATGAAGAGGCCCAGGTCCAGAAACCCCTGCATTTCCTCCGGTGTACCACCCCAGCAGTGCATCACCCCACGGGGGCAGCGGTCGCGCGCAGCCCGCTCGCGCAGCTCGGCCAGCATCGGATCGGCCGCGTCGCGGCAGTGAATGATCACCGGCAGATCGAGCTCCCAGGCCAGGTCCAGCTGGGGCCGGAGGGCGGCCAGCTGCTCCTCCAGGTTGGTCTGGCGGTAGAGGTCGAGACCGAGTTCGCCGATGGCCACCACCCGCGGATCCGCTGCGGCCGCCTCGCGCAGCACCCGGGGGGTGTCCGGGGCCCAGTGGCGGGTATCGAGCGGATGCACTCCCACCGAATAGCTCAGCTCGGGGAAACGGTCGGCCAGAGCCCGGATCGCCGGAATCTCCGACGGCTCCACGCAGGCGTGGACCAGGGCCCTGACGCCGGCGTCCCGCCAGCGCTGGGCGACGTCATCGAGATCCGCGTCGAAATTGCGGAAGACGATGTGGCAGTGGGAGTCCACCAGCTGGTGGCACGCCCCAGCTCCTTCAGCCGGTGAGGCTTCAGCCGGGGCCGGGGCGGCGGCGCAGGAGCTGGGCGGGGTCATGGCTCTGGCCGGCAGGCCTGGGCGGGCACCGCCATGGTGGCGTGGCCGATCAGGCTTTGACGGCGGGCTCGAGCACCCCCTTGACCGCCGCGCTCAGCCGGGACTTCTGGTGGGCGCCGGTGTTGCGGTGCAGCACGCCGACCTTGACGGCCTTGTCGATCTTGCTGAACGCCGCGTTCATGCTGTCCTGCACCGCCTGGCGGCCGGCGTCGCCGGGCTCCTGGCTGTAGGCGCTGCAGGCCGTGAAGCAGCGCTTCATCAGGGTGCGCAGCGCAGACTTGTAGGAGCGGTTGCGCAGGCGATTGCGCTCGGCAATCTCGATGCGCTTCTTCGACGACGTGTTATTGGCCACTGGCTGACGGGAGCTGGATCGGCAAACGAAGATCCTACCGTCACACCGCTGGCCCTCCCTGCTGCAGCCTGAGCCTGGCCAGGCACCCGGGGCCAGGCCGCAGGCAGCGGCCTCCTAACTTGAGGAGGTCTCCCGTCAGACGCTGCCGTGCTCGCCTCACCAGGCCACGTGACAGGCGACCCTCCGGACGCCGACGCCCCAGCGACGATCACCTGCCTGCGGCAAGGCGAAGCCGCCGCGGCGCGGCTGGAAGCGATCGCCGGGCGCACCGGCGGCGACCAGATGGCGGCGGCGGCCGCCAGCGTGGAGGCCATCCTCGAGCAGGTGCGGCGGGACGGAGACCAGGCCCTTCTGGACCTCACCCAGCGCTTCGACGGTGTGCGCCCCGAGCCTCTGCGCATCCCGCCGGAACGGCTGGCGGCAGCCTGGGAGGCCTGCGATCCCCAGCTGCGGGAGGCCCTGGAACTGGCCCATGGGCGCATCCTGGAATTCCATCGGCGCCAGTTGCCCGCCGACCTCGACGTGGAGGGTCCGCACGGCGAAAGGCTGGGGCGACGCTGGCGTCCCGTGGAACGGGCCGGGCTCTACGTGCCCGGCGGCCGCGCCGCCTACCCCAGCACCGTGCTGATGAACGCCGTGCCGGCCACGGTGGCCGGTGTGCAGCGCCTGGTGATGGTCACACCCCCCGGGCCCGATGGCGATCCCAACCCCACGGTGCTGGCCGCTGCGCACCTCGCGGGGATCGAGGAGATCTACCGCGTGGGCGGAGCCCAGGCCGTGGGAGCCCTGGCCTACGGCACCGAAACCATCCCCCGGGTGGATGTGATCAGCGGTCCCGGCAACCTCTACGTGACCCTGGCCAAGAAAGCGGTGTACGGGCGCGTGGCCATCGACTCGCTGGCCGGACCCAGCGAGGTGCTCGTGATCGCCGATCACACGGCCCACGTGGATCAGGTGGCCGCCGACCTGCTGGCCCAGGCCGAGCACGATCCTCTGGCCGCCGCCATCCTGCTCACCACCAGCGCCGAGCTGGCGGCCGCCCTGCCGGCGGCGCTGGAGCACCAGCTGGCCGGTCACCCGCGCGCGGGGATCACCCGGGCCGCCATCCGCGACTGGGGGCTGGTGGTGGTGTGCGACGACCTGGAGGGCGCCGCCGCGCTGAGCGACCGCTTCGCGCCCGAACACCTGGAGCTGCTGGTGGCGGATCCCGAGTCCCTCGCCGATCGCATTCGACACGCCGGCGCCATCTTCATGGGGCCCTACACACCGGAAGCGGTGGGTGATTACCTCGCCGGCCCCAACCACACCCTGCCCACCAGCGGCACGGCCCGTTTCGCCGGCGCCCTGAGTGTGGAGACCTTCCTGCGCCACACCAGCCTGATCCGCTTCAACCGTCAGGCCCTGGAGGCCACCGGTGCCGCGGTGATCACCCTGGCGGAGAGCGAGGGGCTCCACAGCCACGCCGAGTCTGTGCGGCGGCGGCTGGACTGAGCGGGCTCAGCGCCTCTGCAGATCGCGCACGCCGGCCACACCGTCGACGATCTCACCCACCAGCACCTGATCGGCGAGGTTCACGAACAGGCCGTTCTCGAGCACACCGGGCAGGTTGTTGATCGCCTTCTCGAGCCCCTCGGGATCGCTGATGCCGCCGGCGAACTTCACATCGAGCACCAGATTGCCCTGATCGGTGACCACCGGACCGGCCTTCTTCACCGCCATGCGCAGCTTGGCCTCGCCTCCCATCTCCCCGAGCTGGCCCTGCACCTGACGCCAGGCGCCCGGCAGCACCTCCACGGGGAGCAGGAAACCCAGATTCAGCGTGTCGACGAGCTTGGTGGAATCCACCACCACCACGAAGCGCGCCGCCCGCACGGCCACCAGCTTCTCCTGCACGTGGCAGGCGCCGCCGCCCTTGATCAGCTGGAAGGCCGGATCCACCTCATCGGCGCCGTCGATGGCCAGATCGATGCGGTCCACGGCGTTGAGGCTCTGCAGGGGAATGCCCAGCTCCGCGGCCAGCACCTCGCCCTGGAAGGAGGTGGTCACCCCGGTGATGTCGCTGAGTTCCCCATTGCGCAGCTTGGCCCCGAGGGCCTGGATCATCAGGGCGGCGGTGGAGCCGGAGCCCAGACCCACCACCATGCCGCTGCGGATCTGGCCGGTGGCCGCCGCCGCCACCGCCTGCTTCATCTGGTCCTGAAGATCCGCCATCCATCCGGGCCCGGGGGCCCGCGACCGTAGCAACGCTCATCCCGCCTGAGGCAAGGGGGCGGGGCGAATCGAGAGCTTGAGTTCCCGCTGGCCCCGCAGCACGGTGATCGGCAGTGGCTCGCCCACCGCAGAGCGCTCCACGCGCTGCAGCAGCCCGGCCGGATCACGCACAGCCTGCTCGGCGACACCGATGACCAGATCGCCGCGCCGCAGGCCTGCGGTTTCAGCCGGGCTGTTCTCCAGCACCCGCTGCACCAGGGCGCCATCGCGCTCGGGCAGCTGCAGCAGGGCGTCGGGGTCGCGGTTGTTCTCCCGGGCGCGGCGGGCCGTGAGCGGCACCAGCTGAAGCCCCAGGTAGGGGTGCACCACCTGGCCGCCGCTGGCCAGCTGGTCGGCCACGCGCCGGGCCAGGTTGATCGGAATGGCGAAGCCCAGACCGGCGCCGGGGCCGGAGCGCACCAGGGTGTTGATGCCGATCACCCGGCCGGCTGCGTCGATCAGCGGCCCGCCGGAGTTGCCGGGGTTGATGGCGGCGTCGGTCTGGATCAGGTCGAGGCGCTTGTCGGAGAAGCCGAGGCTGTTGATGTCGCGGTGCAGGCTGCTGACGATCCCGAGGGTCACGGTGCGCTCGAGACCGAAGGGACTGCCCAGGGCGATCGCCCAGTCGCCCACCTCCAGAGCCTCGGAATCCCCCAGCGGTGCGGCCTGCAGATCCCGCACGCCGCGCACCCGCACCACCGCCAGATCGGTCACCGGGTCGGCACCCACCACTTCGCCGTCCAACTGCCGGCCATCGGCCAGGGTCACCTCCACGCTGTCCACCTGATCCACCACATGGGCATTGGTGAGCACCAGGCCGCTGGAGGCATCGATCACCACGCCCGACCCCTGCCCACGTTCGCGGCGGCTGCCGGAGGGATCGCCGAACAGATCACGCAGCAGCGGATCCAGTAGCACCGGATCGAAGGGCTGGCGGGCCACGCTGCGTTCGATGTCGATCCGCACCACCGCAGGCGCCACGCTGCGGGCGGCAGCCGCCACGAAGCTGTGCGGAGCCGCCGCGTCGAGGCGTGCGGGACCGGGAGTTTCGGCAGTGGTGGCGGCAAGGGCCGGCGGCGTCCCCGCCAGCAGCAGGCAGGCCAGCAGCAGCGCCAGGAGCCGGACCGGGAACAGCGACACGATGAGCGAGCGGCCGACGGACCCTGAGGCTAGGCAGAGGGCTGAGCGGGCGCCGGCCAGCGCAGCAGGCGCTGATGGAGCATGCCCTGCCGGTCCACCTCCAGCCAGCGGGCACCAGGGTCGTCGGGGCGTCCGAGGGGACAGGGCTGCACCGGCCCGAAGCCGCAGAGGGTGGAGGGACAGCCCAGCAGCGGCACTCCAGCGCGGCCGGGCAGATCGGCCTGCCAGTGCTGGTGCACATGACCGAAGACAAGGGCCACCAGCGACGGCACCGGGCGCAGCAGCTCCAGCAGCTCGGGGCCATCGTCCAGGCCGATGGCATCCATGGTGGGATCGCCGATCGGCACGGGCGGGTGATGGACCGCCACCAGCAGGGGCCGGGACGGCTCCTGAGCCCAGCGCTGCAGCAGGCCGGCCAGCCAGTGGCGCTGCGGCGCACCCAGAGCACCACCGCAGCGCCCGGCCTGGTGGCTGTCGAGCAGCACCACCCGGCTGTCCTCGCGCTCCAGCACCGCCGGCGCCACGACGGCCCGCCGGCCCAGGGCGGCGCGCAGCAGCTGGGGATGGTCGTGGTTGCCGCTCAGCAGCGCCACCGGTGTGGGCCAGGGCTCCAGCAGCTGGCGCAGGCACACGTAGCCGCCCCAGCTCTCGTCCTGACAGAGATCACCGCTGATCAGCAGCAGCTCCGGGAGCGGATCCAGCGCCGCCCCCCGGCGCAGAGCCTCCGCCAGGTGAACGGCAGGCCGGCGCCCGCGGTAGGTGCCCGCGCCATCGGCCAGCAGGTGCGGGTCACTGATCTGGAGCAGTCGCATCCGCCTAAGTTGCTGTCCCTCTCTCCCTGCGCACCATGGCAGCGATTCCCCCCGGCAGCCGTCAGCGCTGCAGCCTCTGCCAGGTGGA
>JALOOQ010000202.1 GCA_025454305.1 Cyanobium sp. Prado107
CAGCCAGCCGCCGCTGGGATCGAGGATCCGCAGACGCTGGCGCCAGCGGGGCCGCTTCTGCAGCAGCAGGCAGGCCAGGCTGAGGGCCTGGGGCCCGGCTCCGGCGATCACCAGCTCAGCCATGGCCTGGCGCCTGGAGTTGCTGACAGCGGGCACAGAGTCCGTGGATCTCGAAGGTGTGAAACAACGGCTGGAACCCCTGCAGCAGCACCTTGGTCAGTCCCAGTCCACTGCCACCCAGGGGACAGATGGGCAGCGGTTCGCTGCTGCCGCACTGCACACAGGTGAGGTGATGCTGATCGCGTTCCAGCGGGGCATACACGCTCTCGCCGTTGACCAGCCTGCGGCAGCGCACCAGGCCAGCGCGCTGCAGCAGCTTGAGCCCTCGGTACACGGTGGCCAGGCCCTGCTGCTCCTGCGCGGCCTCCAGCAGCTGGTGAAGCTCCCGAGCGCTCAGTTCCCGCCCGGCCTCGCGCAGAACCAGGAGAAGACGCTGCTGTCGAGGCCCCGGCGGTGGGGACAGCGGCAGTGTCGCGGTGACGACAGGAGCTGGGTGCGCGCGTGCCATGGGGCAGGGCCGGAGAAGACGGTTCTTGCTAGAACGACAACCATTCTCACTCCTGAGGGGCTTCCCCGCTCCTTCCCCTGGCCATGGCCTTCTCCAGCGCCGTTCCCGCCGCCGATCGCCTGCCGGTCACCGTGCTCACCGGCTACCTCGGCGCCGGCAAGACCACCCTGCTGAACCGGATCCTCACCCATGAGCACGGCCTCAAGGTGGCGGTGATCGTCAACGAATTCGGCGAGATCGGCATCGACAACCAGCTGGTGGTGGATGCCGATGAGGAGATCTTCGAGATGAACAACGGCTGCATCTGCTGCACCGTGCGCGGGGATCTGATCCGGATCATCGGCAACCTGATGAAGCGCCGTGATCGCTTCGATCATCTGGTGATCGAGACCACCGGCCTGGCCGATCCCGCACCGGTGATCCAGACCTTCTTCGTGGATGAGGATCTGCGCGACGAGCTGCGGCTCGATGCCGTGGTGACCCTGGTGGATCTCAAGCACGTGGCGCAGCACTGGGAGGCGGAGGAGGTGCAGGAGCAGCTGGCCTTTGCCGATGTGCTGCTGCTCAACAAGGCCGATCTGGTTGACGAGGCCGAGCGGGCGGCGATCGAGCGGCGGGTGCGGGCCATCAATCCGGTGGCGCGTCTGCTCACGAGCACCAACGCCGAGGTGCCGATGCAGCAGATCCTGGGCGTGGAAGCCTTCGAGCTGGAGCGGGCTCTGAGCCTCGACCCCGGCTTCCTGGCCGAGGAGCACCACCACGAACACGACGATGCGGTGGGGTCCCTGGCCCTGGTGGAGGAGCGGCCCATGGATCTCGACAGGCTCGGCAGCTGGCTCTCAGGCCTGGTGGCCGAACGCGGGCCGGATCTGTTCCGGATGAAGGGAATCATCCAGCTGGCAGGGGAGGACTCGCGCTATGTGTTCCAGTCGGTGCACATGCTCCTGGATGGGGATTTCGATCGCCCCTGGAAAGCCGGCGAGCGCCGCCGCACCGAATTCGTGATCATCGGCCGCGATCTCGACGCCCCGGCGCTGCGGGCCGGATTTGCGGCCTGTGTGGCCTGAATGGCCATGGCCACCGGACCTGCGCTGGTGAACGAGCAGCTCAGCGGGACGCTGCAGCAGCCGATCACGGCCCTGGCCTGGAGTGCCGATGGTGAGTGGCTCGCCCTCGCCAGCGGTGGCGGTGAGCTGCTGCTGCTGGATTTCCGTGCCGGCTGTGAGGAGCTGCTGCGCGGCGATCGCGACCAGAGCCTCGATGTCATCGGTTTCAGCGGCGACGGCCAGTTCCTGATGGCTGCGGGTCAGGCCGGTGAGCTGCTGCTCTGGGAGCTGGGCGGCAGTGGCGTGCGGCCGATGGCCTTCGAGCCCATGCCCCTGGGAGCCGGGTGGCTGGATGCCGCGGCCTGGCAGCCAGGCGGCCTGCTGTTGGCAGTGGCGGCCGGCCGTCAGGTGCGCCTCTGGGATGGGGCCAGCCGGCAGTGGAGTCTCCAGGTGCTCGATCTGCCCGGCAGCGTCCAGGCCCTGGCCTGGAGCGCGGACGGCGCCACTCTGGCCGCCAGCTGCAATGGCGAACTGGCCCTGTGGCAGCCGACGACCAACCCCACCGTGCCGCCGCTGCGCCACGCCACCGCCTCAGCGGGGCTGGCTCTGGCTTTCTCAGCCGTCGGCAAGCTGCTGGCCGCCGGCCAGCTGGATCGCTCGCTGCTGCTCTGGCCCGACCTCGGCCGCGGAACCCCCTGGCAGTTCAGCGGCTTTCCGGCCAAGGTGCGCCAGCTGGCCTGGAGCGACCGGATGGGCAGCCTGGCCCCGTCGCTGGCGGTGGCCTCCGCCGAAACCCTGGTGCTCTGGAGCCAGCACGACACCGGATCCCGCGGCTGGCGACCGGAACCGCTGATCTGGCATGGATCGCGGGTGAATGCCCTGGCCTTTGCCCCCGGCCACACGCTGCTGGCCAGCGCCTCGAGCGACGGCACGGTGGCCCTCTGGGATGGCTCCGGTGAGCTGTTGCAGCCCCTGGAAGGGGATGGCCAGGGCTTCAACGCCCTGAGCTGGCGGCCCGATGGCCAGCATCTGGTGGTGGGCGGGGACCAGGGGCGCTGGTGGCTGTGGCCGGTGGCGGTGCCGAGCCGGGACACGCAGCCGCGAACGGGGGGCAGAGGCTTTGGCTGAGCCGCCGGGGCGTGGACGGATCCGGCAACCGCAATATAGTGAGAACGGTTCTCGTTCCGAAGTCCGTGGTTGCTGTTCCCCGAGCCAGGCTCCGGCCGCTTCTCAGCCGTGCGGCCCTGCTCGCCGTTGCGGCGTGCCTGGTGGCCTGCGGTGCGCCACGGCCGACCCCCGGGCCTGGTGCCGAGGGGGCATCCGGTGAGCTGAAGGTGGTCACCACCTTCCTGCCGATCACCCTGTTCACCCGGGCGGTGGCCGGCGACTGCGCCACGGTGACCGCCCTGGTTCCGCCCAGCAGCGGCCCCCACGACTTCCAGGCCAAACCTGGGGATCTGGTGGCCCTTCGTGAGGCGCAGGTGCTGGTGAAGAACGGCCTGGAGATGGAGGGCTTCCTCGACAAGCTCGTGGCGTCGGCCGAGAACGCTTCGCTGGTGGTGATCGATTCGAGCCGTGGCGTCGCCACGATCGACTCTCCCGAGGAGCATGGTCATGAGCACGGTGGCGACCACGACCATGGGGACGGCCACGGCCATGCCCACGGTGCCGTGAACCCCCACATCTGGCTGGATCCGCTGCGGGCGGTGCAGCAGGTGGAAACCATCCGCGATGGCCTGGTGGAAGCCGATCCCAGTTGCGCCGAGGGCTATCGCCGCAACGCCGATGCCTACACCGCCCAGCTGCGTCAGCTCAACGGCGAGATCGAGGCCCAGCTCAAGCCCTTTCGCGGCAAGACCTTCGTGGCATTCCACGACTTCGCTCCCTACTTCGCCGAACGCTTTGGCCTGGCGGCGGAGTTCGTGGTGGACGTGCCCGAGATCAATCCCACCCCCGACGATCTGCAGCGGGTGAGCGAGATCGTGAAGCGCAGCCAGCTGCAG
>JALOOQ010000060.1 GCA_025454305.1 Cyanobium sp. Prado107
CTGGGGGGATCGGCCCTGCCCGGCGACCGGGCCCTGGCGGGTTTTGCCTCGCTGGGTGGGGCAGGGCTGGTGGCGGCCTTGCAGCTGCTGATCGGCTGGGGGCTGTGGCGGGGATATCGCGAGCGGCGAAGGCTTGGACCGGCTGCCTTTCTGTGGGTGCTGCTGCCGCTGTTGCTGCTGCACGTCGCCGGCGCACTCCTGCTTGATCAGCCCGGCGGCGCCATGCCCGCCGCCGCAGCCTCATCCGCAGCCTCATCCGTCGTCTCATCCGCGATCGGAGCCGAACAGGTCCTGGTGCTGCAACCCTCCATCCCCACCCGGGAGAAGTTTCAGTGGGCCTCCCGGCGGCGGCTGGAGCGCCAGCTCCAGGGGGCGATGGCGGAGGCCCGGCGCCGGGGGGCCGATCTGGTGGTGCTGCCCGAGGGGGCCCTGGGTCTCGATCCGGCGCTGCCCGAGCCGGCGGCTGCGGAACTGCTGAGTGGAGGCTTCCGCAGCGTCACCGAGGGCCGGGATGGTTCTGAGCAGCGCAGCGCACTGCTCCGCTTTGCCGCAGGGACCCGCCAGTCCGAGCAGGCCATCGACAAGCACCGGGTGGTGCTGCTGGGGGAGTGGGTGCCGCTGCGAGGCCTTATGCGCTGGAGCGGGCTCTCAGCCGTGGGCGGCATCGAGCCAGGCCCCCCCTCGCGGCTGCTGGAGCGGCCCACGGCGCCCATCGGCGTGGCCATCTGTTATGAGATCGCCGATGGCCATGCCCTGGCGGTCGCCAGCCGGGAGGGGGCTCTCTGGCTGCTGGCCAGCGCCAACCTCGATCCCTATCCGCTCACCCTCCAGCGCCAGTTCGAGGCCCTGGCCCAGCTGCGGGCGGTCGAGACCCGCCGCTGGCTGGTCAGTGTCGCCAACACCGGTCCCAGTGGCCTGATCTCACCCCAGGGGGAGGTGAGCCAGCGGCTGCCCGCGTCACAGCAAGGGATGGAGCTGCTGAAGGTGCCCATGGAGAACAGCCTCACGCCCTACGCCCGCTGGGGGGAGCTGCCTCTGGTTGCGATGGCGCTGCTCGCGGCCTCCTGGCGCTGGCGCACGCGTTCAAGGGTGTGATCCGGCCATGGATCGCCCCCGAACCGTGGACGTTTGCTCAGTGCCTGCGTCCTGAAGCCTGGCGTGAGCTCTCAAATCCAAGTGGAGCCAAGCGGACTCGAACCGCTGACCCCCTGCATGCCATGCAGGTGCTCTACCAGCTGAGCTATGGCCCCTTGTTGAGTGCGGGCGTGGGTGCGGGGTGGCCCCGGCGCTCCCTCGTGATCCGTCCAGTGAGCTTACACCGCGGCCGGGCAGGCCCCTCAGACCTGGCGCCAGACCGCCACCAGGCGCCCCTGCACCGTCACCTGGTCGGCGGGCAGCTCGATGGGCTCGTAGTTGGCGTTGGCCGCTTCCAGCCGCACGGTGGAACCCTGGCGGTGGAAGTGCTTCAGGGTGGTGCCGCTGCCGGGCACCAGGGCGCTCACGATCGTGCCCGGCCTGAGACGGGACGGGTCGTGCACCGGCTCCATCAGCACCACGTCGCCGTCGGCGATGTGGGCGTCCACCATCGAGTCGCCGTTGACGGTGAGGGCGAACAGGTCGCGCCCCCCGACCGCAGCCTGCAGGTCGAGGTGCTCCCGCACGTCATCGAAGGTTTCCACCAGGCCGCCGGCCGCCACTGCCCCCAGCACCGGCACCCCGCTCGTCTCCTGGCCCAGCAGGCGCAGGGTGCGGGCCTGGCCCTCCTCCCAGGTGAGCCAGCCCTTCTGCTGCAGGAAACGCAGGCGGCTCTGGATCGGCGCCGGCGAGCGCAGGCCCATGGCCTGCATCATCTGCCGGATCGAGGGGCTGTGGCGGTGCTCGGCGATGTAGGCCGCCAGCCAGTCGTAGAGCTCCTGCTGGGCCGGCGTGAGCTCCTGGCGCTGGCGACGCTGGGGATCGACGCCCAGTCGGGCGCCCAGGGATCGGGATGGAGACAGCACCACGGCCTGCAGGGATGCACCGGAACTGATACAGATGTACCCGCCGCTGATCGCTTTGTCCAGTCCCGCCGGTTCAGAGCCCTCCCAGCAGGGCCGCCAGCAGGGCCTGCTGGGCGTGCAGGCGGTTCTCGGCCTGGTCGAACACCCGGCTGGCGCTTCCCTCCATCACGCCGGCGCTGATCTCCAGCCCCCGGTAGGCCGGCAGGCAGTGGAGCACGATCGCGCGCGGGTCGGCCTCCGCCAGCAGGTCCTCGTCCAGGCACCAGCCGGCGAAGGCTTGCTGCCGCTCCTCCTTCTCCTCCTCCTGACCCATCGAGGCCCACACGTCGGTGTAGAGCGCGTGGGCGCCGCGCACCGCCGCCACAGGGTCGTGCAGCACCTCCACCACTGAGCCGCGCTCGGCGGCCAGCGCCCTGGAGCGCTCGAGGATGGCGGCGTCGGGCGCGAAGTCGCTGGGGCAGCCCACCCGCACGTTCACCCCCAGCAGGGCGCCGCAGAGCATCAGGGAGTGGGCCACGTTGTTGCCGTCGCCCACGTAGCTGAGGGTGAGGCCCTCGAGTTCACCGAAGGTCTCCTGCACGGTGAGGAAGTCGGCCAGGGCCTGGCAGGGATGCTCGAGGTCGGTGAGGGCGTTGATCACGGGGATCGAGGCCCAGTGGGCGTAGTCGTCCACCTCGGCCTGGGCGAAGGTGCGGATCGCCAGGGCGTCCACATAGCGGCTGAGCACTCGGGCGGTGTCGGCGATGGGCTCTCCCCTCCCCACCTGGGTCACCGACGGGTTGAGGTCGATCACCTGTCCGCCCAGCCGGGCCATGGCCACCGAAAAGCTCACGCGGGTACGGGTGGAGGCCTTGAGGAAGATGAGTCCGAGCACCTTGCCGCCCAGGTCCACCCGCCGGCGGCCGTGTTTCAGGTCGCCCGCCAGGGACAGCACGGCCTCGGTCTGCTCCGCCGTCAGGTCGGCGGAGGAGAGGAAGTCGCGGCCGCGCAGCTCGGACAGACGGGAGACGGCTGTGGCGGACTCCATCGGGTCCACTGCAAACAACCCTTATGCGGGATCGAGGGGCCCCGCGTCAAGGGCAGGGCGGCCTCAGGCCGCCACCGCGGCCTCTTCGGGCATGGTGCTGCTGGCCAGCAGGTCCTTGAGCTCATCCCCCTCGATCACCTCCTTGTCGAGGATCTCCTGGGAGATGCGCTCCAGCAGGTCGCGGTTGTGGCGCAGGATCGCCAGCGCCCGCTCGTGGGCCCGGTCCACCAGGCCCCGCACCTCCCTGTCGATCGCCTGGGCGGTGGCATCGCTCACCACCCGACGGGGATTGGTGGGCCCGCCGAGGAAGCGGCTGCCGCCCTGCTTGTCGTAGGCCAGCGGGCCGAGGGTTTGGCTCATGCCGAAGGTGCCCACCATCTGTTCGGCGATGTCGGTGGCGCGCTGCAGATCGTTGGCGGCGCCGGTGGTCACCTCACCGAACACCACCTCCTCGGCGCTGCGGCCGCCCAGCAGGGTGGCGATCTGACCCTCGAGATCCTCCTTGGAGTTGAGGAAGCGCTCCTCGGTGGGGAGCTGCAGGGTGTAGCCCAGGGCGCTCATGCCCCGGGGCACGATCGAGATCTTGGCCACCTTGCTGCCGCCCGGCATCAGGTGGCCCACGATCGCGTGACCCACCTCGTGGTAGGCCACCACCTTCTTCTCGTCGGGCTGCAGCACCCGGCTCTTCTTCTCGAGGCCGGCCACCACGCGCTCGATCGCCTCGTTGAGGTCGCCCTGTTCCACCGAGGTGCGCATGTTGCGGGCGGCCAGCAGCGCCGCCTCGTTCACCAGGTTGGCCAGGTCGGCACCGGCGAAGCCGGCGGTGGCCTGGGCGATGCGGTCGAGATCCACCCCCGGGGCCAGCTTCACCTTCTTGGCATAGATGTCGAGGATGGTGCGCCGGCCGGAGAGGTCGGGACGGTCCACCAGCACCTGGCGGTCGAAGCGGCCGGGCCGCAGCAGCGCAGCGTCAAGGGTCTCGGGCTGGTTGGTGGCGGCCAGCACGATCACCGGCTTGTCCTGGGCGGAGAAACCGTCCATCTCGGTGAGCAGCTGGTTGAGGGTCTGCTCGCGCTCGTCGTTGCCTCCGACCACGCCCATCGAGCCTGAACGGCTCTTGCCGATGGCGTCGAGTTCGTCGATGAAGATGATGCAGGGGGCCTTCTTCTTGGCCTCTTCGAACAGGTCGCGGACGCGCGCGGCGCCGGCGCCCACGAACAGCTCCACGAATTCCGAGCCCGAGATGATGAAGAAGGGCACGCCGGCCTCACCGGCCACCGCCTTGGAGAGCAGGGTCTTGCCGGTTCCGGGAGGGCCCACCAGCAGCACCCCCTTGGGAATGCGGGCGCCGATGGCGGCATAGCGCTCGGGTTTCTTGAGGAAGTCGACGATCTCGGTGAGTTCTGCCTTGGCCTCATCCACGCCGGCCACATCGGCGAAGGTGACCCGGGATTCCTCATCGGGCACGTAGACGCGGGCCTTGCTCTTGGTGAAGCTCAGGGCCCCCTGGGCGCCGCCGCCCATGCCGCTGCGGCGGGCGAAGAACTGCAGCACCAGGATGAAGATCAGCGGCGGCACCACCCAGCTCAGCAGGGTGGTGAAGAAGTTCGGCTTCCTGGGCGGCGCCGCGGCGAATTCCACCCCGTGCTGCTCCAGCCGCTGGGGCAGATCCATGTCGAAGATCGGCGTGGTGGCCAGCACCGTGGGGGCCCCTTCGGCAGGTGCTTCCTTGAGCTCGTAGCGGATCTGATCCTGGGTGATGTAGGCACGCTTGACGGTGTCGTCGTTCACCTGGTCGATGAACAGCGAGTAGGGCACCCGCGGCACCTGGGTGGCCGGGTTGGGCAGGAAATTGCTGAACAGCAGCAGCACACCGAAGCCGATCAGCAGCAGGTTGATCAGCCCGAAGCGGCGCGTCGGGCGGTTGTCGTCCTGACGGATGGCCATGGCGCGGTGCGGGAGACTCGGCCCAAGCTAGGCCTGCCGGCCGGGGGCCGATCCGGTGCGGGGGTGGGAGAACCGAATCCTTCTGGAGGCAAGCCATGTGCGGTCGCTACGCGCTCACCAGCAGCCTGGATGCCCTCCTCCCCCGCCTGCGCGGGCCGCTGCCCGAGGGTCTGCTCGAGCACTACGCCCCCCGGCCGCTCATCCGCCCCGGCGAACCGCTGCTGATCCAGCGCCTGGAACAGGGGCGGCCCCGGGTGGATCTGGCGCTGTGGGGGCTGTTGCCGGCCTGGGTCCGCGATCCGGGCGGCGCCGCGCGGCCGATCAACGCCCGCAGCGAGACGGTGGCGGAGAAGCCGAGCTTCCGCGGGGCCTGGCGTCACCGGCGCTGCCTGATCCCCGCCGACGCCTTCTTCGAGAAGGGTCACCGCATCGCCCGCCGGGACGGTGGGCTGTTCTGGCTGGGTGGGCTCTGGGAGCGCTGGCTGGGCCCCGACGGTGACCAGCTGGACAGCTGCTGCGTGCTCACCACCCACCCGAACGATCTGATCGCTCCCCTCCACGGGCGCATGCCGGTGGTGATCCCCGCGGGGGCCGAGAGCATCTGGCTGCAGGCCGCCGATGGCGGAACGCTGCGGCGCCTGCTGCCGCTGCTGGAGCCCTGGGATCCGGCCGGCTGGCAGCTCCAGCCATTAGACCGGCCCCAGCTGGCCCTGCCGATGCCATGAGCGAACGGGTGTGTGACTACCCGCGGCCGCCGGCCCTGGTGCCCAGCAGCGAGCTGGTGCGCGTGGAGTCCCTGGGGCTGATGCTGGCGGAGACCCGCCGCTCGCTGCGGGTGCTGGAGACCTTCCATCCGCCCACCTACTACCTGCCGCCGGATGCCGTGCGGCAGGAGCTGCTGCAGCCCTGTCCCGGAGCCACCTTCTGCGAGTGGAAGGGGGTGGCGCGCTACTTCGACGTGGTGGCCGACCCCGGCGGTCCCGGCGAGCGGCGGCTGCGCCGGGCCGCCTGGTGCTACCCCGACCCCAGCGAACCCTTCCGTGGGCTGGCCGGCTGGGTGTCCTTCTATCCGGCGCTGATGGACGGCTGCTGGGTGGACGGCGAACGGGTGCGCCCCCAGCCCGGCGGGTTCTACGGCGGCTGGATCACCTCC
Organism: Cyanobium sp. Prado107; assembly: GCA_025454305.1. GTDB lineage: Bacteria > Cyanobacteriota > Cyanobacteriia > PCC-6307 > Cyanobiaceae > NIES-981. The sequence goes on from JALOOQ010000060.1 coordinate 6,128, forward strand.
CGGGTGGAGGGGCCGTTCAAGGGTGATCCCGCCCACCCGGAGCTTGTATGAGGGTGCGGGTGGGAAAGGGCATGGCGGCGCCGTGGGCCGCAACCACATCACCGATGCGCAGCAGCAGGTCCTGCCGCAGGGCCCAGCCATCGAGCACGTCGCCGCTGGCGGCGTGGCAGAGCAGACGCAGATCCAGGCTGGATTCGCCGTAGCCGGTGAAGTTCACGGCCTTGGTCTTGCTCTGATCCACCCGGGGGTGATCGGCCAGGGCGTGCTCCAGGTCGGCCACGATCGCTTCGATGCGCGGGCGGTCGTTGTAAGCGAGGCCGAATTCGATCCAGATCCGCCGGTTGTCGGTCTCGGCGATGTTGATCACCGGATTGGCGGAGAAGATGGTGTTGGGCACGAAGATCGGCTGACGGTCCAGGGAGCGCAGCTGGGTGTAGAACCAGCCGATGTGCTCCACGCTGCCGGTCAGGCTCTCGTTGGGAATTTCGATGGTGTCCCCCACCACGAAGGGGCGGTTGATGTAGAGCATCAGGCCGCTGAGGGAGTTGGAGACGATCTCCTTGGCGCCGAAGCCCACCGCCGCCGCACCGAAGCCGCCCGCGGTGACCAGCACCGCCGCCGACACCCCCAGCAGGCGCATCACCTCCAGCGCCAGTACCACCAGCGCCGTGATGCCGATGATCTTGGTGAGCACATCGAGCAGGAAGATCCGCTCCTTCTCCGCCATTGACGGCAGCAGCTGGGCGGCGTAGCCGGTGCTGTGGGCGTTGATCTCTCCCTTCCAGCGCAGCAGCGTCCAGGCGACACCCAGCACCAGCAGCAGATCACGGACCTCACGGCCGTCGCGGTCCAGGGCGATCAGCCCGGGGGAGAGCAGGGATCCCAGCCACCAGCCCAGCGTGCAGAGCAGGATCGTGCTGCTGACGCTCAGGCGTGCCGCCAGCAGCAGGCCGCGCACCAGTCCGCCGCGCCGCAGGCGGCCGGCCACCAGCGTGATCGTCAGCAGGCTGATCAGGCTGAGCGCCAGACCCGTGAGCGGCAACTGCAGGTTGAAGGGCAGGCTGGCTGCGGGATCGGGCATCGGCTCCTTTCCAGATGACTCCCAGGCGCCTCCCCCGGTTCGTGGGCCCCTCAGGGAGCCTGGAGTTGCCAGAGCAGGTCTGCGCCCAGCCGGCGCGGATCCTCACTCGGCCAGGACGGCACCTGCGTCATCTCAGTGAACCCCAGTTCGCCCAGGGGTGTGCGGGCGGGAGTGCCACCCATCACTTTGGGAGCGATCACGGTGGCGATCCGCTGCACGCAGCCGTCCCGCAGCGCCGCGGCGGCCAGGTCCGGGCCGCATTCCCACAGCACCTGGTTGCAGCCGCGCTCGGCCAGGGCCTCCAGCAGGGCCAGCGGTGTGCAGGCCGGCAGCAGCAGCCGCTCCACTCCCCGCGAATCGAGACGGAAGCGGGCCTGGGGCGGAGCCGCCACGCCGTGGGCCACCAGGGTGGGGGCGCCGGACTGGTCCCAGAGGCGGGCGCGGGCAGGCAGCTTCAGGCTGCGGCTGAGCACCACCCGCAGCGGCTCCGGCCGGCGCAGGCCGCGGCTGGTGAGCAGCGGATCGTCGGCGCGGACGGTGCCGCCGCCCACGATCACCGCATCGCAGCGGCTGCGCAGCCCATGCACCCACCGGCGGGCCGCAGGACCGCTGATCCACTGGCTGGCCCCGTTGCTCAGGGCTGTGCGGCCATCGACCCCCATCGCCCATTTGAGGATGCCCAGGGGCCGTCCGCTGGCCAGGCGGTGCAGGAAGGCGGCGTTCAGGACCCGGGCCTCGGCCTCGCACACCCCGGTGATCACCTCCACCCCGGCGGCGCGCAGGGCGGCGACACCCCCACCGTTGACCCGTGGGTTGGGGTCGGCCATGGCGATCACCACCCGGCTCACCCCCGCAGCGATCACCGCCTCGCTGCAGGGCGGGGTGCGCCCCTGATGGCAGCAGGGCTCCAGGGTCACCACCACGGTGCCGCCGCGGGCCCGCCCGCCGGCCTGGCGCAGAGCCATCACCTCGGCATGGGGCTCCCCGGCGCGGGCATGGAAGCCCTCACCCACCAGCGTTCCCCCGGTGTCGAGCACCACCGCCCCCACCAGTGGATTGGGGCTGGTGTGACCCGTGGCCAGTGCCGCGAGCTGCAGGGCCCTCTGCATCCAGGGCCGCCAGCGGACGGCGTCGGTGCCGGGACAAGGGGTGTCGGCTGTCATGGTGACCAGCCTGGCCTAACGATGCTGCGCGTCTCGATCAGTGTGGGGCCCCACGCGGCCCATCTCCATGGCATCCAGGCAGGACTGGAAACTGCCCTCCAACCCCCAGCTGCTGCGCTTTCTGCTGCTGGTGGCCAGCGGCTGGGCGGTGATGCAGCTGATCGCCACCTTTCAGGTGGTGCTGCTGCTGTTCAGCGCCGCGGCGGTGCTGGCGGTGCTGCTGAACGTCCCGGTGGGCTGGCTGGCCCATGCGTTGCCGCGGCCGCTGGCGATCGCCGTGAGCGTGAGTGCCGCCCTGGCCGCCGGGGTGGGGCTGGCCTGGGTGCTGGGTCTGCAGCTCGTGAGCCAGGGCAGCCAGCTGCTCGCCCAGCTGGAGGCGGTGATGGCGGATCCGCGGCTGCCGTTCCGCGCCCGGCTCAGCACCTACCTGGATCAGCTCGATCTGGAGCGGATCATCGATCTGGTGCGCTCCAACTTCGACACCGGCATCGGTGTGCTGGGGGGCGCAGTGGGCAATCTGCTGGGCCTGGTGTTCCTGGTGGTGCTCACCGTCTACATGCTCGTGGACGACGGGCGGCTGTGGCGCTCGCTGCTGCGGCTGCTGCCGCCGGAGCGGCGCGGGCAGGTGCACCGCAGCGTGCGCCGCAATGTGCTCGGCTTCCTGCGCGGGCAGATCACCCTGGTGGTGTTCCTCTCCAGCACCAGCCTGCTGGCCTTCAGTCTGCTGGGGGTGAAGTACCCCCTCATCCTGGCCCTGGTGGTTGGGGTGCTGGATGCGATCCCGGGGATCGGGGCGACGCTGGGCGTGATCACCATCAGCGCCGTGGTGCTGGCCACCCAGGGGTTCGGCATGGCCGTGGGAGTGCTGCTGGCCTCGGTGCTGCTGCAACAGGTGCAGGACAACCTGCTGCAGCCCAGGGTGATGGGCCGGGTGCTGTCGATCCCGCCGCTGGTGGTGTTTCTGGCCCTGTTTCTGGGTGAGCGGATCGCCGGTCTGCTGGGGATCTTCCTGGCCGTGCCGGTGGCCGGCATGGTGGTCAACTGGGACCGGGACAGCGACCGGCGGCAACCCGGCAGTCAGGACAGGGCCGCACCGGGCGGGAAGGGTGACGACGAGGGATTCGATCCCTGATCGCCTCCCAGGCTGCGCCATTCGGCGACCACGAACGGCGGCACGGGCAGCTCCCTGAACACCCCCGGCAGGGCCAGCCGCAGGCTGCGGTTCTGCTGCAGATCGGCGATCAGCGGGGCCAGGTTGAATTCGGCGGCGGCCTCCCGCCCGTCACTGGCCAGCTGGGGATTGCTGAGCGTGAGGTCGGCGAGCTGCCAGCGGCGGCGTCCGCTCCGCACCGTCAGCGGGGTGGGGTGCTCCAGGCGCACCCTGCCGGGATAGCCCACGATGCGCAGCTTCAGGGTGCCGCCGGGCGGTCCCTCCCGGTAGGCCACCAGCTGCCAGCTCCGGTCATCGAGGTCGCGCAGGCTCTGGAGGCTGCGCAGCACCGGCTGCCCGACCTCATCGCTGTGGGCGTGCAGCTGGGCACCCGCGGGCCGGGGGGCCAGGAGGCCCAGGCCCCCCAGCAGACAGATCAGGCCGAGCACAGCGCTGAGGGAGGCTTTGAGCATGGCCGCGCGACGGGGCATGACGCCTCAGCCTTCGGCGGTGAGGGCCGGCCGCTCGGCACCTGGGATCGCCTGCCAGCACGTGTGGGTGGCCCACAGGGCCCAGATCGCCATGGCGCGCAGGTAGTGGCAGGCGCGGAAGGTGTTCACTGCTGTGATCGCCTCCGGAGTGCGGAACTGCAGACCACCGCCGTACACCTGCTCCACCACGGCGCCGGTGATGGCGAAGGCGGTGGCCGTCTCGCCCATCAGCCGGTAGTAGGCGGCCAGGCCGAAATTGATGCCGGTCCACACCTCCAGGGGGTGGGTGCCGTTGGGATCGAGGGGGGTGCCGTCGCGGCGCAGGCCGTTGGCCACCCCCAGCTTCCCTCCTTCGAAGCGCTCGAAGCAGGCCTCGCGGATCGCGCCCAGGGCACTGCGGGCCCGCTCGTCGGCCACCACCGGCGGCAGACCCAGCAGGCGGGCGTAGAAGTCGCCGCAGAGCTGGTCGGCCATCACCACCGGCGTGCCGCTCTCGGCGTCGATCTCGTAGTACTCGCCGTTCCAGAGCAGCCGGTCGAAGTTGGCGCGGCTCTGCTCCAGCCAGCCGCTGAACTGCCGCTGCTCGCCGCTGGTGTCGACCCCCAGCTCCAGCTGCAGCCGCTGGGCCATGGCCAGGGCCGCCTCCAGGGCCGCGATCCAGAGGGCGCCGCAGTAGGCGCTCACCCCCTTGAGGGGCCAGTCGTCGAAGGTCTGGTCGGGCGCGCCGCCGTTGTCGGGCAGGCCGTCGTCGTTGGCGTCGAAGGTCTTGAGGTAGCGCAGCGCCTGCACCGCCGCCGGCCAGCAGTCGGCCAGGAAGCGCAGGTCCTCACCGCCCGGGGCCAGCCGGAAGGTCCGCCACACCTGCAGCACGAAGTCGCTGGCCAGGTCCTTCCAGAGGTTGCAGTCCTGGTAGGCGGTGTAGTTGCTGGCGTCCCAGGGCCGCTCGTTGGGGGCGCCCAGGTCGTGGGGGGTGGCGCCGGCGACCTTGCGGGCC
>JALOOQ010000061.1 GCA_025454305.1 Cyanobium sp. Prado107
CACCGGGTGCTGTCGGTCGGGACCCGCAGCACCATCGCCTTGCTGCACAGGCGTCATCTGGTACTCGACCGTGCAGCGGTAGCGGTAGGAGCCGCCCGGCATCCCGATCTCCTGGCAACGCGTTCTCTCCACCGTGGCGTTCGCGGGCACCTGTTCCAGCGCCCCCTGCCGGGCGGCAGACTCACTGATGATCGACTCCACGGTGATGCTGCCGGCTCGAGCGGGGCCGGCCATCAGGGTGAGCGACAGCACCAGGAACAGGCCGCACCGGGTGGAACGGGATGCCTGTGAAGGTGTCGATGGCATGACCGAGCCCATGGATCTCTCGATCAACAGTATTGGAAGGCGTCTTCGCAGGGAGTGATGCCCAGGAATCAGCTCCAGCACCGGTTCATTCCCGACGCCACAATGCACTCGCGACGGATGTGATGGAGTGCATCCACACTGGAGATCAATGGGTTTGCACCACTGCTGACCACGATCAGCGGCGATGGGGGTGCATTCAGCGCCAGGTGCTTCTCTCACCGGAGCTGCGCCTGTTCGCGGCTGGTGAACTCGGCGGTCTTCAGCACGAAACGATCGATGGCAATGCCCAGGCGGGTCCTGGCTACGCCCTCGGCAATTCCACCCAGCCCAACCGTTCCTGGCGCACTCTCTTTCTTGAGCAGGAACGGAGTGGAAGTAGGAGTTAGATTCTTCTTCTGAGCCTCCGCCGGCTGTCCTGTGGTAGCGCGCGCACCACTCCCGTTCCTCGATCAGCAGGCGGTCACCCTCACGACATCCGACGCCGTGACGGACCGGATCGCCGAGCACCTGCCCCTGCGGGGTCTTCTGCACGGCCCATCCCACGGCCCATCGGTCCCGAATCTGTGGATGCGGAACGTGGTGCTGCGGTTGGGCGGGCTCAGTTTCGCCGGCAGTGCCCACTCCCCACTCCGCCTCGAGCTGGCCCCGCTGCCCGGCGTGGTCACCCTGGGCTTCACCGAGCTGGGCGTCGTCGAGCTGTCGGCTGATGGCCGGCGCGTCCGGCTCACGCCAGGCAGCACGGCCGTGTTCATCCCGAGCTGCGAGTTTCAGTGCGAATCCGAGCCGATCGTCTCCGTGATGATCCACGACTCGGCCCGTGAGCTCGCCTCCATGGCCGCGGCGATCGCCGGGTGCCCGGAGGATGGAGACGGGGCCCTGTCGTCCCGCTACCGCTTCACCCACCCCGTCCTCCTCGACGGCCAGGAGGACCCGCGGCGCGCGGCGCTGTTCACTTCGCTTCGCCGGGCTCTGCGGCTGCTCGATCAACCGGCGCTCCAGGCGACGAATGGTTTCGAGGCGCTGCAACTCGAGGACCTGCTGCGGCGCCATCTCGCCCTCCTCCTCTGGCCCTCCCTGCTGACCCCCCAGCCTCAGCCCCAGGCAGGGGGCGGCCGCGACCCCATCCTCGAGGAGTTGCTGGAGTGGATCGAGGCTCACCATCACCAGCCGATCACGCTGTCCCAGCTGGCCCGCCGGAGCGGCGATTCGGTGCGCAACCTCCAGTACCGCTTCCAACGGCGGGTGGGCTGCTCGCCGATGCAGTGGTTGCGCCGGCGGCGGCTGGAAGCGGCCCACGCCGATCTGCAACGCTCCTCAGGGGAGGAGTCCGTGGCCGCCATCGCCCGCCGCCATGGATTCCATCACCTCTCCGGCTTCGCAGCCAGCTTTCGCCGCGAGTACGGCCTGTTGCCATCCCAGGTGCGTCGTGGAGCACGCCGGGAAGAGGACCCGCATTCAGGCCAGGCCTGCTGAGGATCACACCGTTGTCGATGCCGCGCCATCTCCTGCCCCATGCCGAGGCGGGCACGGCTGGCTCGCCCGGATGGTGGTGGACGTGTGACGCCGGGTGTGGGCGACACCAGCATGGAGGTGGCGCCGGGAGGGAAGCGATGGACACCGCTGACTGGATCCGGCGGGACACCTGCCTCTGGGAGCTGCCGCCCAGCGGCGCCATGCGCGTGCCGGTGCGGATCCATGCCGGCCAGGAGCTGATGGAGGCCATGGATGAGAAGGTGCGCCAGCAGGCGTCCAACGTGGCCTGCCTGCCGGGTATCGTCGGCGCCAGCCATGTGATGCCCGACGGGCACTGGGGCTACGGCTTCCCGATCGGCGGGGTGGCCGCCTTCGATGCCGCCCAGGGCGGCGTGGTGTCGGCCGGCGGGGTGGGTTTCGATGTGTCCTGCGGGGTGCGCTGCCTGCGCACGGGCCTCACCCGCGCCGCCCTCGATCCCATCCAGACCGATCTGGCTGACGCCCTGCAGCGGGAGATCCCCGCCGGGGTGGGCAGCCAGGGCACCATCCACCTCGATGAGCCGGAGATGCGGGCGATGCTCAGCGGCGGGGCCGGCTGGGCGGTGAGCAACGGCTGGGGTGTGCCGGCCGACCTGGAGCGCACCGAGGAGCGGGGGCGGATGGAAGGGGCCGATCCCGCCGCCGTGTCGCAGATGGCGCGGCGGCGCCAGCGCGATGAGATGGGCACCCTGGGCAGCGGCAACCACTACCTGGAGGTGCAGGAGGTGACCCGGGTGGTCGATGCCGCCACCGCCACCGCCTGGGGGCTGCGCCGGGGCGAGCTGGTGGTGATGATTCACTGCGGTTCCCGGGGCCTGGGCCACCAGATCGGCACCGAGTTCCTGCGGGAGATGGCAGCGAGCGCCCCGGCCCACGGGCTCACCCTGCCCGACCGGGAGCTGGCCTGCGCGCCGATCGATTCGGAGCTGGGACAGCGCTACCTGGGCGCGATGCGGGCGGCGATCAACTGTGCCCTGGCCAACCGCCAGATCCTCACCCACCTCACCCGGGCCGTGTTCGGCCGCTTCTTCCCCGGCATCGCCCTGCCGCTCCTCTACGACGTGTCGCACAACACCTGCAAGCTGGAGACTCACACGCTGGAGGGGGTGGAGCGGCGGCTGCACGTGCACCGCAAGGGCGCCACCCGCGCCTTCGGGCCCGGCCATCCCTCCCTGCCGCCCGACCTGTGCGTCACCGGCCAGCCTGTGCTGATCGGCGGTTCGATGGGCACCGCCTCCTGGATGCTGGCCGGCACCACGGCGTCGGAGGCGGTGGCCTTCTCCTCCGCCTGCCACGGAGCCGGGCGGGCGATGAGCCGCCATCAGGCGCTGCGCCGCTGGAAGGGCCGCCAGCTGGTGGAGGAGCTGGCCGGCCGGGGCATCCTGATCCGCTGCCATTCACCGAGCGGCGTGGCGGAGGAGGCCCCCGGCGCCTACAAGGACGTGGACGCCGTGGTGGCCGACGCCGACCGGGCCGCCCTGGCGCGGCTGGTGCTGAGGCTGGAGCCGTGCATCACCGTGAAGGGCTGAGCGGGCTGTGGATCCCTGCGCCGGCGAGGCACGCGCGCAGGGCTCGATCCGGCTCCTGCTCACCGGCGATGTGATGCTCGGCCGGGGCATCGATCAGGTGATGGCCCATCCGGTGGCCCCCCGGCTGCGGGAGCCCTCGGTGCGGGATGCGCGCGACTACGTGCGGCTGGCGGAGCGGGTGAGCGGCCCGATCCCGGCGCCGGTGCCGCCGGCCTGGCCCTGGGGTGAGGCCCTGGCGGCGATCGAGGGCCTGCGGCCCCACCTCCGGGTGATCAACCTGGAGACCGCCGTGACGGCCGGGGGCCGCCCCTGGCCCGGCAAGGGCGTGCACTACCGCATGCATCCCGATCACCTGCAGAGCCTGCGGGTGGCCGGGATCGACGCCTGCGTGCTGGCCAACAACCACGTGCTCGACTGGAGTGCGGCGGGTCTGCGCGACACCCTGGCCGCCCTGCAGGCCGCCGGCATCGCCGCGGTGGGAGCGGGCGCCGACCGCCGCGCCGCCCAGCGCACCCTGCCGCTGCCCCTGCCCGGCGGCGGGCGGCTGCTGGTGTCGGCCTGGGCCCATCCCTCCAGCGGTGTGCCGCGCCAGTGGGCGGCCAGCGAGCACTGGGGCGGGGTGGCGCTCCTCCCGGATCTCGATGAGCGGGGCCTGCAGCGCATCGAGGCTGCCCTCACCCCGCAGCGCCGCAGCGGCGACCTCGCGCTGGTGTCGCTGCACTGGGGCGCCAACTGGGTGGAGGAGATCCCGGCGCAGCAGCGCCGCTTCGCGCGGGCGCTGATCGATCGCGGCCTGGCGGATGTGGTGCATGGCCACTCCTCCCACCACCCGCTGCCGGTGGAGGTGCACGGCGGCAAGGCGATCCTCCACGGCTGCGGGGATCTGATCAACGACTACGAGGGCATCGGCGAGCCCTGGGGACAGCCCTCGGGACTGCGCTCCGATCTGGGTTGTCTGTATCTGCTGGAGCTGGGGCGAGCGGACGGGCAGCTGAAGCGGCTCCGGGTGGTGCTGTTCCGGCTGCGCCGCTTCCGGCTCAGCCAGCCGGAGCCGGGCGACCGGGAGGCGCTTGAGCGCATGCTGGGGCTGCCGGCCGCTGGCTGGCGGAGCAGCGGCGACGCCGTGAATCACGATGGAGTGCCGCCGGGGTGGATCTGGGAGGCCTGCCGGTGAGCAAGACGGTGCACAACCTCAGCGACACGCACTCGGTGGCCCTCGGCTTCATGGCCGAGTTGAGGGACCGGCAGGTTCAGCGCGACCGGGCTCGATTCCGCCACAACCTGGAGCGCCTCGGGGCGATCATGGCCTACGAGATCTCCCGCACCTTGCCCTATTGCCAGCGCACGATCGAAACTCCCCTTGCGGCCATGTCGGTGACCGTGCCGGAGCATCCTCCGGTGCTGCTCACGATCCTGCGGGCCGGCTTGCCCTACTTCTCAGGCTTTCAGTATTTCTTCGATCAGAGTGACTGCGGATTCATCGGCGCCTACCGCAAGGAAAGCGACAGTCAGCTGGCGATTGAAATGGAGTATGCAGCCCTGCCGCCGCTGACTGGCCGCACGGTGCTGCTGATCGATCCCATGCTCGCCACCGGTCAATCGCTGATGCGGGTGTGCAACCAGCTGCTGCAACGCGAACGGCCGCTGCATCTGCATCTGGCGGCACTCGTTGCGGCTCCCGAAGGCATCCGCCACATTCAGGAGAACCTGAGTGTTCCCTATGACCTCTGGACGTTTGCGATCGACGAACGCCTCAATCAGCAGTTCTACATCGTGCCGGGCCTCGGCGACGCCGGTGATCTGAGTTTCGGCGAGAAGCTCGGTGAGAACGACTAGGGGAAACTTGTGGCAGGGTCACCGCTGAGCCAACCGTCGCTGGAAGCGGGCGATCTCCAGCTCGAGCACTCCTTCGCTGATGCCGAGTGAACGGGCAATGGCGCGCAGTTTCACTCCCTCCTCATCCTCGATGCTTCCATCCGAGCAGGCAACACGGAAGGCAGACTCCAGGATCACTTCACGACCGTTGTCATCCAGGCTGGAGCGTTCGCTGGCCAGAATCTCCAGCAATTGGGCAAAGGAAGTCTGGTCCTGTCCTGTGTTCGGGGATTCCCCGCCGTTGTGCTGTCCGCGACGGCTGTCAATCCAATGGTCCAGTTCCTGCCGGCTGGTCGGTTGGCCCATGATCTCGGCGTAGGTCGCGGAAATGGTCGTGATCTCATCCTCCTTGATGTCGCCGTCAGCGAGGCAGACGTCGATCATGCAATTGAGCATCAGGTCTCGCACCTTGGTGGCGTAGCGGTCGCCGTAAGACACCGCCCAGCGCAGCTCGGACAGATCCCGCTCCTTCTGTTCGTGCTGGGAAGCACGCGGATCACGCTTGCAGCCGGTATGGCCTCCGGAGAGATTGTCATAGATGTGGAAAGTGAAACGGTCAACCAGCTCTCGACAGAAAGCCACTCCTCGAACGGAATTTCCGTACTCGTCTAGTCGCGGCGAGAAGGTTGCAAATCCCATCAGGTTCGGCACCACGACGAGAACCGCACCGGCTACGCCTGACTTCGCTGGCAGACCCACTTCCAGGGTGAACGAACCAGCATTGTCATACATGCCGGCGCTCTGCATCACGGCCAGGGTTTTCTTCACGACCTCCGTGGGCAGCACCTCCTCACCCGTGATCGGGCAGATGCCCCCGTTGGCGAGAGTCGCAGCCGCCACCGCTAGCATTTCCGTGGTCATCTCGATGCTGCAGCAGGCAAGGTAGAGATCCAGCATCTTGTGAAGATCTACATCTCTTGGCAAGCCTGTTCTTCCCTGTAGAAGGTAGGCAATCGCAAAGTTGGTATGGGCTGTTGCGCGTTCTGACAACATTGTTTCTTCGCTATATCGAACTTCATCAATGCCGCCACACAGGCGGCTCCAGAGATCCATGACATCCTGTGTGATCTGGCGTGCGTCCCGATCGGGGCTGCCCGACGCAATGATGCCGGCAATCATGATTGCGCCCGCATTCACGCATGGATTGAAGGGGCGCATGTCGGGGAGCATGTCCAGTGCATTGAAGGGGCGACCGGAGGGCTCAGTGCCAACGAAGCGGTGGATGAAATCCGCGCCTTCACGCACCAGTGCATGCGCGTAGTTCAGCGGCTTGGACACTGACTGAATGGAGTGGAAGATATCCACATCGCCAAGCCTCATCCGTTGTCCATCAACCGTGCACACTGCCACCCCCCAGCGTTCAGGATCGGCATCGCGAAGAATGGGGATGTAGTCGGCATTCCTGCCGCTACGGTTGGGTGCAACATTCGAGTAGATCGTCTCAATATCACTGCAGAACTCTTCCCAGTCTGGGATGACAAGTTGCCGTTGAAAGCTGCGATTAATCATCCGCAGCTCTGGCCCCACTATTTCACTGAACTTCTCGAAGTCGATTGGCCGATCGCCCCACTCGGCCAGGCGTTCCATTGTGGTGTGTAAGCGGAGATCTGCAATGTCAATGCCACTGGAGGCGATTCTGGCCTTGATCCGATCCGCATCAGTGACTCCATCGGCTGCCACTGAGTCGAACAGCGTCCGCATCCGATCCATGCAGAGTCTCACAATGTTGAATGAGCACCCAGAAGGGTAGGGGGAGCGGCGGCCCAGAGTGATCGGTGGAGCCTCCATGGGCTGACCATTCCCTTCACGCATGCGCCACCGATGAGAGCAACTCCCGACCCGGCCGAACTGGGCCTCGGTGCTCGCCGCTCTGCTCAGCCGATGCCGGCAGGGGGTTGCTCCAGTTCCTGCGCCAGCAGGTCCTGGGCCAGGAGCAGCAGGGCGATGCCCATCAGCGCCAGGGCGGTGCCGCGCTGATCGTCGCCGCTCAGTTCCAGGGTGCGGGCGGTCTGCAGGTGCTCAGGCCAGCTGAGTCGCATGTTGTGCCGCTGCAGATTTATGAATTCTGAGCTGTCCAGCGGACTGCCGCGAAGGCCTTTACAACACGAAACACTGACACGGGCCCCTGTTGGGTAGTCCTTGTTACGCCCATTCGGTAGCCCGTCGATACCGTTTTGCCATCCGTCGGCCGGAGCCATGGCTCAGTCCATCGAACTCACCATCAGCCAGCGCTTCGAGATCGAGCGCTTCAGCCGTGCCATCGATGGCACCGCCGATCCCGAGGCGCTGCGCGACATCGCCAAGAAACTGCTGCAGGCCTGGCAGACCCAGAAGGCCGCCACCAACTGGGCCATCAGCCAGCAGATGGGGGCGTCGCCGATCTCGGGGGCCTGTGCAGCCGAGCCCATCGACTGAGCGGGGAGGCACGGGAGCACCATGGATCACCCGATCTGGACGCTGATTCCCTGGGTGATCGTTTCCGTGGGGGTGGCTCTCAAGGTCTGGCGGTTCTCTGCCCTGGTTCGGCGGCATCTGATGGGTACACCAGCCGAGCTGGAGAACGCCAGGGCGTTGCTGGAGCGGAGCTGGCAGCGGGATCAGCAGGAAGTTTGAAGGCGTGTCACAGCAGGGTCCGTGCCGGCAGGATCCAGTCGTCGTCGATCCACGCTCCGTCACAGAACTTCATAGAGTGTCGGTGGTCATCGAGCGGGTCCTGGACGGGTCCGCTTTTTTTTGGCTTGCCGGCGCGCCGTCACTCCCAGAGCCTGGGAATGTCGAGTGCGTCGAAGGCGCCGTCTGCCGAGATGAGCAGCAGCCGCTCCTGACGCGCGACCACCGCGATCATGCGGTCGAACGGGTCCCTGTGCTCCCAGTCGAGAAGGGACGCCTCCAGCGCAGCAGCGGGCGCGAGCGGCACCAGATCGAACCCGTCCTCGAGGGCCTGATCAACCAGATTCGCTGCGAAGGGCGCCATGGCCGGCCACCTGCCCAGCCGCACCTTCTGGCCGATTTCATAGAAGGTGATCGCGCTCAGCGCCACCCGCTCAGCCTCGCCGATGCGCCGTCGCGCCAGTGCCGGCAGGCGGGGATCGCCGGTGAGCACCATGGCAAAGGCATTGGTGTCGAGGAGAAGCCCGCTCACTCGGCGCCCCAGTCGCGCAGGTCCTCGCTCGAGAGGGGGGCAAGAAACGCCTCGGGTGGTGGCTTCAGGCGCCCTTCCAGGCTGCCCATCCGAATCCCGAAGCTCCGGGCCGGAACGAGCTCCGCAGCCGGCACGCCGTGGCGCGTGATCACGACGCGCTCGCCCCTGGCCACCGCCTCGAGAAGCTTCGAGAGGTTGGTTTTCGCCTCGTGAACCGACGCCTGCATCCCTGGTTCTCGTCTAACCTGGCTATAGCTTAGTCATTTTCTGGGGCTGTTCAGGAAGCCCGCGCAGGCTGAGGTGGGCCTCTCCGGCAACAGACCTCAACGGCCATCTGCCCTGTTGCGCGGTCGTGGCCATGGTTGGTGGGCGTGACGTCCCGGCCCGGCATGGCGGCAGCCACCAAGCTCACCCGCCAGGCGGTGGAGGCCCGGATCGAGGAGCTGCTCGGGGACGGACCGCCCGATGCGGCGGCCCTGCTGGCGTTTGCGGAGTTCGTGCACGGCAAGCCCCTGCCGGAGAAGGTGCTCACGCTCACGGAGCTGAAGGCGTCCGTGTGCCGGGCGTTCGGCTGCCGCACGGTGGCGGAGCTGCGGCGCAGCAGCGACTTCGCCATGGCCAACGCCGGCCGAACCGTGAACCTGAAAACCAAGGCCGACTGGCTCAAGCTCTACCGGGAATGGGTGGGCGTGCCCCGCGCCGAGCGTGGCCGCAGCGGCCCCACCTGCATCAACGGCATCGATGTGCTGGAGAACTTCCGCCCCTGGCATGTGTTCGGGCTGAAGCCGGACGAGGCCAGCGCCGACGACATCAAGGAGGCCTTCCGGCGGTTGGCGAAGGAGCACCATCCCGACCAGGGCGGTGATCCACGGGTGATGGAGCGCCTGCAGAAGATGCGGGATTCCCTGCTGGCGTTCGTGTGAGGGCGGGCCGATGACGATCACCAGGCGCCAGCGCGATTCCTTCACCGACCGGGAAGCGGCCCGGATGCTGGGCATCACGCGCACCAAGCTCTACCGGATCTGCGCGTTCTTCGATTCGAATCCGGAGGACGAATGGCAACTGGTGCCGGGGGAGTGCTTCGACTACGAGCCCGGCCAGGCGCGGAAACGCCGCTTCTATGAGGAGGGGGTGATGGCCATTGCCAAGTATCTGGAGGAAACCGAGGGCCAGGGCCTGCTGGCGCGGCTGCATGAGTTCTTCACCCACCACCGGGCCAAGGTCACCCGGGCGCTGGTGCGCCGCCGCATCGTGCAGGTGACCCAGGACCGCAGCGCCATCGAGATCCGTGGTGAGCTGGTGTTTCTGGCTCAGCCGGGGGTGGTGGAGGTGCTGGGCACCAATGGCAAGGGGATGAAGGGAGCGGTGCGGCGGATCCAGGAGGAGAGCGCTGCTCTGGAGGGCGCGGAGGGACTGGAGATCGATCGCGATTTCGCCGATTTCGAGGGGAAACCCCATCGCCACTGGAGCCAGATCGGCATCCGCCGCCTGGCTCGGATCATGCACGAGAAGGGCCACATCACCAAGGCACGGCGGGCCTGAGTGATGGCGGCCAAGGCGCGTGCTCTGAAGAAAGCCGGCAAGTGTGTGGTGAGTGGCCGAAAGGCGGCTCCGGGAAAGCATGAGGATCTGCAGCTGGATGTGCACCACCTGTTCGATGCCCACACCCGGCCCGATCTGGCCGCCCTCGACGACAACCTGCTGGTGGTGTGCTCCTCCATCCACCGGAACTTCCACCAATGGATGGGTCGGCGCCCGTGCGAGCCCAAGGATTTCGTGGATTACCTGCTCCACAACGAGCTGGGCCATTTCCAGGGTTCGGCGAGCACCCAGAACCGCGAAGAGCGGCGGCAGCAGCAGTTGATGCAGAAGCTGGAGTTGCTGCAGGCGCGCTTCGAGGGCAACCACCTGCTGTATTAGGGGGCAGAGCGGCTACTCTCCACTGGCCGGATGAACGCCTCATTCGCGCGAACGAAGCAATGACCTTCCCGGTTGCCCTCCTGAACCCACACCGGCAGCCATGGCTGTTGGCGGTGATCGTCGAGCACGATCATTGCCCCGAGGTTGCCGCCCCAGGCACTCACGATCGTGCCCGGCGGTAGAACCTTCATTACCGGCCAGTCGAGGGGATTCTGAGGCTGCCCATTCCACAGCACTTCGCCGATGGTGTTCCATTCAGGCATGTTGTCGACGGGCTCATCCAGATCCCGCCACTGAAAGCCTTTGAGCATCCGGCAATGCAGACCCTCAGGATCCACAACCTGCCACTGCGGATGCAAGAGCCGGCGCTGCGGTACCCGATAGTTTCCCTGAGCATCAGGGGTCGGTGGCGCTGGCCCGCCGGCGTCGCCACTGAATGGAACACCTGCTGCCAGCAATGCATCAGCTTCACGGACATGGCAGCCGACGCCAACGATGGCGATTGCCACCAGACCCAACACAGCCGGCAACCATACTTTCTTTGTGACTGATCTCATCAGCTTCCTGTCAGCTCGGTGGTGGAGTGCTGCAGCGGGGTGAAGACGTTTTTCCGCTGTTCCGACGTGATTGCCGGTTCACCCGGCTACCATTCCATTCAATCCTGCCGCGGTGG
>JALOOQ010000004.1 GCA_025454305.1 Cyanobium sp. Prado107
CCGCGTTGATGATCGAGTTGGAGACGATGCTCATGCAGTTCTGCCTCGAAACAAGCGGTCGCCTTGACGGTGACCGGTATCCGGTGGGTAAGGGAGTGATCGACTCGCGCCGATCGCCGAATCATTCTGTGGCAACGCCCCTGGCCTCCCCGGAGCACGGTAACAGTTCTTCACGGCATACGGCGAAGTCAGATCCCTTGCAGCGCAAGCGCTTTGGCCTGCATCGCTGATAGTTCCCGCTGGTCACGATTGTTGACGATCCGAGGTGCTCGATTGTTCGGCTGTGTTGACTGATTCAACGCAGCTGAACAACAAAAGAAGCATGATCACTCCGGCCTCTGGCGGGGGTGATCATGCATTGGTGGATCGATCGGCCAGGTGCAGCGGGATCTGATCAGTGGATCTGATCAGGCCTCTGGTTTCAGGGCCCGAACTGCTTCAGAAGCCCGGCTGGATGCCGTGATGGTTGTGCCCGGTTAGATGGCCCCCTTCGGAGAAGGGGTCAGCCCGGCGTTCCCGCCATACAGGGAAGCCGTACGGTTGACCGTCGCCAGGGGGATACCGTCGCTGGTGGTGAGCCCGCGCACATAGGGCACTGTGTCCTGGCCGAAGGCTGCTGCGTAGGCGGGGCTGTTGAGCAGATCGTCGATCGCCGCGACCAGGCCGCGACTCGTGCGCAGAGCCAGGAAACGGCTGGTCTCTGCCGGCTGAGCGGCCCTGCCGAGCAGAGCCAGATGGGCGGCGGTGGCAGCGCGCAGGGGCGCCATGCGGTTCAGCCGTTGCTGGAACAGATCGCTCGCGGCGACCACGGCCACGAATTCGGCGACCGTGAGCTGGTTGTTGCGGAACTGGGACTCGCTGTCCAACAGCCGCTCGGCGGCAAGAGGGATCCGGTTCAGCAACTGGCGGTAGACCGCTTCGATGGCGGTCCGGACGTCCAGCTCAGAGGTGGTGCGCCCCACCTTGAGCGGGCGAGTGAGGCTCTGCCGACGCCTGAAGCCTTGGGGCTGACCGGGACGCAGGGCCTGGGCCATGGCGGCGCCGGGTTGCTTGGCTGGAACCGCTGCCAGGTTGGTGCTGACGGTCTTGCTCCAGATCCCCGCCACGGGTGCAGGAGCAGCCGAGGGTCGGATCCCTGCGCCGCCTGGGGTGCTCCAGAAGGCCTTGGCTTCATCCGCTCGCCAGCGGCGGCTGGGAGGTGGGCTGGTGCGGAGACTGCCCGGGCCTGTGCTCCTGGCTGGAGATGCGGGAGCGGCTGCGGCGCCTCCGGCGATCTTGGCGGTCCAGACGCCGCGGATCACGGTGCGCCGGTCCGGCAGGTTGCGCGGGGTGATGTCGGCGGTGGTGCGCAGTGTCTGGTCGGCTCGCGTCTCGGGGCGCTGACGGCCGGAGGGGTCGACGTAGCGACTCGCATCGAAGCCCGGGTTGAGGCCAGGCACCTTGCGGGCGTTGCGGTCGCCTGCTGTGATGAAGCGCTCGTAGGGAACGGTGTCCTCGCCGAAGCAGTCGTTGTATTCCCGGCTGTTGAGCATCCGGTCGACCACGCCGTAGAAGCCGGAACGGGCAGCGGTGTCGAAGTAGGCGTCGATCTCCCAGCGCCCGAAGGTGGGGCGACCGAGCAGGCGCCGGTGCATCACCTCGATGGCCTTGGTGATGTAGAGGCCGCTCCAGTAGCGGCGCCGGAAGGCGGCACTTCGGGCCACCTGGCGCACGAATTCGCGCAGGCTGATGTCGCCGTTCTCAAGCTTGATTTCCTCAACCTTGTTGCGCTCGCCGGCATAGCCGGCGTTGCCGAGCACCTGCACATACACGGCGTTGATCACGGCCTGGGTGCTGCTCTCGGTGCCCCGGACGCTGGGCTGGCCGCCCCGGCGGGGGACGGAGTTGCCGCCGGTGGCGATCTGCTGCAGGCGCACAACCTTGGGGCCCACCCGGCGCGGCGTGGCCCGGCGGAATCCGGGGCTGTCCATCTGGCCGGGCTGGGCCATGCCGTTGCCGATCAGGATGCGGCGGGTGTCGTAGCTGAAGGGCGCCGGTCTGGTGGCCACCTTCGCCGTGCCGGAGGGGAAGATGGCCCCGTAGGTGAGGGCCAGGGGGTCGTTGCCACCTCCGTAGGGATGCTGGTCGGCCAGGGGCTGGCGGTAGGACGCGTAGAGCGTCACATACTGGGGAGCACCCTCGAAGGGAGCGCTGAAGCGGAACAGCTTGCGGTTGCTTCCCCAGCCGGCGCTCTCCTGAGCCTCCTCACCGAGGTCGCGCAGGAAGGGAACCGTCTCCTCCCCGAACACCCTGGCGTATTCCATGGAGTTCACCAGGGAGTCCACCAGCCCCGGCAGTCCCTGCTCGCTGACGATGTCGAAGTAGCGGGTGAACTCCTCCCGGGAGCTGATGCCGCGCCCCAGGAAGTGCCGGAACGCCAGCTCCACCGCGCGGCTGTTGGAGAAGCGGCCGTAGAACTGCTTTTGATAGTCCTTGCTGCGACCGAGGGCGCGGATGAATTCGCGCATCGAGATCTGGCCCTGGCGCGCCTGGGTGGCCTCCACCGGACACACCTCCAGGCTGTAGCCCTTGACGATGTCCCGCTCGAACACCTGCCGGTAGGCGGCCCGGATCACCTCGGCCTTCTGGGCCCCGGTCATGTTGGGCTTCATGATGAAGCGCTGGGCCTTGCCCTGGGCGCCGAGGGCGTAGGTGGCGGGCAGTTGCAGCCC
Source organism: Cyanobium sp. Prado107 (assembly GCA_025454305.1). Classification (GTDB taxonomy): domain Bacteria; phylum Cyanobacteriota; class Cyanobacteriia; order PCC-6307; family Cyanobiaceae; genus NIES-981. The sequence goes on from JALOOQ010000004.1 coordinate 2,712, forward strand.
CTGGTTGACGCTGCTGCCGAGGCGCTGGCGGGCTGACGGGGTGGGGATCGCCAGCTCCGCGATCAGCACGTTGAAGTACTGGATGACCAGGGCGCGGGTCTCAGGCTCGTCCTTGAACAGGCCGGCGGCCGCGGCTCGCATCTCCTGCAGGGCAACATTGGTGGCCGCCAGGGAACAGGCCTTCTCGAGCACATCGCGCAGGCCGCGGGTGTTCACGGCGAGAATGCTGGGGTCGCCCGCCACCAGGGCATAGCCCACGTAGCGCAGGAACCAGGCCAGGTCGCGGATCGACTTCTTCATCCGCGCCGTGCCGTAGCGTCCGACGGCGATCGGGCTGAAGCCCGAAGGCAGGACGACGCGCACGTCGGCATCGCCGCCGGCACCCTCCAGCAGCCGGCCGATCAGATTGCCGCGAGCGCTGCCGGCCGCCGTGCCCACGAAGGTCTGCACCGAGCGCTGGAAGGCCGCCTGGTCCGCCGCCAGAGGTGCGCTCTCGGCTGCGCCGGCAGGCGTGAGGGGCGAGTCCAGGTACGAGAGGGGGGTGCCGCCCGAGAAGATGCGGTTGGCGGCCTTGGCCACGATGAATTCCGCGTTGGCCGTGATCCGCCGGGCGGCCTCAACGCGGCGCTGGCCGCTCTGGAAGAAGATGATGAGGTTGTCCAGTTCGCCCCCGTCGGGGAAGCGATCCTCCTGTTCCGCCTGACGGACGCTGGACAGCGGCAGGGTGTCGTAGCGCTGGGGAGCAACCCTGGTGCTGCCGCTGCTGCCGCTGCTGGCGGTCACGGTCATTGACGAGAGCGAACCGGGCTGGGCCAACTTACGGCTGGCCCCTCAGGGCCCTGGGAGGGCATGAACAAATGTTTGCAGCGCCGGCGCTGCCGCCGTGAAATGCTCCATCCAGCGATCCAGCAGCCGTGCCAGCCAGCGATGCCGCCACCCCGGTGGTGAGTGCCTTCTACGACCGCTTCCCCTACCCTGCCGATCCGCTTCAGGACGGTCCGCCGCCCGGATACAACTGGCGCTGGTGCGTGGACAGCGCCCGCGCCTTCAGCGTCGGGGCCCTGCCGCCGCCACCTCCCGGAGGGACGCGCCGCTGGCGGATCCTCGACGCGGGCTGCGGCACCGGCGTGAGCACCGATTACCTGTGCCACCTCAATCCCGGATCGACCGTGCTGGCGGTGGACATCAGCGCGGGGGCCCTGGAGGTGGCGCGGGAACGGACCCGCCGCTCCGGAGCAGCCGCCGTCGTGGACGATCTGCGGATCGAACGGCGCAGCCTCCTGGATCTGGCGGGTGAAGGTTCATTCGACTACATCAATTCCGTCGGGGTGCTCCACCATCTGCGCGAGCCGCAGGCAGGGCTGCGGGCGCTCGCCGACCTCCTGCGGCCCGGCGGGCTCCTTCACCTGTTCCTGTATGCCGACGGCGGCCGCTGGGAGATCCATCGCGTTCAGCGCAGCCTCAGCCGTCTCGGGGTGGGCAGCGATGCGGACGGCCTGCGGCTGGGACGGCAGCTCTTCTCCGACCTGCCCGAGCACAACCGGCTGCGGCGTCACCATGAGCAGCGCTGGGCCCTGGACACGGCGGCCGACGCCAACTTCGCCGATATGTACCTGCACCCCCAGGAGAGCAGCTACGACATCCCTGGCCTGCTGGCCTTCGTGGCCAGCGCCGATCTGGAGTTCGCCGGATTCTCCAATCCCCAGGTGTGGGATCCGGCCCGGCTCCTCAGCGGTGAATTGCTGGAACGCGCCCTGGCGCTGCCGGACCCCCACCGCTGGGCCCTGGTGGAGGACCTTGACCCGGACATCAGTCACTTCGAATTCTTTCTCGCCAGACCACCACTGCCGCGGCCCGACTGGAGCGACGATGGCGTCCTGCTGGCCGCCCGTGCTCAGCGCAACCGCTGCCTCTGGGGTTGGCCGTCCACGGACCTGCTCGGCCCCGACCTCATGCCCCTGACCATCGAGGCGCAGGATCTGGCTCTGGTGCAGGCCGTCGAGGCGGCCCCGGCATGTCCTCTGGGGAGCCTGGAGCTGAACCAGGACCCGGCGGAGCGCTGCGTGCGGATCCGCCGCCTGATGGGACTGGGGGTGCTGCAGCTGGTGGCTTAACGCTCCGTGATAAGTTGCGCGGGCTTTACGACACCGGCGCTTGCAGGCCACCACAGCCGCCACTGCCGCCCCAGCCGACACCGGCAATCCCAGTGACCGGCACAGGCTCCCAGTGCCTGCAGGTGATTCATCCACCCCGTGCGAGTCGACGGCGGATGCCGAGTACGGACGCCTTCAGGGCCGACTGCTCCTGGCCACCCTCATCGTCACGGTGCTGGCCACGGCCATCTGCTGGCCCGCCTTCGGAGGAGTTGCCGCCCGAAGCCTGCTTCTGGGTGGATGCTGCGGGCTGCTCTATCTGCGCCTTCTGGCCAGAAGCGTCGCTCGGATCGGTCCCGAGTCGCGCTCCCTGGGACGCTTCCAGATCGTCGTACCCGCCCTGCTGGTGGTGGCTGCCGCGCGCATCCCCGCCATCGAACTGTTGCCGGCTCTTGCCGGTTTTGTTCTCTACAAACCGGCCCTGCTCCTGCAGGCCATCCTTGCCCCCTGAACCAACCGCATCCCATGGTTCCTTTGCCCCTCGCCCTTCCGTTCGCCGAACTGGAGGTGGGTCAGCAGTTCTATTGGCAACTCGGTCGCCTTCACCTGCACGGCCAGGTGTTTCTCAGTTCATGGGTGGTGATCGGAGCCCTGCTGGCCCTGGTGGTGCTCGGCAGCCGAAAGATGGAGCGGGATCCCCGCGGTCTGCAGAACCTGCTGGAGTTTCTCTGGACCTACATCCGTGATCTGGCCCGGGAGCAGATCGGCGAGAAGGCCTATCGCGACTGGTTGCCGTTCATCGGCACCCTGTTCCTGTTCATTTTCGTCTGCAACTGGGGTGGAGCCCTGATCCCCTGGAAGATCATCGAGCTCCCCAACGGTGAGCTGGGCGCACCCACCGCAGACATCAACACCACGGTGGCCATGGCACTGCTGGTGTCGCTCTCCTATTTCTATGCGGGCCTCAGTCGCAAGGGCCTGCGCTATTTCGAGTACTACGTGGAGCCCACGCCGATCATGCTCCCCTTCAAGATCATCGAGGATTTCACAAAGCCCCTGTCGCTCTCCTTCCGTCTCTTCGGCAACATCCTTGCCGACGAACTGGTGGTGGCGGTGCTGGCTTTCCTGGTACCGGTGATCGTTCCCCTCCCAGCCATGTTCCTGGGCCTCTTCACCAGTGCCATCCAGGCTCTGATCTTTGCCACGCTCGCAGCCAATTACATCGGCGAAGCGGTGCACGAGGAACATCACTGACCGCCCCGCTCAGGGCTTCCACCCCTGAGCCGTTCCGAGTCCCTGCCGGTCCGTCTGGCAAACTCATCGCGCGCAGGTCCGGTTGGAACCGGGCCCGCTCCCCGAGGGGAGTGTCCCGGCCGCGCTCCATCCCATTCCGCGCTTTTCCTGCGCTCTCCTCATCTCCTTTCCACCAATGAGTGATCTGACCTCCGCCGCTTCCGTTCTGGCCGCCGCCCTGGCCGTGGGTCTCGCCGCCATCGGCCCTGGCATCGGCCAGGGCACCGCAGCCGGTCAGGCTGTGGAAGGCATCGCCCGTCAGCCCGAGGCTGAGGGCAAGATCCGCGGCACCCTGCTGCTGTCGCTGGCCTTCATGGAAGCTCTGACCATCTATGGCCTGGTGGTGGCTCTGGTGCTGCTGTTCGCCAACCCCTTCGTCGGCTGATCCTGCACATCGGGGGCGACTGACTTCGCCCCCTTCGTGACTGCTCAACCGTCCCACCGGCGATCCCTTCCCCATGACCAGCTGGCTCCTGCTCGCCACAGCCGACGCCGTCACCGGCGCTGCGTCCCGCTCCCAGGAGGGAGGTCTCTTTGACCTTGATGCCACCCTGCCGCTGATGGCGGTGCAGGTGGTGCTCCTCACCTTCATTCTCAACGCCCTGTTCTTCCGCCCGGTCGGTCGAGCTGTGGAGGAGCGTGAGGGCTACATCAACACCAGCCGAGCTGAGGCCAAGCAGAAGCTTGCCCAGACCGAGCGACTTGCGGCTGACCTGTCCGAACAGCTGCGCGGGGCCCGTCAGGACGCTCAGAAGCTGATCGTGGAAGCCGAGCAGGAGGCGGACAAGCTCTACCGCGAGGCCCTGGCCACGGCCCAGGCCGAGGCCATCACGGTCCGTGAGCAGGCCCGTCGCCAGATCGAGTCAGAGAAGGAACAGGCCCTCGCTTCCCTCAAGGCTGACGCCGATCGTCTCGGCGCCCTCATCGTCGATCGTCTGCTCGCCGCCTGATGAGTTTCTCCACCTCTTTCACCGCACTGTTCGCCCACCACGGCGGCTTCGGTCTCAACCTCAATCCTCTGGAGACCAACCTGATCAACCTGGTCATCGTGATCGGGGTTCTGGTCTGGTTCCTCCGGGGTTTTCTGGGCGGGATCCTGGAACGCCGCAGGCAAGCCATCCTGGCCGACCTCTCGGAAGCCGAGCGGCGCCTTCAGTCGGCCACTGCGGCCCTCACCCAGGCCCAGCAGGATCTGGCCGCCGCTCGTCAGAAGGCCGAGCAGATCCGCCAGGAGGGACAGACCCGTGCCCATGCGGTGCGGGTCGAGAGCCAGCAGCGCACCATCGAGGAGATGGCCCGGCTCAAGGAAGATGCCACCGCCGATCTCAAGGCCGAGGCGTCCCGGGTCACGACCCTCCTGCGGCGCGAAGCAGCCCGGCAGGCGATCGAACAGGCCCTGGGCGCCCTGCCCGGCAAGCTTGATGAGACAGCACAGGCCCGACTCATCGATCAGTCCATCCAGACCCTGGGGAACGCCTGATGCCACTGCTGAACACCATCGCCACCCCCTACGCCGAGGCCCTTCTCCAGATCACCGAGGCGCGGCAGGAGACGGACGCCGTGGCCCTGGAGGTGAGAGACCTTCTGGCCATCTGGGATGCCACGCCCGAGCTGCGAGCGGCCATGAGATCTCCGGTGCTGGAGCCGGAAGCCAAGAAGGCTGCGCTGATGGCTCTGTTCGCCGAGCAGACCAGCCCTTCCCTCCAGAACCTGCTCAAGCTGCTGGCCGACCGTCAGCGCACGCCGGTGCTGGATTCAGTGCTGCAGCGCTTCCTGGAGCTCTACCGCCAGCTGCGCGACATCACCTTCGCCAGGGTCACCTCCGCCACTCCCCTCAGTGAGGAGCAGCAGAGCCAGCTCAACGCCAGAGTGCGCTCGATCGCCGGCAGCAAGGCCGTTGAGTTGGACCTCACGGTTGATCCCTCGCTGATCGGGGGCTTCATCGTGAGCATGGGATCCCAGGTCATCGACGCCAGCCTCTCAGGGCAGGTTCGTCGCCTGGGTCTCGCCCTGGCCAAGGCCAGCTAGCCCGCACTCAGCCCTGAGCGGGTGCAGCGCTGCCCCGTTCCTCACTTTCCTCTCCTCCGCTCTCTTTCCTCAGCCCCGACCGGGGGCTTCCCGCCATGGTTTCCATCCGCCCCGACGAGATCAGCGCCATCCTCAAGCAGCAGATCGAGGACTACGACAAGTCGGTCTCTGTCAGCAACGTCGGTACCGTGCTGCAGATCGGTGACGGCATCGCCCGCGTCTACGGCCTCCAGCAGGTGATGGCCGGCGAACTGGTGGAGTTCGAGGACGGCACCGAAGGCATCGCGCTCAACCTCGAGGACGACAACGTCGGCGTGGTGCTGATGGGTGAGGGACGCGGCATTCAGGAAGGCAGCACCGTCAAGGCCACCGGCAAGATCGCTTCCGTTCCCGTGGGCGAGGCCATGCTCGGCCGGGTGGTGAACTCCCTGGGGCAGCCGATCGACGGCAAGGGGGAGATCGCCACCACTGAGACGCGCCTGATCGAGTCCATGGCGCCCGGCATCATCCAGCGCAAGTCGGTGCACGAGCCGATGCAGACCGGCATCACCGCCATCGACGCGATGATCCCGATCGGCCGCGGCCAGCGCGAGCTGATCATCGGTGACCGCCAGACCGGCAAGACGGCCATCGCCATCGACACGATCATCAACCAGAAGGGCGAAGACGTCGTCTGTGTCTACGTCGCCGTCGGACAGAAGGCGGCATCCGTGGCCAATGTGGTCGATGTGCTGCGCGAGAAGGGCGCGCTGGATTACACCATCGTGGTGGCCGCCAGCGCCTCCGAGGCCGCTGCCCTGCAGTACCTGGCCCCTTACACCGGCGCTGCTCTCGCCGAGTCGTTCATGTACAAGGGCAAGGCCACTCTGGTGATCTACGACGACCTCACCAAGCAGGCCCAGGCCTATCGCCAGATGTCGCTGCTGCTGCGCCGTCCCCCCGGGCGCGAGGCCTACCCCGGTGACGTGTTCTACTGCCACAGCAGGCTGCTGGAGAGGGCAGCCAAGCTCAGCGATGCCATGGGCAAGGGCTCGATGACGGCCCTGCCAATCATCGAAACCCAGGCCGGCGACGTGTCGGCCTACATCCCCACCAACGTGATCTCGATCACCGATGGTCAGGTGTTCCTCAGTTCCGATCTGTTCAACTCCGGCCTTCGCCCTGCCATCAACGTCGGCATCTCCGTGAGCCGGGTGGGTGGTGCGGCCCAGACCAAGGCCATCAAGAAGATCGCCGGCACCCTCAAGCTGGAACTGGCCCAGTTCGATGAGCTGGCCGCGTTCTCCCAGTTCGCCTCCGATCTCGACGCTTCCACCCAGGCCCAGCTGGCCCGGGGCAAGCGCCTGCGTGAGATTCTCAAGCAGCCCCAGTTCAGCCCACTCAACCTGGCAGAACAGGTGGCCGTGGTGTATGCGGGAGTCAAGGGTCTGATCGATGAGGTGCCTGTGGAGTCCGTCACGCAGTTCTGCCGCGAGCTTCGTGATTACATCAAGACCAACAAGGCCGACTACATCGCCAAGGTGATGTCCGAGAAGGTGCTCAGCGATGAAACTGAGGCCATGCTCAAGGACGCCATCAGCGAAGTGAAGTCGACCATGCTCGCCACCGCCTGAGGAACTGAGCCGATGGCGAACCTCAAGGAAATCCGCGACCGCATCAGTTCGGTCAAGAACACTCGGAAGATCACCGAGGCCATGCGCCTCGTGGCGGCAGCCAAGGTGCGCCGTGCCCAGGAACAGGTGCTGCGCAGCCGGCCCTTCGCTGACCGCCTGGCGCGGGTGCTGGAAAACCTTCAGTCCCGCATCGGCTTCACCGATCTCGATGTGCCCCTGCTCACCGATCGCCCCGTCGAGTGCATCACCCTGCTGGCGGTGACCGGCGACCGTGGCCTCTGCGGGGGCTACAACGCCAACATCATCAAGCGCACCGAGCAGCGTCACGCCGAACTCTCTGGCCAGGGCTTCAAGGTGGATCTGGTGCTGATCGGGCGAAAGGCGATCAGCTATTTCCAGAACCGTTCTGACACCTACACAGTGCGGGCCACCTTCACGGGCCTCGAGCAGGTGCCGAATGCCGAGGAGGCCCGTGGCATCGCCAACGAAATCCTTGCCGAATTTCTCTCCGGATCCTGTGATCGTGTGGAGATCATCTACACCAAGTTCATCAACCTGGTGAGCTCCCAGCCGGTGATTCAGACCCTGCTCCCCCTCGATCCTCAGGGAATCGCGGCGCCGGAGGATGAGATCTTCCGACTCACCACCCGCGAAGGCCGCCTCGTCGTGGAGCCTGGAACGCAGCCGAATCCGGAGCCCAACCTCCCCTCGGACATCGTCTTCGAGCAGAGCCCCGAGCAACTGCTCGATGCGCTGCTGCCCCTCTATGTCCAGAACCAGCTGCTGCGCTCCCTCCAGGAGGCGGCCGCATCGGAGCTGGCCAGCCGGATGACGGCCATGAACAACGCCAGCGACAACGCCAAGGCGTTGGCCAAGACCCTCACCCTCGACTACAACAAGGCCCGCCAGGCGGCCATCACCCAGGAGATCCTGGAGGTGGTGGGCGGAGCCTCGGCGATGGCCTGAGCTTCCGGCTCTCGCCCCTCCCAGGACAACCTGAATCCCCGGGTTTTTCTCGGCGGTCAACGCACGCTGTGCGTGCGACACCGCCTCCGAAAAACCCGGGTATTCGTGCTGCAAGGGCCTCGTGTCAGTGGCCAGTGTTCCGTGGGGCTGGCGGTACCAACGGGGCAATCACGACGGGAAGCAGCAAGCACGGATTGAATTGTCCGGGAGAATTTTCGGGAGAAGCTCACAACGCACTGCCGTTCTGCAGGCAGGAACCCGGCACTGCTGTCTTCAGCACCTGTCCCTGCCGAACCTCGTCTCCTGGATGCTGCGGCGACCGACCGAATCACCAGCGGCGGGTGCCCGCGCTGGGAAGCTGGAGCTGATGGCCCCGCCGGATTCCAGCCCATGCCACTGCCCCTGCCTGTGCCGGGACCATTGCAGATCCAGCCGCTGTTTCCAGTGGCGCTGGGGCAGGTCCAGCTGCGGCCCGATCCGCTGGAGCTGGCGGAGCAGGTGCAGGCCCTGCATGCACTGCGCGGCGACGCGGACGGCAATCCCGATCCCGGCTGTGCCTGGACCGGCGACCTCAACGGCGTCTGGCAACTGCATCTCCATCCCACGTTCGCGCCCCTCATCGCCACGCTCACCGGTCACGCCCGCTGCTACCTGGAGGAACTGGGCTTTGATCGCCGCCGTGTGGTGCTGCACCTCCAGCGCTGCTGGCCGGTGCTCAGCGAACCGGGCCAGGTGGTGGGGCGCCACCACCACCCCAACGCTCACCTCAGCGCCATTTATTACCTCAACGGCGATGGCAGCGGCCGCTCGGGGTGTCTGCGCCTGTGGCCGCCCCGCCAGCTCAACGAACTGGTTCCGGGTCTGGGGGCGGGTCATGGCGGACCCCTGACCCCCACCTGCTGGACGGAGCCCTGGCTGGATGTGGCGCCGCGGGCGGGGTTGCTGCTGCTGTTCCCCTCCTGCATCGACCATGCTGTGCTGCCCAACGACGATCCTGATGATCTGCGCTGCTCACTGAGCATCGATTTCATGCTCACGGCGCCTCCCACCCCTGAAGGCCAGGCGCCTCCGGAATATCTCGCTCCCCATCCCGGCCAGTGGCAGGCGATCACGGAGGATGGGGTGCAGCCGGCCTGAAGCGGCCGGGGCGGCTCCGAGTCCTTCCTCAATCATCCATGCGTGCCAGCTTCACCGTCGTCGCCACCCTCGACGGCGCCACCCATACCTTCCCCTGCCGCGAGGACCAGACCGTCCTGTCCGCAGCGGAGGAGGCCGGCGTGCCCCTGCCCAGTTCCTGCTGTTCGGGGGTGTGCACCACCTGCGCCGCCCTGATCAGCGAGGGCACGGTGCACCAGCCCGACGCCATGGGCGTGAAGGCGGAACTGCAGCAGCAGGGCTATGCCCTGCTGTGCGTGGCCTACCCCCGCAGTGACCTCAAGTTCCAGGCCGGCATGGAGGATGCCCTCTACGAAGCCCAGTTCGGTCAGTTCCAGAAGTGAGCCGGCCGTCCGGCGCTGGGGTCCTGCGGCCGGTGGTGCTGTGCTTCCAGCGTGCCCCTGGTCCCCTGCTGCCCCAGATTCAGGACGCTCTGGCTGCCCATGGCGAGCCCCTGCGCTGGGCCATCAGCGGGGTGCGCGGCGATGAGCTCCGTCTGGAGGCGGTGGTGCTGACATCAACCCCCGCGCCATGACGTCCTCGGCCGTGCCGGCGTCCACAGACGCCCTGGCCACCGTGATGGTGGTGCCCACCGGCCTGGGCTGTGCCACCGGCGGCTATGCCGGCGACGCCCTGCCGGCAGCCCGGCTGCTGGCCGCCGCCAGCGGCTGTCTGATCACCCATCCCAACGTGGTCAACGGTGCGGCGCTCTACTGGCGCGATCCCCGCATCCACTACGTGGAGGGCTGGGCCCTCGACCGGTTCGCGGCCGGCGACCTCGATCTCCGGCCGGTGCGCGCCCAGCGGCTGGGTCTGCTGCTCGACGCCGGCATCGAGGACGACCTGCGCCTGCGCCACCTGCAGGTGGCCGATGGCTGCCGGGCCACCCTGGGCCTGGACATCGGTCCGGTGGTGACGACCGATGCGCCCCTCGCCGTGAGTCTGGAGCGGGGACCCAGCGGCGCCAGCTGGGGCAGCCTGGGTCGGCCGGATGCCCTGCTGCGCGCCGGTGAACGGCTCCGGGCCGCCGGCGCGACGGCGATCGCGGTGGTGGCCCGCTTGCCCGACGATCCCGGCAGCAGCGCCCTGGCGGCCTACCGCCAGGGTTCAGGTGTCGACGCCCTGGCGGGGGCCGAGGCGGTGATCAGCCACCTGCTCAGCCGCCATCTGCTGCTGCCCTGTGCCCATGCCCCAGCCCTGCAGCCGCTGGCTCTGCAGCGCGGCCTCGACCCCCGCGCCGCCGGGGAGGAGCTGGGCACCACATTCCTGCCCTGTGTGCTGGTGGGCCTGAGCCGGGCTCCTGACCTGGTGGCCAGGCCGCCGGCAGGCTGGATCAATACCCCATTGCCACACGCCCCATCCACCAGCGCCCCAGTGGATGGCCCGCTGCTGCGCAGCGAGGGGATCGGCGCCGTGGTGGCGCCGGCTGGAGCCCTCGGCGGCGAGGCGGTGCTGGCCTGCGTGGAGCGGGGTGTGCCCCTGATCGCGGTCGACAATCCCTGCGTGCTGGAGGTCACCGCCGCCGCCCTGGCCCTGGCCGAGGCCGGTGCCACGGTTCTGCCCGCGGCGGGCTACGAGGAGGCCGCCGGGCTGCTGCTGGCCCTGCGGGAGGGCATCGCCCCGGCGGCGCTGCGTCGGCCCCTGGCCCCGCTGGAGTGCTGAGGCCGCACGCGAGATGGGGCCTCGATCAGCCTGCCGTCGCCGGAGCGGAAAGCAGCGATTGACGGTTGAGCACCAGCCGCAGCAGTACAGGTGCCAGGAATGTGGTGCCGATCACCATCACCAGAACCCCGGCTTCCAGGGATGGATCCAGCACGCCGGCCTGGGCACCGAGACCGAGGAAGATCAGCCCCACCTCTCCTCGGGGCAGCATGCCCAGCCCCACCACCAGCCGGTTGGTGGGTTCGGCCATGCGGTAGGTCCAGCCGGCAGCCAGCTTGGTGATGGAGGCGACGCTGAGCAGAAAGACCGCCAGCACCAGACCCTGGCGGTTCTCCGGAACCAGGGGGTTGAGCACCGAGAGGTCCATCGTGGTGCCGATCACCACGAAGAACACCGTGGCGAACAGGGCCACCAGGGGCTTGATCGCCTCTTCCATGGCGTGGGCATGCCGGGAGCCGCTGAGGATCAATCCCGCCGCGAAGGCCCCCAGGGCGGCCTCGAGACCCACGGCCTGTGCGGTGAAGCAGGAGAGGCAGAGCACCAGAAAGGCCGCCACCACCACATCACCCGGTGCCTGCAGCCGGTCCAGGACAGCATCGAACAGAGGGGCCGCGCGGCGGCTGAGCAGCAGCGACACGGCCACGAATGCCACCGCCGCGAGCACCAGCCGCAGGATGGGCTGCAGGGCCACACTGCCGCTCCCGGCCAGGGACACCACCACCGCCAGCAGCACGATGCCGAGAATGTCGTCGAGCACGGCGGCGCCGATCACGATCTGACCCTCGCGGCTGCGCAGCACCTTCAGCTCTCCGAACACGCTGGCGGTGATGCCGATGCTGGTGGCCGTCATCGTGGCGCCGGCGAAGACGGCGGCGATCAGCGGCACGTGGAAGATCCAGAGCAGCCCGAAGGTTCCCAGCGTCAGTGGCAGCAGCACGCCGGTGAGTGCCACCCCACCGGCCTGGAGGCCCACCGCCATCAGCTCATCCAGCTCGCATTCCAGGCCTGTGAGGAAGAGCAGGGCGAACAGCCCGATGGTGCCGATGGACTGGAGGTTGGGGAAGGTCTCGATGTAGACATCCCGCACGACGTCGGGGCCCACGTGGGCCAGGGAGCCCAGCAGTCCCAGGAACCAGCCGCTCACCTCGGCCTGGGTCTCGGGGGGCAGGATCAGGTGCAGGCCCGACAGGCCGATCAGGATGCCGGCCACCAGCTCACCCAGGATCGTGGGCAGGCGGAGCCGCACCATCCCCTCGGCCAAGGCGCGGGCGGCGAGGAAGATCACGAAGAACCGCGCCGCCGCGATCAGCGTTTCCGCGGTTTCGAGCTGATGGCTGCTGGCGGTCTCGCTGGCGACCGCCAGCACCGTGGAGACGATGGACATGGCCGAGATCCTTCCGGCGGCCGGTCCGCCTGCACTGGCGGCAGGGTAGGGGTAAACCTGATCGGAGAAGCACCCGGATGGGCGTCCGCTCAATCACGGTGGTAGGGCCCACCCTGGAGGATCGACTGGGCCCGGTAGAGCTGCTCGAGCAGCAGCAGGCGGGCCAGTTCGTGGGGAAACGTGAGCGGGGAGAGGCTGAGGCGCCAGAAGGCCTCGGCGCGCAGAGCGGGCTCGAGGCCATCGGCGCCACCGATGGCGAAGGCCAGCCGACTGGCCTCGCCGCTGGCCTGCAGGGCCGCCAGATGGGTGGCCAGGGCACGTGAGTTCAGGTTGCGGCCCTCTTCGGTGAGCACCACCAGCCGCTCGTCGGGCCGCAGTTCGGCGCGGATCGTCGCCGCCTCGCGCTCGGGCGTGCTGTCCCTGAGCTCCACGACCGTCAGGCCGGGCAGGCGCTTGCGGTAGAGCGCGATGCCCTCCCGCACCCAGACCTTGCGCACCTTGCCCACCGCCAGGATGCGGATACGGGCGGGGTTGAGCATGGGCTCCGGCCTTCAGCGCAGGCACGCCATCGGATGGCGGGTGGCCACGCCCAGGGCGCGGGCCACGCCGGGGTGACACACGGCTCCGTCTGCGGTGTTGAGCCCGGAGAGCAGCTCGGGGCGGTCGGTGACGGCCTCGGCCAGCCCCCGCCCGGCCATCACCATGATGTAGGGGAGGGTGACGCTGACCAGCGCTTCGGTGGAGGTGAAGGGCACGGCGCCGGGCATGTTGCCCACGGCGTAGTGCTGCACCCCGTGCAGGGTGTGCACCGGATCGGTGTGGGTGGTTTCGCGGCTGGTGGCGATGCAGCCCCCCTGGTCGATGGCCACATCCACGATCACCGAGCCGGGTTTCATCCGCTGCACCAGGGCTTCATCCACCAGCATCGGTGCGCGGCTCCCGGGGGTGAGCACCGCACCCACCACCAGGTCGGCGGCCGGCACCAGCCGCTCCACCAGGCTGCGGCTGCTCACCAGGCCCACGAGCCGGCCGCGGCGTTCCGCCTCCCGTGAGCGCAGGCGCTGGGGGGAGCGGTCCAGCAGAAACACCTCCGCGTCCATGCCGGCGGCGATCCGGGCCGCGTTCCAGCCCACGGTGCCGGCGCCGAGCACCACCACCCGTGCCGGCCGCACCCCGGTGCAGCCCCCGATCAGCACCCCGCGCCCGCCATGGGGCCGCTCCAGCAGGTGGGCCCCCACCTGGGCCGCCAGACGGCCGGCGATCTCGCTCATCGGCGCCAGCAGCGGCAGGCTGCCGTCCTCCAGCTGCACCGTCTCGTAGGCCACGGCGGTGGTGCCGGCCTCCAGCAGGGCACGGCCCACGTCCGGGTAGGCCGCCAGGTGCAGGTAGGTGAACAGCACCAGGTCGGGGCGCAGGTAGGTGAACTCCTCGGGCTGGGGCTCCTTCACCTTCACCACCAGGTGGGCGGCCCAGGCCTCCTCGCGGCTCACCAGCCGGGCGCCGGCCGCGGCGAAGGCCTCGTCGTCGATGCCGGCCCCGATGCCTGCGCCGGCCTGCACCCGCACTTCGATGCCCTGCCCCACCAGCTCCTGCACCCCATCCGGGCTGAGGGCCACTCGGCGCTCGTCCCGCTTGATTTCCGTGGGCACGCCGATGGTGGCCATCGGTGCGGTGAGGGTGGGCGGGGCTGCCATCGCGCCGGAACGGGTGCTCCCAAGCCTGGCTCAGACGGCGGCGATCGGCATGCGCCAGCCGCTGCCGAAGGCCTGGGCGCTCACCTTGAGCACCGGGGCCGCCTGCCGCCGTTTGAATTCGGCCCGCCGCAGCAGGCCCATCACCCGCGTCACCAGCTCGGGGGCCGCACCCTCGCGCACCAGCTGCTCCGGGCTGCAGCGCCGCTCCACAAGCGCCTTCAGCACCGGATCGAGCACGCCGTAGTCGGGCAGGGAATCGCTGTCGCGCTGGTCGGGGCGCAGTTCGGCGCTGGGGGGTTTGCCGCGGATGGCCTGCCCGATCAGTTCCCCCTCCGGCGGCAGGCCGAGTGTCTCGCGGCAGGTCCGGGAGGCTGGGCTGTCCAGCCAGGCGCACAGCCTGAAGACGCTGGTCTTGTAGAGATCGCCGATCACCGCCAGGCCCCCGTTCATGTCGCCGTAGAGCGTGCAGTAGCCCACCGCCAGCTCCGACTTGTTGCCGGTGGAGAGCAGCAGCCGTCCCTCCTGGTTGGCCACCGCCATCAGCAGGGTGCCGCGGATGCGGGACTGCAGGTTCTCCGCCGTGAGGCCGTCCGGACGGTGGCCCAGGGCAGGTTCGAGCGCGCTGTCGAAGGCGCGCATCAGGTGGCCGATCGGCACCGTGCGGGCGTCGAGTCCGAGGCGTCCCGCCAGGTCTTCGGCGTCGCTGACGGACCCGGCTGAACTCCAGGGAGAGGGCATCAGCAGAGCCTGCACCTGCTCGGCACCCAGGGCCGCCGCGGCGATCACCGCCACCAGGGCCGAGTCGATGCCACCGCTGAGGCCCAGCAGGACCCGCTGGAAGCCGCATTTGCGGGCATAGTCGCGCACGCCCAGCACCAGGGTGAGGAACAGTTGCTCCGGCAGCTCGGGCGGCTCGATCGCTGCTGCGGCCATCGCCGGGGGCTCCGGTGCCCCGTGCCCGCCGGCCGGCTGCCACATCTGCAGGGCTTCCGCACAGCACGGCAGCCGGACCACCGCGACACCGCTGGCGTCCACTACGAAGCTGGCGCCGTCGAACACCAGCTCATCGTTTCCGCCCACCTGGTTCACATACACCACGGGGCAGTTGAGGCGCCGCGCCGCCCGGCCGGCCAGGTGCTGGCGCAGTGCCAGCTTCCCCTGGCCGAAAGGAGAGGCGGAGTGGTTGACCAGCAGGTCAACGCGGTGAGCCTGAAGAGCGGCCACCGGATCGGGTCCGGCCAGGCGCTGGCCGACCAGTTCCTCCTCCACCCACAGGTCCTCGCAGATGGTGAGGCCCAGCCGCAGCTGCCGGCCGGCGCAACTGAGGTCGAGAACGGCAGGGGCGGAGGCTGGGCGGAAGTACCGGCGCTCGTCGAAGACGTCGTAGCTGGGCAGAAGCTGCTTGCGGGCCACCACCCGCCACCGTCCGCCCTGCACCAGGGCCATGGCGTTGTGCAGGTTGGGCAGCTGCCGGTCACCGCTGGCCGCGGCGATCCCCACCAGCAGCGCGAGATCGCCGCTGTGCTCAGCCAGCTGAACGGCCAGCCGCTGCAGCGCCTGCTGTTGCTGTTCCAGCCGGGCCGGCAGCAGCAGAAGGTCGCGGGGGGGATAGCCCCAGAGCGAGAGCTCCGGGGTGAGCACCACATGGGCCCCCTGGGCGTGGGCCTGGCGGCAGGCTTCGAGAATGCGCGCGCCATTGCCGGCCAGATCCCCCACCACCGGGTTGAGCTGGGCCAGGGCAAGACGCATGGGCTCAGACAGGGGAGGTGAGGCCGTAGAGATTGTGCTGGAGTAGCAGCGGCCACACGGCCTCCGGGATCTGGTCGCACAGCGGTTGCCGCCGCGCCTCCGTGCTGGCCGTGGCGGGCACCTCGAGCGGCAGCACGTCCACCCGGCCCCCCAGAGCCCGCAGAGCCGCCAGCTGCGCATCCCGCAGGGGCCAGCCCCGGCGCGGCACGATCGCCAGGCGGCAACGCTGCACCACCGTTGAGGCCTGTTTCCAGCGGGGAATCTGGCCGGCCAGATCACTGCCCACCACGAACACCAGCTCTGCCCCCGGCCAGCGCTGTTCGGCCCGCTCCAGGGTCGTGATCGCCCAGGGGCTGCTGAGTTCCTGAGCCAGCTCCAGGCGCGGGTCGCCGATCGCCCTCACCAGAGCCTCCAGCAGCTCCGCCCGCTGCTCGAGAGGAGCCCCGTGGCGCTTCATCGGGTTGTCGCTGGCCCAGGTGGCCACCCGGGGGAAACGGTCCAGCAGGCCTTCCAGCAGGGCCTGGTGGCCGCAGGTGGGCGGATCGGCGCTCGTGCCCAGCAGGGCGATGACCTCGCTGGCGGTCAAGGCAGGAGCACCTGCAGGGGGGCTGCCGGCCGTTCGTCCGCCGGCATCGCGCCATGACCCTCGAGCCAGTGCCGCACCAGCGGATCGCTGGCCATCAGCCGGCGCCGCAGGGCGCCCGGCTGGCCACCCCGTTCACCGCGCCGCAGCAGCTCGCGCGCCGCCAGCCGCCCGGTGCGGCGGGTGGTGTGCACCGCCAGGGCGGCCTGGGCCAGGGCCACCGGTGCCGCCGGTGCCAGGCTGAGGCCGCCGCTGA
Organism: Cyanobium sp. Prado107; assembly: GCA_025454305.1. Lineage (GTDB taxonomy): Bacteria > Cyanobacteriota > Cyanobacteriia > PCC-6307 > Cyanobiaceae > NIES-981. The sequence continues at coordinate 19,188 of JALOOQ010000004.1, forward strand.
GGGGCGCCGCCAGCAGCAGCAGCTGTCGCAGGGCTCCCAGCATCAGCTGGATGCCGATCTGGGCACCGCCGATCAGGGCGTTGTGGCGGGACAGCTGGCCGAGCAGGTCCCGGGCTGCCGCCGGGTCCATCGGCAGTCCGTAGAGCTGGCAGAGCTGGCCCACCAGGGCGGCGTCGCAGGCCAGGCTCCCGGCCAGATCCAGCAGCAGCAGGGGATTGGCGGCCAGGCCCGCAGCCTTCAGAGCCGCATAGCGGCCGATCAGGCCCTGGGCGGCCTGGCGTCCGTGCCCCAGGCGGCCCTGGTGCAGCTGCCGCTGGAAGGATTCGGCGGCCCGCAGGCTGTTGAGGGCGAGCAGCAGCTCCCCCTGCTCCTCGAGCAGCGCCAGCAGGTGGCGCCGCAGCGGCTCAATCTGCGGCGCCGCCGGGTCGGTGCGCACCCGGCCATCGGCCCGCAGCCGAGCCTGCCGGGGCGCTGCCGCCACCGCCAGCAGGGGCAGCGTCCCGGTTCCTGCGGCCCCCACGGCCCGCAGCCGCCCGCGGATGCTGGCCTGCAGCTGGCGGCATTCCTCGGCCGACCAGCAGTCGCTGCGGTTGAGCACCGGCAGCAGCGGCTTGCCGCTGCTCAGCAGTGCCGCGATGGCGTCCTCATCGACCCGGGTGAGGTCGCCATCCAGCACCATCAGCACCAGATCGGCTCCACGGGCCACCCGCGCGGCCAGGCGTTCCCGTCCGGCTGCGGCGATCTCATCGATTCCCGGCGTGTCCACCAGCTCGACCCGCTCCAGGCTGCCCAGGCTCTGGAGCCAGCCGGCCGTCTGCTGGCGGCGTGTGCAGCCATGGGCCACGTCGGTGGCGAAGGCCGGCTCCCCCAGCAGGGCATTGAGCAGGCTGGACTTGCCCACGCCCACCCGGCCGAACACCGCCACCCGCAGGTGTCGCCGCTCCAGCCGGTCCAGCTGCCGGTCCAGCACAGCCAGGGACCCCGCCAGCAGACTGCGCTCACGGCCGCTGAGCGCAAGCTCCCGGCGCCACTGGCGCAGCAGCAGTCTGCAGCGCTCGGCAGCCGGGGGGGGGCTGCCATCCATCAGCCGGCCTCCTGATCGACGCTCTGGGGCCGGCGCCACCAGCCGGCCAGCACACCCAGCACCGCTTCGGCGCCGATCACCCCCACGAAGCCGCCGAACTCGTCCACCACCACGCGCACGCCACCGCTGTTGCGCCGGAAACCGGTGAGCAGCCGGTCGGCGCGGATCATCTCCGGCACATACTCCACCGGTTCGCTGAGCTCTGCGGGAGTCTGGGCGCCCTGGCCCTGGAGCAGCGCTGTGAGCAGCCGCTCGCGACTGGCCACGCCCACGACTTCGTCGACTTCCTCGCCCAGCACCACCCACCAGGGGGCGTGGTTGGCCAGCAGCTGAGACCGGGCGGATTCCAGCCGTTCGACGGCGGCGAGCGTGGGTGCGGCCACTCGTGGCGTCATCAGATCCCGGGCGGTGAGGTCGTTGAGCTGGAACACCTTGGCGATCATGGCGGCCTCGTCGGCCTCGATCTGCCCCTTCTGGGATCCCAGCCGCGCCAGCAGGCGGATCTCGTTCTCGTCGGTGCTCAGCTCGTTCTCGGCGCTGATCGCCGGCAGCAGCCGTTCCAGCAGCAGCACCAGCGGTCGCATCACCAGTCCCACCACGTGCAGCAGAGGCGCGCTGGCCAGGGCCACCGGCAGTGCCAGACGGCTGCCCACGGCCTTGGGCAGGATCTCACCCAGCAGCATCACCAGCACCGTGAGGCCCACGGAGAACAGGGGCAGGCCGAGGCCTTCGATGCCCCGCCGCTGAAACACCTGGGCGGCGACGGCGCCCAGCATCAGGCTGCCGCCGATGTTGAAGCCGTTGTTGGCGATCACGAGCACGGCCAGGGTGCGGCCGAGCCGTTGCCGCAACTGCTCCAGCCGGAGGGCACCTCTCACCGGCCGGGGCCGCTGCGCCAGTTCGTGGATGCGCACCGGGTTCACCGTGAGCAGCGCAGCCTCCACCCCGGAGCAGAGCGCTGAGCCGGCCAGCACCACCAGCACCAGCAGGGCCAGGACCAGCAGGTCGTTCATGGGGTGGGTGGGCCCTGGGCCATGCACCCATTAAATCGGTCGTGGCGACGATTGCTCCAGACTGGACGCCAGTTGCGCTGCGGCAGGGGGTTCGCGTTCCGTTGATCAGCACCCAGATCTATGCCCAGCGTCGCGACCGTTTCCTGCAGCGGCTCGGGAGTGTGGCTGCGGTGATTCCCGCGGGCCCCCTGGTGACCCACCACGCCGACACCGAGTATCCGTTCCGCCAGAACAGCGATTTCTGGTATCTCACCGGTTTCGATGAACCCGATGCGGTGGCCCTGCTGCTGCCCCACCGGCCCCCCGGCGAACGCTTCGTGCTGTTCGTGCAGCCCCGGGACCCCGGTGCTGAGGTGTGGACCGGCTTCCGCTGGGGTACGGAAGGGGCCGTGGAGCGCTTCGGCGCGGACATCGCCCATCCCCTCGCTGAGCTGTCCGAGCGTCTGGCCGACTACCTCAGTGGCGCCGAGGGCATCGCCTTCCGGATCGGTCGGCATCCCAGGGTGGAACCCCTGGTGCTTTCCGCCTGGGCGCGGCAGCTGGACCGTGCCCCTCGCAGCGGTACCGCCGCGCTGGGACTGGTGGCCCCCTGCCCGATGCTGCATGAGCTGCGGCTGTGCAAGCAGCCTGAGGAGCTGGAGCGGATGCGTGAGGCCTGCCGTATCTCCGCCGAAGCCCATGAACTCGCCCGGGAGGTGGCCCGGCCGGGCCTGAACGAGCGTCAGGTGCAGGCGGTGATCGAACAGCACTTTCTGGAGCGGGGGGCGCGAGGGCCGGCCTATGGCTCGATCGTGGCCGGAGGTGACAATGCCTGCGTGCTCCACTACACCGCCAACAGCGCCCCGCTGCGCGACGGGGATCTGCTGCTGATCGATGCCGGTTGCTCGCTGCAGGACTACTACAACGGCGACATCACCCGCACCTTCCCCGTGAACGGGCGCTTCTCTCCCGAGCAGAGAGATCTGTACGACCTGGTTCTGGCCGCCCAGGAAGCGGCCGTGGCGGCCGTGGCGCCGGGACAGACGGCCGAGGGGGTGCATGACACCGCCGTGCGGGTGCTGGTGGAGGGGCTGGTGGAACTCGGTCTGCTCAGCGGCGATGTGGAGGGGATCATCGAGCGTGGCGCCTACCGGCACCTCTACATGCACCGCACCGGCCATTGGCTGGGCCTCGATGTGCATGACGTGGGTGCCTACCGCCTCGGTGAGCACCCCGTGAAGCTGGAGCCCGGCATGGTCCTCACGGTGGAGCCGGGGCTCTACGTGAGTGACCGCCTGCCGGTGCCCGACGATCAGCCCCCCATCGGGGAGCGCTGGAAAGGCATCGGCATCCGCATCGAGGACGACGTGGCCGTCAACGAGCACGGCCACGAGGTGCTCACCGCCGCCGCCCTCAAGGCTCCTGCCGCGATGCAGCGCTGATCAGCTGCTCCAGGGTGGCCAGCGCGCTGCCGGTGTCCGGCAGCACCGCATCGGCACCGGCCCTCTTCAGGACCTGCTCGTAGCTGCTGCGCGCCTGCGGACTGGCGTGCAGGTGGGGTGGTGCCACCGCGAGGCTGAGGAACCGCCGTGCGGGACACCTGCGGCGGGCGTTGCGCACGGTGAGCACATCGGCGACGGTGTCACCCAGGTAGGCCACCACCGGCGCCTGCGCGGCCTCCTCGCCGCCCAGAGTCCGGGCCAGACGCAGCAGTCCGGTGGGGTCGGGCTTGTCGGGCGCATCCCCCATGGCCACCAGGGGTGGATCAGGGAGCCCCAGACGCCGCTCCAGCACATAGCGGGCCGAGGCAGGCTCGGCACCGCTCACGAATCCCCAGGCGATGCCGGCCCGGTCCAGCTCGGCGAAGCAGGCGCGGTCCACCAGCAGCGGCTCGTCGCCGATGAACCCCCGCCACTCCGCCGGATCCGCCTCGGGGTCGCCGCCGAAGTAGAAGCCGCTGAACACCGACACCAGGGACTGGAACTCCGGCAGGGGCGAGAGGCCATGGCGACGCAGCAGCTCAAGGCTGGCTTCCCAGTCGTTGTTCCAGCGGCCCTCTCCCTTGAGCGCGTCGATGCAGGCAGGGTCCGGCCGCCAGCCGCTGTAGTGGTGCACCGTTTCCGCCAGGGCCCGGCGGTAGCTGCCGGCCACGTCGCGGATCACCCCATCGATGTCGAACAGGAGGACGGCCCGGGGCCCGGAGCCTGGACGTGGAGCGTGCTGCAGGGTCCGTGACACAGCGGCTGGTAGGTTAAATCCCTTCCCTTCCGTCCTGATCGCCGACACGATGACAGCCACCGAGAGCGCCGCCGGCGCTGCCGTGAGCGAGGCGCCCGACGCGGCTCTCGCCGTTGACGCCGCCCCCCTGGAGAGTGCTGCCGAGGAGCGTCCGGTGATGCGGGGTGGCAGCGCGGCCCTGGCCAGCGCCACCATCGATGCCGATGGTGTTCCCTCGGGCTACACCCCCAAGGCGGACGAGGGCCGTTTCCTGCTCAAGATCCTTTGGCTGCCGGACAACGTCGCTCTGGCCGTGGACCAGATCGTGGGCGGTGGTCCCAGCCCCCTCACCGCCTACTTCTTCTGGCCCCGGGAGGACGCCTGGGAAACCCTGAAGTCTGAACTGGAGGCCAAGAGCTGGATCACCGACAACGAGCGCGTTGAAATCCTCAACAAAGCCACCGAAGTGATCAACTACTGGCAGGAGGAGGGCAAGGGCAAGTCGCTGGATGAGGCCAAGGTCCGGTTCCCGGATGTCACCTTCTGCGGCACCGCCTGATTTCGGCACCGCCTGATTGCTGTGGGCGCCATGCGTTCTGGACAGCGCCCTTCGGGGCGCTTTTTTACGGCCTTGTTCCTGGTCCCTGCAGTGGGTGAGCGCAACCGCTGCCTCAACACAGAACAAGACCAGACCACAGAAAAAGCCATCCCCGCGAGGATGGCATCAGCTGGTGAAGCAGGTGGATCGTTCAGACCGCCTTGCTGGCCTGGAGCCAGGCCCGGGCCCGGGCCAGTTCCTGACCGGCCTTGATCTTCTCGGTGCTGGGGGGCTGGCCTTCATAGGTGCCGGCAGACTGGCGGGCAGCCTCGAAAGCCGCCTCCGCAGCCGCCGTGTCGATGCTGCTGCCCAGTGCGGCACCGTTGACGAGCACGGTGACCTCGTCGGCCTCCACCTCGGCAAAGCCGCCGAGCAGGGCGATCGTCTTCCACTCGCCACCGTCACGGAGGCGCATGACTCCGGTCTCGAGGGCGGTGAGGAGGCTGATGTGACCGGGAAGGATGCCCACCTGGCCGGTGGTGCAGGGCAGGATCACCTCGTCGGCGCTGCCATCGAAGACGCTCTGATCTGGGGCCAGAACGCGAAGGGTGAGAGTCATGGATGGGGTTCCTCAGGACAACCGCAAGGGGTTCAACCCTTGGAATCGGCGAGGATCTTCTCGGCTTTGGCCTTCACCTCGTCGATGCCGCCCACCAGGTAGAAGGCCGCCTCGGGAAGATCATCCAGCTCACCGGCAAGGATCATGTTGAAACCGCGGATGGTTTCCTCCAGCTTCACGTACTTGCCAGGCATGCCGGTGAACACCTCAGCCACGAAGAAGGGCTGGGAGAGGAACTTCTCGATCTTGCGGGCTCGATCCACGGTCCGCCGGTCGTCCTCGGAGAGCTCATCGAGGCCGAGGATGGCGATGATGTCCTGCAGTTCCTTGTAGCGCTGCAGGGTGCTCTGCACGGCGCGGGCGGTGCGGTAGTGCTCGTCACCCACCACATTGGGCTGGAGCATGGTGCTGGTGGAATCGAGGGGATCCACGGCCGGGTAGATGCCCTTGGAGGCCAGACCGCGGCTGAGCACGGTGGTGGCGTCCAGGTGGGCGAAGGTGGTGGCAGGTGCGGGGTCGGTGAGGTCGTCGGCCGGCACGTAGACAGCCTGGATCGAGGTGATGGAGCCCTCCAGGGTGGAGGTGATGCGCTCCTGAAGTTCGCCCACGTCGGTGCCGAGGGTGGGCTGGTAACCCACAGCCGAAGGCATCCGGCCCAGCAGGGCGCTCACTTCGGAGCCGGCCTGCACGAAGCGGAAGATGTTGTCGATGAACAGGAGCACGTCCTGCTTGTTCACATCGCGGAAGTGCTCGGCCATGGTCAGGGCCGAGAGACCCACGCGCATGCGCGCACCGGGGGGCTCGTTCATCTGGCCGTAGCAGAGCGCCACCTTCGACTTGGAGAGATCGTCGGCGTTGATCACGCCGGAATCCTTGAACTCCTCATAGAGATCGTTGCCCTCGCGGGTGCGCTCACCCACGCCACCGAACACGGAGACGCCGCCGTGCTCCTTGGCGATGTTGTTGATCAGCTCCTGGATCAGCACCGTCTTGCCCACGCCGGCGCCGCCGAACAGGCCCACCTTGCCGCCCTGGCGGTAGGGAGCGAGCAGGTCGATCACCTTGATGCCGGTCTCGAACACCTTGGGCTTGGTCTCGAGTTCGGTGAGTTTCGGGGCTTCGCGGTGGATCGGGGCTGTGGCGGTGGCGTTCACCGGACCCTGCTCATCCACCGGTTCACCCAGGACATTGAAGATCCGGCCCAGGGTGGCTTCTCCTACCGGCACCGTGATCGGTGCACCGGTGTCGAGGGCTTCCATGCCTCGCACCAGGCCATCGGTGCTGCTCATGGCCACGGCGCGCACACGATGGTCGCCCAGCAGCTGCTGGACCTCGGCGGTCAGGGCGACGTCCTGGCCGGCGGGATTTCTGCCCTCGATGCGGAGGGCGTTGTAGATCATCGGCAGCTTGCCGGCAGGAAACTCAACGTCGAGCACCGGCCCGATCACCTGCCGGATGATGCCTTTGGTGCCCGTGGTGGTGCCGGTGGCAGTCGCAGCCATAGAACAAGGAGAGGTGGTGGGTGCCGAGCGGGGAGATCGCGTCAGAACGCTGTCTCGACCCTGATGAGCGGCGCAACCTTACCACCGGGCCCATGCGTCCGGCCTGAAAGCCCTCCCTCCGGCCAGCCCCTTCGGCCGGTGTGGTTCGGTCACCCGCACAGCGCTGCGCTGGTGCCTTGCGGGCGCTCCGGCATAAATTGGCACTCGCGGAGGAGGAGTGCCAGCTCCGAGGGCTTCGGCCCGCTTAGCGGCCCCCCTTCCCGCAATGGCGTCCGTGACGCCATGTCGTTGCTGTCGCATTGATCCATGGCTGCTGTTTCCCTCAGCGTTTCCACTGTCAAACCCCTTGGAGACCGCATTTTCATCAAGGTCTCCGAGTCTGAAGAAAAGACTGCCGGCGGCATCCTGCTGCCCGACACCGCCAAGGAGAAGCCCCAGGTGGGCGAGGTGGTGCAGGTTGGCCCCGGCAAGCGCAACGAAGACGGCACCCGCCAGGCTCCCGAGGTGAGCGTGGGCGACAAGGTGCTCTACAGCAAGTACGCCGGCACCGACATCAAGCTCGGCGCCGATGAGTACGTGCTGCTGTCCGAGAAGGACATTCTGGCTGTCGTCAACTGATCGCAATCCACATCCTCACGTTTACCCCTCTTTTTTCTGCCTTCCATGGCCAAGCGCATCATCTATAACGAGCAGGCCCGTCGCGCCCTCGAGAAGGGTATCGACATTCTCGCTGAATCCGTCGCTGTGACCCTTGGTCCCAAGGGCCGCAACGTGGTGCTCGAGAAAAAGTTCGGCGCTCCCCAGATCATCAACGACGGTGTCACCATCGCCAAGGAGATCGAGCTTGAGGATCACATCGAGAACACCGGTGTGGCCTTGATCCGCCAGGCCGCTTCCAAGACCAATGACGCCGCCGGTGACGGCACCACCACGGCCACCGTCCTGGCCCACGCCATGGTCAAGGCCGGTCTGCGCAACGTGGCTGCCGGTGCCAACGCCATCACCCTCAAGAAAGGCATCGACAAGGCCGCTGACTTCCTCGTCAAGAAGATCGAGGAGCACGCCACCCCGATCAGTGACAGCAACGCCATCGCCCAAGTGGGCACCATCTCCGCCGGCAACGACGAAGAGGTGGGCCGCATGATCGCCGACGCCATGGACAAGGTCGGCAAGGAGGGCGTGATCTCCCTCGAGGAAGGCAAGTCGATGACCACCGAGCTGGAGGTCACCGAGGGCATGCGCTTCGACAAGGGCTACATCTCGCCCTACTTCGCCACCGACACCGAGCGCATGGAGGCGGTGCTGGAGGATCCCTACATCCTGCTCACCGACAAGAAGATCGGTCTGGTGCAGGACCTGGTGCCCGTGCTCGAGCAGATTGCCCGCACCGGCAAGCCTCTGCTGATCATCGCCGAGGACATCGAGAAGGAAGCCCTCGCCACTCTGGTGGTGAACCGTCTCCGCGGCGTTCTGAACGTCGCCGCCGTCAAGGCTCCCGGCTTCGGTGACCGCCGCAAGGCCATGCTCGAGGACATCGCCGTCCTCACCAACGGTCAGCTGATCACCGAGGACGCCGGCCTCAAGCTGGAGAACGCCAAGCTGGAGATGCTGGGCACCGCCCGCCGCATCACCATCAACAAGGACACCACCACCATCGTGGCCGAAGGCAACGAGGTGGCCGTGAAGGCCCGCTGCGAGCAGATCCGCAAGCAGATGGACGAAACCGACTCCTCCTACGACAAGGAGAAGCTGCAGGAGCGTCTGGCCAAGCTGAGCGGCGGCGTGGCCGTGGTCAAGGTGGGCGCCGCCACCGAGACCGAGATGAAGGACAAGAAGCTCCGCCTCGAAGATGCCATCAACGCCACCAAGGCGGCCGTTGAAGAGGGCATCGTTCCCGGCGGTGGCACCACCCTGGCCCATCTCGCCCCTGCCCTCGAGGAGTGGGCGGCCGCCAATCTCTCCGGCGAGGAGCTGATCGGCGCCACCATCGTGGCCTCCGCGCTCACCGCCCCCCTCAAGCGCATCGCTGAGAACGCCGGCGTGAACGGCTCGGTCGTGGCCGAGCACGTCAAGAACAAGTCCTTCAACGAGGGCTACAACGCGGCCACCGGCGAGTACGTGGACATGCTGGCCGCCGGCATCGTCGACCCCGCCAAGGTGACCCGCTCCGGCCTGCAGAACGCTGCCTCGATCGCCGGTATGGTGCTCACCACCGAGTGCATCGTGGCCGATCTGCCCGAGAAGAAGGAAGCCGCTCCGGCCGGCGGCGGCGGCATGGGTGGCGACTTCGACTACTGATCGAAACACTGGGGGCCTGGATTCCGCTCCAGGTCTCCAGACCCGTCACCCATGAACACCCTGCAACCATGAACAAAAGGGAGGGCCACCGCCCTCCTTTTTTCATGCGTTCATTTCTTCATGCGTTCATCCTCCCCGAACGCTCCGCCGTCAGTCCGGCCGGAACGTGAGTGCCACGCCGTTGTTGCAGTAGCGCTTGCCGGTGGGGCGGGGACCGTCGTTGAAGACGTGTCCCTGATGACCGCCGCAGCGGCGGCAATGGTATTCGGTGCGCGGCACGATCAGCTTGAAATCGCGCTTGGTGCCGATCGCCTCCGGCAGCGCCGCGAAGAAGCTGGGCCAGCCGGTGCCGCTCTCGTACTTCGCCCTGGAGCTGAACAGGGGCAGCCCGCAACCGGCACAGAGGTAGGTGCCCGGCCGTTTCTCCCGGTTGAGTGGGCTGGAGAAGGGGGGCTCGGTGCCTTCCCGCCGGAGCACGGCGTAGCTCTCGGGACTGAGCCGCTCTCGCCATGCACGGTCACTGAGGCGCCAGGCCGGATCCGCGGCCGGGCTTGAGGCATCAGCTGGTCGGGTGCGGCCCAGGAAGGCCGCCAGTGCGGGGCCCGCGGCGCCCAGACTCAGAGCGGCTAGCAGGATTCGGCGGGTGATCGGCACAGGCCTCAGCCCAGCCAGCCCGCGCTGAGCACCACGGCCAGGGCAAGGAACACCAGCAGCAGCGTCCAGGTGATGCGGTTGAGGGTCTGCTCGGCGCTGCGGGCACTGGTGAACATCGAGCCACCGCTGGCGGCCAGCCCACCCATGCCGTCACCTTTGGGGCTGTGGAGGAGGACTGTGATGATCAGCAGCAGCGCCGAGGCGAACCACACCCAGGTGATCACGGTGGTGAGCATGGGCGTCGCTGCGGTTCTGCAGCCAGGCTAGACGCCCAGGGTCTGGGGCACGCGCGTGGTCGCGGCTGCCACGGTCGCGGGAACCACCAGCGAGCGGCCCGTCATCGTGTCGGGCTGGGGCAGACCCAGCAGTTCCAGGAGCGTGGGAGCGATGTCGGCCAGGCCTCCTTCGTCCCGGAGGCGGATGTCGTTGCCGTGCCCGACCAACTTGCGCTGTTCCCCTTCCACCAGAATCACCGGCACCGGATTGGTGGTGTGAGCCGTCCAGGGGCGTCCGTCAGGCCCTTGCATCACCTCGGCGTTGCCGTGATCGGCTGTGATCAGCATGCTGCCGCCCATCCGGCTCGTGGCTTCCAGCAGCCGGCCCACGCAGCGGTCGACGGTGCTGATGGCTTCGGTGGTGGCCTCCATGCGGCCTGTGTGCCCCACCATGTCCGGATTGGCGTAGTTGATCACCACCAGTGAATAGATCCCCTTGCGGATGGCGGCGATGCAGCTGTCGGTGAGTTGCTCGGCCGACATGGCCGGAGCCTGGTCGTAGGTGGCCACCCGCGGCGAGGGCACCAGATGGCGGTCTTCCCCCGGGAAGGCCTGCTCGATGCCGCCGTTCATGAAGTAGGTGACATGCGGATATTTCTCGGTTTCCGCCGTGCGGAACTGGCGCAGCCCCGCCTCCGACACCACCTGTCCCAGCAGCCCGTCCAGGGACTCGGGCGGGAAGGCCACGGCCACGGGCAGCCCCTTTTCGTACTGGGTGAAGGTCACCACATCCAGGTCGGGGATCAAGGTGCGCGGGAAACAGGCGAAGTCAGGCATCACCAGAGCCCGGATCAATTGCCGCACGCGATCCGGACGGAAGTTGAAGCACACCAGGCCATCGCCGGCCTTCACCACCCCGTCGCTGAGACGCAGTGGTTCGATGAACTCATCGCCGATCTCCTCTCCGTAGGAGGCCTCAATGGCTTCGGCCGCGCTGAGGGGGTAAACCGGCCCGGCCTCGGTGAGCAGCCGGTAGGCCTTTTCGGTGCGCTCCCAGCGGCTGTCCCGGTCCATGGCCCAGTAGCGGCCGCAGAGGGTGGCGATGCGGCCGACGCCGGCGTCCTCGATCTGCTGCTCCACCCGTGCGATGAAGCCCGGGGCGCTGTTGGGGGCTGTGTCGCGACCATCGGTGATCGCATGCACACACACATCGCGGAGACCGCGAGCTGCGGCCCACTCCAGCAGTCCAGCGAGGTGTTCGATGTGGCTGTGGACCCCGCCGTCGGAGCACAGGCCGATCAGGTGCAGGGTGCCGCCGGTGGCGATCAGCCGGTCGCCGAGTGCATTGAGCGCGGGGTTGGCGGCCAGGGATCCATCGCGCACCGCCTGGCTGATGCGCACCAGTTCCTGGCGGATGATGCGGCCGCTGCCGATGGTGAGATGCCCCACCTCCGAATTGCCCATCTGGTCATCGGGCAGACCCACTGCAGCGCCGCTGGCTTCGATCAGCGTGTGGGGGTAGGCATGCCAGAGGGCATCCATCACCGGGGTGTCGGCGGCCCGGATGGCGTTGTGATCGTCTCCGGGGCGGAAACCCCAGCCGTCCAGAATGGTCAGCACCACCGGTGCGACAGGGGTGGATCCGGAGTGTGAGCTTGCGACGGGCGAATCCGGCCTGGGATCGTCGTCCAGGCTGTTGTTCTTGCCGGTGGTGGAAGGGTTGGCCTGCGGGTGGGCGGGGGAACCTGGCATCTGGAACGGACTCGAATTCACCGGACTGTCGAATTCACCGGACTGCTTTCACCCGATTCACCTCTCGACGCAAGGCGACCGCCTGCGGTAACCAAACCTACAGCCCGCCTGTTGGGGCCCCTTCGCGGCCTGCCATTCAGGTCAGGCTTTGAGCACACGCTCGCCCCTAGGCTGACCACAGCCGCGATGGCGTCATGGAGCGCCTCGAGATCCTCTCCGGCGCTGAACTGGAACGCACGCTCGACCGGCTCGCCACCCAGGTGCTCGAGGAGGCCGGGGACAGCCGCAGCCTGGTGCTGCTCGGCATCCCCACCCGCGGGGTGGCTCTGGCCGAGGTGCTGGGCGTGCATCTCGCCGAGCGCTGCGGCCACCCCGTGGAGAAGGGCAGCCTCGATCCCACCTTCCACCGCGATGACCTGGAACGCATCGGCACACGGCTCGTGCAGGCCACCGATCTGCCGACGGACCTCGATGGCCGCCATGTGGTTCTCGTGGACGACGTGATCTTCACCGGCCGCACGGTGAGGGCTGCGCTGGATGCGCTGCAGGCCTGGGGTCGCCCCCGCCGGGTGAGCCTGCTGGTGATGGTGGACCGGGGACACCGGGAGTTGCCCATCCAGCCGGATTTCTGCGGCCGCATCGTGCCTACCCGGCGGCAGGAGACCATTCAGCTCTGCCTGATGGCTGTCGATGGCGAGGAAGGGGTGTACCTGCTGCGACCCTGAGCGCGGGATCTTCAGGCCGGCTCCAGCTCATCAGCCCGGAAATGGGCCCGGAACTTGCCGAAGGCCACGATCACCGGAAGTGTGGGGCTGATCACGCGGCCTTTCCAGTCGTTGAGGACGGACACCACCTCGCCCTGCTCTCCCTGCAGATCGAACGCCTCGCCGCGGTGCTGGGGATGGTGGTACACGACAACGCTCCGGCAGACCTTCACCTGATCTCCTGGCTGCATGGCACCGCGTGGATTCCCGCGCCCAATCCTGTCACGCGGTGGGGTCAGCGCTGGCAGGCGGATTCCGGTCCCATCTGCACCACCCGGCCTCCCAGGGCCTGACAGGCTTTGTTGAAGGCCTGCCAGTCGTCCATCCCCTGGGCGATGAGCCTGCTCACCTCGGCGTCCAGGCGCTCGATGGGAACCCCATGGGGCAATGCTCCATGACCGTCGCGCTGCCTCTCCTCTCCGCTCAGGCGGCTGATGCCCCGCTGCACCTGTGCGCGCACCGTTTCTCCCTGCTGCTGCCACCAGGGATGGTCAAGCCGGTTCACGGCGTCGAGGGCCTCCCACCACCGCTCTTCCTCCGCCAGTCGGCGGGCCCGTTCCAGGCTCTGGCGGTTGCGCTCCCAGATCTGGCGCAACTGGTCGCCCAGGGCGGAGCGGTCGGCGCGCTGGTGCTCGCCCATCGGCTCCAGGCGGGCCAGACTGCCGTCCAGATCGCCAGCCTGGAACAGCTCCAGAGCCTGCTGCTTGAGATCGTTCTGCCAGCTGTCGAGCAGGCGGCGGTCGTCGGGCTGGCCCGCCTCCGAATTCACCAGCTGGAGCTGCAACTGGAGAGCTGCGGCCCACTGCTGCTGTTCCCAGAGCTGGGCGGCCCTGCGCCGCCGACATTCGCCCTGGGCTCCGGGGGCCCGGTCCCCCAGCCAGCGCAGGGCCTGCAGCTGTTCGCCGTAGCGCAGACAAGCCTCAAGATCGCCACGGGCTGCGGCCGCCTCAAGCCGGTGGGGCAGTTGACGCTCCCACCAGTAGACCGCGCCCAGACCGGCGGCCACGAGCCCAAGAGTGAGGCCCAGCCAGAGTCTGGGCAGCCTGTGCTGGCGCAGGGCCAAGGGAAACGCGCGCGATCGCACCTGGTGATCCCATTATGGGAACCAGTCGGTTCTCTGCACGCCCACGGGTGCGGCGGCCACTGTGTCCACCCCCCTGCTAGGGCAGCGGCATCAGCGAACCGCCCCCAGCCGCAGCGGCCCGCGAGGCTCGCCGCTGACCAGGTCGGTGGTTTCCACCTGCAACTGGCTGTCGGCGCCGATCGTGAACGCCAGCCGCAGCCGGTCCTCACCCTGCCGGCCGGGGGGGCTGAGGGGCAGCGCAATGGCGCCCTGATCCCAGGGTTTCACCCGGGCAGCGCCGGCAGGCCGGCGACGCAGCACCGGCAGGCCGGCTTCGAACACCACTTCGCTGCGGTTGTCGGCCTCCGGCTCCCCCAGCACCAGTTCGATGCTCTCCTGGCCGTCGCGGCTGCAGGCCAGCACCAGCTCCAGGGGACGGTCGGTGGGCCAGCTCTGACCGGCCATGAACAGCGGGTGCCAGTGATGCCGGCCGCTGCGCCGCTCCCAGCAGCGCAGGGATACGCCCCGGGCGAGCACGTCCTTCACCTGCACCCCGGGCGTGAGGGCCAGGGCCCCGAGGGCCACGGCCTCCACCGGCCGCTGATCGCGGATCGGCACTGCACCGCAGCGGCTCTGGAGCCAGTCGCGGATCGCCGGCAGCCTGCTGCTGCCGCCCACCGGCAGCACGGCCGTGATCCGCTCCAGGGGGAGTCCGGCACCACGGCCTGCAGCCAGCACCTCCTCCAGCAGGGCATCGAGCTGCGTCAGCAGTCCCCGCTCGCGCAGCAGCCGCTCCAGGCCGGCGCGGTCGAGGCGCAGTTCCCGGGTGGGGCCCTGGGTAGGGCTCCACAGCGCCACGGCCTCGTGCTGTTCACTGAGGTGGCACTTCAGCCGTTCACTGGCCTCCAGCAGGCCGCCGCTGAGGGGCTGGTCGGGGCAGAGCAGGCGCGCGATCCAGCGGTCGATGTCCCGTCCCCCCAGGCGCACGCCGGCCTTGCCGATCACGCGCGCACAGCGCAGGTGCTGGCGGCTGTCCTCCAGGTCTCGACCGGCAAAGCGCAGGAGCTGGGCGATGGGCGCCGCCCGGCCCTCGCCCCCCTGGAGCTGTACCAGCGACAGGTCGATGGTGCCTCCGCCCAGATCGACCACCAGAACCGTGCTGCCGGGGGGCAGGCCGGCGCCGATGGCGGCCGCCGTGGGTTCATCCACCAGGGCCAGTTCCGGCACGTCCAGATCACGGCATACGGTCAGGAGCCACTGGCGGTAGCCCCGATAGGCCTCGATCGGAGCCGTGAGCACCAGCCGCCGGGGCCCCAGGTCGGCCGGCAGGGCCTGCCAGAGGTGATGCAGCAGGAGGCGGCCGGACTGCTCGGCGGACAGGATGGCGCCAGGCTCCGGATCGGCGGCGCCGGCACCGATGCGCCGTTTGAAGTCGCGCTGCAGGGCGGGGTCGTCGTGGTGGGCCAGGCCGGCGTCGAGCACCTGCCTGCCGATCAGAGGACGGGGCTGCTCCGGGTCGCTGAGCCAGAGCAGCGATGGCACCACCACCGGCTCAGCCAGGCTGTAGGGCGGCAGGGCCAGCAGCCCGGCGGCGGCGCCGGGGGCCTGGTAGGCCACCACGGTGGTGCTGCTGCCCAGGTCGATCGCCACGGTGCCCTGCATCGGGGTCTTCTAGCGGCTCGCCGTCCCGGCGCGGAGGGTGACCTCATCCCCGTCCATTAGTTTGGGGGCTGTGGCTGCCGACGGATGCAAACCGGAATCGAGGTGAGTTCCAAGGATCTGGCCCAGCGGGCCGAAAGCCTGATCCGCCATTCCAGCAACCGTTACCTCACCACCGTGCGCATCGCCTTCCGGGCCAAGCAGCGCCGCTTCGACGATTTCGACGGCCTGCTCGACGACTCGATGATCAAGCCGGTGCAGCGGGCCATCATCGAGCTCAGCGATGAACAGGACCAGCCTGCCCTGCTGCCCGGCTGAGCTTGCAGATTCAGGAGGGACCCGGCTGGCGCTTCTGTGTCGATCCT
>JALOOQ010000062.1 GCA_025454305.1 Cyanobium sp. Prado107
GCCGGCGCCGACGCCGTGCTGCCGCCTCCCCATGGCCTCGCCGAAGTGCTGGCGCGCTGCCGCGCGCTGGTGCGGCGGCGGCAGCTGCTCAGGCCCCAGCCCACCGTGCTGCGCTGCGGTGCCATCGAGATGGTGGTGGAGGAGCACGAGGTGCGGCGCGACGGCCGGCCGGTGAAGCTCTCGCCGCGGGAATTCCGCCTGCTGCGCTTTCTGCTCGAACACCAGCGGCGGATCTGGAACCGGGAGGAGCTGCTGCGCCTGGTGTGGGGCGAATGCGAGGGACCGGCCCTCGATCCCAAGACGGTGGATGTGCACATCCGCTGGCTGCGGCTGAAACTCGAGGACGATCCGGCCAGGCCGCACCTGATCAGCACCGTGCGCGGCAGGGGGTATCGCCTTGGCTGATGTCCTCTTCTGGGGCGGCTCCCTGACCCATCAGAATGGGTCCATGCAACCGAGGCTGCTGGTCGTCGAAGACGACGACACCATCCGCGAGACCATCCGCGACGCCCTGGCGCTGGAGGGGTTCGACGTGACGGCCTGCGGCAACGGCCGCGACGCCCTCCAGTACCTCCAGCGGGCGGGTGAGGAGGAGGGGTTCGCCCTGGTGGTGCTCGATCTGATGCTGCCCGGCCTGGGGGGTCTGGACGTGTGCCGCCAGCTGCGCGGGGGTGACAACCACACCCCCATCCTCGTGGTGAGCGCCCGCGACAGCGAGACCGACCGGGTGCTGGGGCTGGAGGTGGGGGCCGACGACTACCTCACCAAACCCTTCGGCATGCGCGAACTGGTGGCGCGCTGCCGGGCGCTGCTGCGCCGCACGAGCAACCCCGTGGCCACCACCAAGGTGCTGGAGCACGCCAACCTGCGGCTCTTCCAGGATGAGTGCCGGGTCACGCGCAACGGCTGCGAGGTGAACCTCTCGCCCAAGGAATACCGGCTGCTGGAGCTGTTCATGCAGCATCCCCGCCGGGTGTGGAGTCGCGAGAAGCTGCTCGAGCAGGTGTGGGGCGTGGATTACTTCGGCGACAGCAAGACCGTGGACGTGCACATCCGCTGGCTGCGGGAGAAGCTGGAGGCGAACCCGTCGGCGCCGGAGCACCTGATCACCGTGCGCGGCTTCGGCTACCGCTTTGGCTGACCTGCGCCGCCCGCAGCGCCGCCGCTGGGCCCTGTGGAGCAGACCGGCGCGCACCCCGCACGAGCGCGGCCTCCCCAGTTCCACCCAGCTGCTGAGCTGGATCAACTCCTCGCCCGTGGGCTGGGTGCTGCTCGAGCCCGGTGACCGGGTGCGCCACCTCAACACCCGCGCCGAGCGGATCCTGGGGGTGAAGGCGGGCCGTCACCTGGAGGGCCGCACCCTGGCGGACCTCTGTGCCGACCCCAACCTGCTCAGCAGCGTGGCGATGGCCCGGCGGCAGGACCGCCCCCAGCGGCTGGAGTGGCACTTCGACCATCAGGACTTCGACGTGATGGTGGTGCCCGCGGCCGAAGGCTGGATCGGCGTGCAGCTGCAGAGCCGCCGCTCCCTGGAGGCCCAGCTGGAGCAGCAGGAGCGCTGGGTGAGCGATGTGGCCCATGAGCTCAAAACCCCCCTCACCGCCCTGCTGCTGGTGGGCGACAGCCTCGCCGCCCAGGCCGATGAGGGCAACGCCCGGCTGGTGGAGCGGCTGCAGCGGGAGCTGATGCGCCTTCAGGAATTGGTGAACGACCTGCTGGAGCTGTCGCGGCTGGAGAACACGGTGCCGGGCCTGGGTCTGCAGCTCGCGCCGGTGGATCTGGGCGCGCTGGTGGAGCAGGTGTGGGCCGGCCTGCGTCCCCTGGCCGAGCAGCGGGGTGTGCGCCTCGCCCTGCACCAGAGCGAGGCGATCACCCTCCAGGCCGACGGCTCGAGGCTGCACCGGGCCCTGCTCAACCTGATCGACAACGCCGTGCGCTACAGCCCGGACGGCGGCAGCGTGGACGTGATGCTCAGCAGCCATGGCGGCTGGTGCCAGGTGAGCGTGCGCGATCACGGTCCCGGACTGAGCCGGGAGGATCTCCTGCACATGTTCGAGCGCTTCTACAGGGGTGATCCGGCCCGGGTGCGCAGTCAGCGCACGGGCAGCGGCCTCGGTCTTTCGATCGTGCAGCAGATCGCCGTGACCCACGGTGGGCGGATCCAGGCCAGCAACCACCCGGAGGGTGGCGCGCTGATGGATCTGCTGTTGCCCACCGTGGGCCTGGCGCTCTAGCGCTCTACCCGGCGTAGTGGGGGTCGCTCCAGCAGCGCGGCAGATCCTCGCCGGAGGGGAAGAAGAGGCTGGCCTTGGGAAGGGCCTGGGGATCCTGCATCTCCTCGCCGGCGTGCATCCTCACCTGCACCTGGGTGGCGAAGGGATCGAACAGCTGTTTGAGGTCGAGCACCTCCACCAGGCTGCTGTCGTCGTCGTGGCGGGTCTTCAGAAACATGGCAGTCCCCTCCTGCGGGGTTCTCCCCCCCAGTGTGGAGCTCAGCTCACCCGCACCTCCACCACACGGCCGCCCAGCCGTCCCACCCGTTGCAGGGCTTCATTCATGCGGGTGAAGGGCACCCGGATCACGGTTTCGGCGGTGCGGGAATAGGCGTTGTCGGCCACGCCGGTGACCAGGATCGTCACCACCCGGCCACTGGAGCCGTCGCTGCTGCGGGCGCCGGCCATCACCGGCAGCCCCGCCACCCGGTCGCGGCGGTCGCTGTTGAACACCGCCACGCTGGTGCCCAGATCACCGTCGTACACGCCCGTGCCGATGGCGGAGCGGAAGAAGGCCGGTCCGGAGCTGGGGGGGTTCACGGCGATCGGCCGGTTGGCGTGCACCACCTTGTTCAGGCGCGACTGCACGCCCGCCGCATCCCCCTTCACGGAGGCGGCGGCGCCGCGGGCCAGCTGCATCAGCCAGGAGAACTGGCGGCCCTCATGACCCTTGGAGTAGTCCCAGCCGTGGATGTAGGGCACCACGTCCTGGCCGAAACGCTCCTGATACTCGTCACTGTCGAGGTAGGAGTCGATCTCGGCGTCGTAGCCCTGCTCCTGCAGGATCGTGAAGTGGTGCAGCATCTCGGCCCCGTTCTGAGGGGCGCGCCCGAGCAGGTGCTTGAAGTTGAGCTCGATGAAGCGGTAGGGGTTGCAGTTCTCGAAGAACCGGGCCTTGTAGAGACCGCTCTTGGCCACCTGGCGCACGAACTCACGCACGCTGAGATCGCCGTTGCGGAAGAGTGACTCCAGGCCCTCGAGACGCTCGCTCTTCATCAGGTACTGGTGTCCAAGCACCTGCTG
Organism: Cyanobium sp. Prado107; assembly: GCA_025454305.1. Taxonomy (GTDB): domain Bacteria; phylum Cyanobacteriota; class Cyanobacteriia; order PCC-6307; family Cyanobiaceae; genus NIES-981. The sequence goes on from JALOOQ010000062.1 coordinate 3,297, forward strand.
ATAGACGGCCCGGATGATCGTGTTGCGGTCCTCGCTGGAGGCCTGGGCCCAGTTTTCCTTGTCGCGGTCGTTGGCGTAGCGCTCGATGCCGAGAACAGGAGCCTTGAGAAGAGCCATGGGAAGGGTGGCGGGAGATGGGGCAGGGGAGAGCGGCTGGACACAAGCCGAAGCCACCGCAGCCGCTCGGTGAAGTTACGGGCGTCCCACGTTGGATTCATGGCGGTTTCATCGAATGTTTCGCTTCCGATGAAGAGACGTGAAGCAATGGCCGCCGTGCTGGCCCTCCGGCCGCTCCGTGGCGCTTCTCCAGCGTGTCTAAGGTGACGGAAGCCCGTTCAACCGCCATGCATTTCTGGGCCCCGGAGATCGATCCCTCCCACCCGATGGACTGCACCCAGGCGGAGCGCTACGCCATCCGGCGCCTGGACAATCAGGCCTACCTGGCCCTGCAGGGCAGCGACGAGCACCTCAGCGATGTGAGCAGCCCCGACCAGGCCTACCTCTTCCACACCCACGAGGCCGCCCTGCGGGCGGCCCAGGAACTCAACCACAGCGGCCGAGGGCCGGTGGACGTGGTCAAGATCGAATGGGAACCGGCCCAGTCCTGAACCCGGAGCGCTGCCTGTCCCATCCCCGGTGCTGGTCCCATCCCTAGGGTGGTTCCTGCCCGGCGAGCGACGGCGCCAGCGACGATGACCATCTACGCCGACAACAGCCTCAGCATCGGCAGAACACCCCTGGTGCGGCTTCAGCGGGTCACCCGGGGCTGCGGAGCCCGCGTGCTGGCCAAGATCGAGGGCCGCAATCCCGCCTATTCGGTGAAATGCCGCATCGGCGCGGCGATGATCTGGCAGGCCGAGAAGGACGGACTGCTGGGCCCCGGCAAGGAACTGATCGAGCCCACCAGCGGCAACACCGGCATCGCCCTGGCGTTCGTGGCGGCCTCACGGGGGATTCCGCTCACGCTCACGATGCCGGAGACGATGAGCCTCGAGCGGCGCAAGCTGCTCACCGCCTACGGCGCGCGCCTGCTGCTCACCGAGGGGCACCTGGGCATGCCCGGCGCCATCGGCGCCGCCCGCGAGCTGGCCGCGTCGGATCCGGATCGCTATGTGCTGCTGCAGCAGTTCGCCAACCCGGCCAACCCCCAGATCCATCACGACACCACCGGTCCGGAGATCTGGGACGACACCGAGGGACAGATCGACGTGCTGGTGGCCGGCGTGGGCACGGGTGGCACGATCACCGGCGTCAGCCGCTACATCAAGCGCACCCTCGGCAAACCCCTGGTGTCGGTGGCGGTGGAGCCGGCCAACAGCCCGGTGATCTCCCAGACCCGCGCAGGTGAGGAACTGCGGCCCGGACCGCACAAGATCCAGGGGATCGGCGCCGGCTTCGTGCCCGCCAACCTCGATCTGGATCTGGTGGACCGGGTGGAGACGGTGAGCGATGCCGAGGCGGTGGCCATGGCCCGCCGGCTGATGAAGGAGGAGGGGATCCTCGCCGGCATCTCCTGCGGCGCCGCCACCGCCGCGGCCCTGCGCCTGGCGGCCGATCCCGCCTATGCGGACAGGACCATCGTGGTGGTGCTGCCCGACTCCGGCGAGCGCTACCTCAGCTCGGTGCTGTTCGAAGGCGTGTTCGACGCCAGCGGCATGGCCCCGGTGCCGCTGGCCGGCTGACCCTGGAACCACCCGTCACCGCTGGCCGCCCGATGGCGCCTCCGCACCGCATCTGGGTCGTCGACGACGATCCCGAACTCCGCCAGATGCTGGCCACCTACCTCGGTGAGCAGGGCTACGAGGTGCGCTGCCTGGTGGATGCCCGCCAGCTCCAGACCCGTCTGGAACGCCAACGGCCCGACCTGGTGGTGCTCGATCTGATGCTGCCGGGGGACGACGGCCTCACGGCACTGCGGCGGCTGCGGGACGGCGGCGACGACCTGCCGGTGCTGATGCTCACCGGCCGTGGCGACGCGGTGGACCGGATCATCGGACTGGAGCAGGGCGCCGACGACTACCTCGCCAAACCCTTCCTGCCGCGCGAACTCACGGCCCGCATCGAGGCCGTGCTCCGGCGGCGGGCCAGCCTGCCGGCGGGGACGCCGCTGACGGGGGAGGCGGTGATCGAGTTCGGCGCCTGGCGCCTCGACCCCAACAGCCGCAGCCTGGAGCGGAACGGCACACCGGTGGCGATCACCAGCGGCGAGTTCAGCCTGCTGCTGGCCCTCGCCCGCAACCCCCACCGCCCGCTCTCGCGGGAGCGGCTGATCGAGCTCGCGCGCGGTCCCACCAGCGAAACCGACAGCCGCAGCATGGATGTGCAGGTGTCGCGGCTGCGCCGGCTGGTGGAGGACACCCCGTCCCAGCCGCGGATCATCCAGACCGTGTGGGGCTACGGCTACGTGTTCGTTCCCGATGGCCGGGCGCGGAGCTGAGCGGCGGCGCTGGCTGAAGCTGCTGGGCTACGGCGCCTGCGGCCTGGGCCTGTGGCTGCTCAGCCTGCTGATGATCCAGTCACTGCTGGGACGCCGCATCGTCGGGGCACGGATGAGCCAGCTGGGCTCGGAGGTGGCCTTCAGCCTGAGGCTCGGGGAGCTGGCGCTGGAGCGCTACCCCATGGAGGCGGTGGCCGAGCTGAGCGGGCTGCAGCTGGCCAGCCAGCCGCCGCCGGCCTCGCTGCGCGGCCGCCGCCAGGCCGCCGCCCTGAAGGCCGAGCTGTGCGAGCAGCTGGGCTACTGCCGCGAGGTGGTGGCGGCGGGCAACCAGCTCTGGGTGGAGATGGCCTCCGCTCTGGAGCCGGTGTGGATGGCCGCGCCGCTGCCCAGGGCAAGGGCCTGGCCGCCCGATCCCCTGTCGCTGACGCTGTCGCTGGTGGCCGCAGGGCTTGGCCTCAGCACCCTGGTGCTGGCTCTGGAGGTGAGGCGGCCCCTGGGGATGCTGGAAACGTCGCTGCAGCAGCTCGGCTCCGGGGGGGACCCGCAACCGGTGCCGCCCCGCGGGGCGACGCCGGTGCGCCGGCTCACGGCCCGCTTCAACACGATGCTCGCGCAGCTGGAACAGACCCGGAAGGAACGCGAGACGATGCTCGCCGGCATCGGCCACGACCTCAGCAGTCCGCTCACCCGCCTGCGGCTGCGGCTGCACCTGGCCGAAGCCACGCCGATGAGCGCCGCCGACGCCGGCAAGGCCCTGGCGGATCTGGATGCCCTCGAGCGGATCACCGCCCAGTTCATGGCCTTCAGCCGGGGCGAGACCGACGAGGCCCCGGTGGAACTCGACCTCAGGGCGTTCCTGGCTGAAGTGGCCGGGCAGTGCGACCTGCAGCCGCTGGCGTTGGAGCTGGAGCCCCTGCGGGCACGGGTGCGGGCCACGGGCCTGGCGCGGGCGGTGGCCAACCTGCTGGACAACGCCCGCAGCCACGGTGCGCCGCCCTTCCGGCTCGGCCTGCGGCCCTGGGACGGCGACGGGTTCGAGATCGAGGTGGCCGACGGCGGGCCGGGCCTGGACCGACAGCTCTGGAGCCTGGCTCTGGAGCCCTTCCGGCGTCTCGACCCCGCCCGTGGCGGCAGCGGCCATTGCGGCCTCGGCCTGGCGATTGCCGAACGGGTGGCCCTGGCCCATCACGGCTCCCTGCACTGCCGGCGGGGGGAGCAGGGCTTCGCCGTGCTGCTGCGCGGCCATTCCCTGGCAGAGGCCTGAGCCCGGTCACTGGGGATGCCTGAGCCCAGGCCCGGACACATCTGGTCACAACCTGGCGCGGTGCGTATGCAACTCGGTCAGATCAGCTCGGGACGATGAAGGCCGTGGTGATCGGTCAACCGCGGTGTCCACCCGTCACACGACCCATCCCCATGCCCATCCCCCTCCTGCCGATCGGTCCGATCGCCGTCCCTGCCATGACAAGGCCTGCCATGACCACGTCTGCCATGACAACTCCCGCCCCCTCCCGCCGCGGCCGTTCGCTGGCCGTCACCCTCGGATCGGGCCTCACCATCGCCCTGCTGGGCCTGGCCACCGCCCTGCCCGGCCTGGCCCAGGACTCCGCACCGCAGCGTCTCACGCCGGAACAGCAGCAGCGCATCTTCCCGGAGCGGCGCGCGCAGCTGCTGCGTCATCACAAGGAGCGCATCCAGACCCTGCAGACGAGTGAGCGCTGCATCAGCGCCGCCCGCGACACCTCCGCCCTGAACAGCTGCCTGCAGCAGGAGCGGCGGGAGAACCAGGAGCAGCGCCAGAAGCACCGTGAGGCCATGCGCGCCATCTATGAGCGCAACGGCATCCAGGTACCGGTGGGTGGACCCGGCGGCCGGGGCAGTGGCGCAGGTGGGGGTGGTGGCAAGGGCCGCCGGGCCCTGTGACCGGCCCCGGGCCCAGCCGTGCGGACGGCGCCCGTGAAGGCTGATGGCGGCGGCCTGGGCAGTCGCCGCGGGGCTGCCTAGGTTGCGGTCAGCCCCCTCGTCAGCCCCCGGTCAGCCATGCACACCCACGATCTGGAAAACCACGACAACCTCTACGCCGATGAGATCGCGGCCGTGATCGGCGAAACCCCGGCCGATGCCCGCTCCCATGCCCTCTGGGCCGCGGCCCTGATCGCCGCCATGGTGGTGGGGCTGGGCGTGGCACTCTCGGTGCTCTGAAGCGCTGCGCCCGGCAGCCTGGGCCCATAATGCGTTGACAGGCATAAAGCACCGTCAGCATCCCCATGGGCCCTTCCGGCGAGACCGACCTCAGCCCCCCTCCCAGCCCCCGGCTGCTCGAGGAGCTCAGCCAGTTCTTCCGCCTGCTCAGTGAGCCGGCCCGGCTTCAGCTGCTCTGCCATCTCAAGCAGGGCCCCATGGACGTGGCCTCGCTGATCGAGGCCACGGGCTTTTCCCAGTCGCACATCAGCCGCCAGCTGGGCCAGTTGCAGCGCGCCGGCCTGGTGGGCTGCCGCCGTGACGGAGTTCGGCTGATCTATGACGCCGAGGACGAGCTGGTGCACGATCTCTGTGCCTTGGTGCAGACGCGGCTGAAGCAGCGCCTGGAAAGCCAGCTTCGCCAGCTGCAGGCGGCCTGACCCCGATCCCTCGCCACCACCCTCGCCACCGATGACCCTCTCCCGCCGGCAGTTTCTGGAGCGGGCGAGCACGGCTGCGGGCGCCCTGGTGGTTGCAGGCTGGTGGCGCCAGGCGGCGGCGGCCCCTGCGCCCCCCCGGGGCGACCTGCGCCTGGCCCTGATCAGCGACCTCAACGCCAGCTACGGCTCCACCAGCTACGTGCCCCAGGTGCAGCGCGGCGTGGAGCTGCTGAAGTCCCTCCGGCCCGACCTGGTGCTCTGCGCTGGCGACATGGTGGCCGGACAGAAACTCGGCCTCAGCGGCGGCCACCTCGACGCCATGTGGGCCAGCTTCGACCGGCAGGTGCTGCAGCCGCTGCTGCGCGCCGGCGGCGGCTTCGCGCCGGCGATGGGCAACCACGACGCCTCCAGCAGCCGTGGCCCCGGGGGCTTCACCTTCGCCCTCGACCGGGAGCGGGCCGCTCGCTTCTGGGGGGAACGCCGCCAGAGCCTGGGCCTCAGCTTCGTGGAGGCGGCCCGGTACCCCTTCCGCTACAGCCTGCGTCAGGGCCCGGTGTTCGTGGTGGTGCTCGATGCCTCCTCCGCCACCGTGCCGGCGGAGGACTGGGCCTGGGCCCGCAGCCAGCTGAACGGCCCCGCCGCCCGGCAGGCCCGCCTGCGGCTGGTGATGGGCCATCTGCCTCCCTATGGGGTGGGGCTGGGGCGCGACCGGGCGGGCGAGGTGCTGCAGCAGCCGGAGCAGCTGCGGCAGCTGGTGGCCGCCTCAGGCGCTCACCTCTATGTGAGCGGCCACCACCACGCCTACTTTCCCGGCGTCAGCGGCGGCATGAACCTGCTCAGCCTGGGAGCCATGGGCAGCGGTCCACGGCGTCGCCTGAACGACGCCAGGCCGCCCGAGCAGACGCTCACGCTGCTGGATCTGTTCGAGCAGCGGGGTGAGGTGGTGGAAACCACGCTGGAGCTCAACACCCTGCAGATCGTGCGACCCGCCTCGCTGCCCCTGGCCCTCCAGCCCAGCACGGGCCCCCGGCTGCAGCGGCGGGAGCTGCCCCTGAAACTGGGCGCACCCGCGTAAGCTCAGCCCACTGGTTTCAGCAGGGAACAGCTGCTGAAGGAAACGGGGAAAGTCCGGTGCGATTCCGGCGCTGTCCCGCAGCTGTGAACCCCGGTTGGGGAAGTCAGAACGCCCGCCAGGTTCTTCATTCGACGAGGATCGACCCTTGAATCACCGCACGTCTCCTGCGGCTGGCGCCGCAGGCCCTACGGGTGTGAGGGCACTGGCTCTCGCCGGCCTGTTCACCGCCTCGCTGGCGGCCTTGATCAGCGCCCTGCACCCGGCCGCCGCCCTGGCCCACCACCCCTTCGAGATGGCCGAGGGCGCCGCCCTCAGCCCCTGGATGGGATTCGTGAGCGGCCTCGGTCACCCCCTGCTGGGACCAGACCATCTGCTCTTCCTGCTCGCCATCGGCTTCGTGGGCCTGCGGCGGCCCCTGGCCTGGGTGCTGCCCCTGCTGGCCACCGGATTGCTGGGCAGCGCCCTGGCCCAGGTGCTTCCCCTGAGCGAGTCAGTGGCGCCCTTCGCCGAGGCCCTGGTGGCGCTCACCCTGGCGCTGGCCGGACTGGTGGCCCTCGGCAGGGTGCCCGCGGCGCTGCTGCTGCCCGCGATCGCCCTGCACGGCTACCTGCTGGGCGGCATGGTCGTCGGGGCCGAACCCACGCCGCTGCTCACTTACCTCCTCGGCCTGTTCGTCGGCCAGGGGGCCCTGCTGCTGCTGGTGACCTCCGGGTCGCGGACCCTGCTGGCGGCAGTCCAGGAGAACGGGCGGCGCCTGCTGGCGGGCATCTGGATCGGCATCGGCAGCGCCTTCGCCTGGACGGCGCTGGTGTCCTGAAGCAGGCAGCCGAGCACCATCGGCACCATCTTCAGGAACAATCTTCAGGTGCAATCAGGCCAGAGCACCGCGCAGGCCCAGCCGCAGCCCTTGCAGCCCACCGGTTGCTGCCGATCCTGGCTGCAGGAGTCGTCCTGCCGATGGCCATCACATCGCCGAAGGAACCAGGCCGCCGAAGTTGCCGGCATTGCCCGCCCCTTCACCCCTGCAAGGGCACCGAGGTCCGCAACTGACCCCGATGGTCCTGATTCGTCCACACCGCATTGCTCCACGCCCCAGCCCCCACCTCGGCCCCCGTCACGACAGCGGCCGCAAACGCACGCCCTGGTCCGCCTGATTCAGCAGCGATAACCGTTCTCACTCCTGGTAACGTCACAACGCTCCTGCCCCACCCGTCGTTCGGTCTCCAGCTTCCGATGAACCCCAGACAACACCGGCCGGCAGCCCCTCAGTCCCTCGGACTGATCGCAGCCCTGGTGGCCGTTCCCGCCGGGGCCGCCACTGCCTCCCAGCTCACCCCCGCGAGCAACGCTGAGATCAACCTCACCGCCATCGAGCAGTACGCCGGCCCGGCGCTCAGCAGAGAGCAGGTCACCAGCATCTCCCAGTTCTCCGACGTGCGGCCCACCGACTGGGCCTACCAGGCGCTCTCCAACCTGATCGAGCGCTACGGCTGCGTCGCC
>JALOOQ010000203.1 GCA_025454305.1 Cyanobium sp. Prado107
CGGTCAGGTGGACGCGGTGGGCGTGTTCGCCCCCTTCACCACCCAGGCCCTGAAGCGCCCGGGCAGCTCCACCCTGTTCAGCTCCGCCGACTTCCCCGGTGCCATCAGCGACCACCTGGTGTGCCGCCGCGAATTCGTGGAGGCCAACCCCGAGAAGATCCAGCAGGTGGTGAATGCCTGGTTCGCCACTCTGGCGGAGATGAAGGCCAACCCCGAAACCTCGCTGGCCATCCTCAGCGCCCGGGGCGGCGTGAGCGAGGAGGAGTACAAGGCCTACGAGGCCGGCACCACCCTGTTCAGCCTCGAGGACAACCTCAGGGCGCTGCAGCCCGGCACGACGATGGCGTCGCTGCCCTTCGCCGCCGAGCAGATCAGCGGCTTCCTGCAGCAGGTGGGTCTGGCCAAGAGCCCGCCGAACCTCGAGGGCCTGTTCGAGGACCGCTTCCTGAAAGCGGTCAAGGCGAACTGAGCGGGGGCGGAAGAGCGGTCATGGGACGCGTCAAGGACCTGCTGCACCACCCCTGGATCCTGGGGATCACCGGCGTGCTCCTGGTGCTCGCGGTGTGGACGCTGGCCACGAGCCTGAAGCTGGTGGATCCGCTGTTCCTGCCCAGCCCGGCGGCGGTGCTGGCGGCGGGCCGGGCCCAGGCCGCTCAGGGCCTGCTCTGGGCGGATCTGGTGGCCAGCGTGGGGAGGGTGCTGGGCGGCTTCGCCCTCTCGGCGGCGGTCGCCCTGCCGCTCGGCATCGCCATGGGCACCAGCACGGTGATCAACCGTCTGCTGGAGCCGCTGATGGGCCTGATCCGCTACATGCCGGCACCGGCCTTCATTCCTCTGCTGATCATCTACTTCGGGCTGGGGGAGCTGCCGAAGATCCTGCTGATCTTCATCGGCACCCTGTTCTTCAACACGCTGATGATCATGGACGCGGTGAAGTTCGTGCCCCGCGAACTCGTGGAAACCGCGCTCACGCTGGGTGGGCGCACCTCCCAGGTGCTGCTGCGGGTGATCACCCCCTGCATCGCCCCCCAGGTGATCGACGCCTACCGGATCAACATGGCCGCCGCCTGGAATCTGGTGATCGTGGCCGAGCTGGTGGCCGCCAACGAGGGACTGGGCAAGCGCATCAGCCTGGCCCAGCGGTTCCTGCGCACCGACGAGATCTTTCTGGGCCTGATCGTGATCGGCCTGATCGGTCTGGTGATCGACCTGGGCTTCCGGCTGGTGATGCGCCGGGGCTGCGCCTGGGCCAACTGAAGGCACTCTCACCGCACGACCTCCCCCATGCAGCTGCGCGTCGACCAGGTGGAGAAGAGCTTCGGCAGCGGCCGCAGCCGCAAGCTCGTGCTCGACCGGATCAGCTTCACCGTGAACACCGGCGAGTTCGTGGCCCTGGTGGGCAGCTCCGGGTCGGGGAAATCCACCATGATGCGCCTGGTGGCCGGTCTGGACCGCCCCACGGCCGGTGTGATCACCATCGACGGCAGCCCCGTGCGCGGCCCGGGGTCGGACCGGGGGATGGTGTTCCAGAAGTACAGCCTCTACCCCTGGCTCACGGCGGCCCAGAACGTGGCCTTCGGCATGGAGCTGCAGGGGCTGAACCGGCGCGAGATCCGCGAGCGCACCAGCTACTTCCTCGAGGTGGTGGGGCTGGCCGACGCGGCCCGGCGGCTGCCGCGGGAACTCTCCGGCGGCATGCAGCAGCGGGTGGCGATCGCCCGCGCCCTGGCCGCCCAGCCCCGGGTGCTGCTGCTCGATGAACCATTCGGCGCGCTGGATCTGCAGATCCGCGAGTCGATGCAGGAGTTCATGCACGATCTCTGGCAGCGCACCGGCCTGACGGCCCTGCTGATCACCCACGACCTGGAGGAGGCGCTGCTGCTGGCCCGCGAGGTGCACATCCTGGCGCCCAATCCCGGCCGGATCATGCGTTCTGTGGCGGTGGACCTCGACCGCGGCGACCTGCGGCACCTGCGGGTGTCTCCCGAGTTCCTGGAGCTCCGGGAGGAACTCGCCAGCTGTCTGCGCGGCATGGATCCGACGCTCACGCCGGCGGCATGAACTCCTCGGGCAGGATGCACAGGTACACCGCCTCCTGGAACAGGGCCTGCTTGGCCGCGGCATCCTCACGTTGCTCGGCGGCGGCGTAGCGGCTGCGCAGAGAGGCGACCAGCGCCGAACGGCGGGGATCGGGAGTGGTCTCGGCAGGGACCTCGGAGTGGCTCATGAACAACGACGAGGCCATGGACAGGAGGAGGGAGATCGGTCAGGAAGCCCCGTGCACCAGGGTCCGGCATCAAGCGCTTCGAGCCTAGGTTCCGCCCCGGTGACAATGCCTACCGCGGCGGCGGCCGTAGCGCTGCTGGGATGGGATAGCCAGGTCCGCGTCTCCCCGTCCCGCCGCATGGCCGCTTCCCCATCCGAGCTGATCGAGCGCTCCCGGCTGGCTGAACTCAACGACCTCAGCGATGGTCCTGCGGCGCTGCGGCTGGCCGCCCACCTGGGGCTGATCGTCGCCGGGGGCCTGCTCTGGGGGCAGCCGAGCCTGCCGCCGGGCCTGCGCCTGATCGGCCTGGTGGCCTGCGGGGTGGGGCTGGCCACCACCTTCGCGGGGCTGCATGAGTGCAGCCACCGCACCGCTTTCCGCAACAAAGGCGTCAACGACGCGGTGGCCTGGCTGCTGGGGCTGCTGAGCTTCTACAACGCCACCGCCTACCGCCGCTACCACCAGTGGCACCACCGCTACACCCACCAGCCCGGACTCGACCCGGAACTCGACGATCCCGTGCCCACCAGCCTGGGCGCCTACCTGCTGGAGCTGAGCGGCTGGCACTGGTGGACCGGCAAGCTGCAGGGCTATGCCCGCCTGCTCTGGGGCGACCTCTCGGCGGTGCCCTACCTCAATGCCCAGGTGATCCCCCAGGTGCGCCGCTCGGTGGGGCTGCAGGTGAGCATCTATCTACTGCTGGCGGCGCTGTCGCTGATCCACGCCAACGGCTTCCTGCTCTGGTTCTGGCTGCTGCCCCTGGCCGTGGGCCAGCCGTTCCTGCGGTTCGTGCTGCTGGCCGAGCACAGCGGCTGCAGCTTCAGCGCCGACGGCACCGCCAACACCCGCACCACCCTCACCAACCCGCTGGTGCGCTGGCTGATGTGGAACATGCCCTTCCACGCCGAGCACCACCTTTACCCCTCGCTCCCCTTCCACGCCCTGCCGGCGGCGCATGAGCTGATCGGCCCCCGCCTGCAGCACCTCGATCAAGGCTATCTGAACGTGCACCGCCAGCTGCTGGCCAACCTGCCCGGCCTGGCCCTGCCCGCCGGCAGCCCCGCCGGCTGAGGGCGCGCCGGCATGAGCTCCTCCACGGCGACGCCACCCCGGCAGCAGGGTCTCCACCGCCTGGGCGACTTTCCCCTGCGATGTGGCCGCACCATCCCCGACGCCCGGGTGAGCTACCTGCGGATCGGCGAGCTCGACGCCGAGCGCAGCAACCTGATCCTGGTGCCCAGCTCCTACGGCGCCCGGGTGGAGGACCTGGCCTGGCTGGCGGGGCCGGTGTTCGATCCGCAGCGCTGGTGCGTGGCCATGGGCCTGGCGGAGCAGGGCTGGGTGGTGCAGCAGGCCGACAACGTGGCCGCCCAGCGCCGGCTGCTGGCGGAGGTGTTCGGCGTGGAACAGCCGGCGCTGGTGTACGGCTGGTCGATGGGGGCCCAGCAGGCCTACCGCTGGGCGGTGGACCATCCGGAGCTGGTGGAGCGGATCTGCTGCGTGTGCGGCACGGCGCGCACCTCCCCCCACAACCGCCTGTTCCTGCTCAGCCTGCGCCAGGCGCTCACCGCCGACCGCCACTGGAACGGAGCCGGCTTCGACGCCCCGCCCGAGCAGGGCCTGCGCACCTATGCCCTGATCTACGCCAGCTGGGCTGCCAGCCAGCCCTTCTTCCGCACCATCGCCGAGCCGGTGGAGGAGCACGTGGAGCAGCAGTGGCTGCCCTACTACCAGCGCCACGACCCGCGCGACCTGATCGCCATGCTCGACACCTGGCTGGCCCACGACGTGGCCGACGGCGGCGACCTCGCCGGAGCCCTGGGGCGCGTGCGGGCGCGCACCGCCGTGGTGGCCTGCAGCCACGACCTCTACTTCACGCCCGCCGATCTGGAGGCCGACGCCAGAGCCATCCCGGGGGCGAGCTTCCACCGGATCGAGTCGCTGCTCGGCCACCGGGCCGGCAACCCCCACAGCAGCGCGCCGGAGCAGGAGCAGCTGCGGCGCATCGTGCAGCAGCTGCTGGCCAGCTGATCGCCTGGCTCTCCATCTGCCGCCCCTTGCCTCCGCCCCCCACCTCACCCGTCGCCCCCAGAGCGTTGCCATGACCGATCTCGCCAGCCAGGCCCGCGAGCTGCAGCTGAAGTTCCTGCTGATCTCCTTCACCGATCTGTTCGGCATCCAGCGGGCCAAGCTCGTGCCGGCTTCGGCGATTCCGGCCATGGCCCGCGACGGCGCCGGGTTCGCCGGCTTCGCCGCCTGGCTGGATCTCTCGCCGGCGGACGGCGACGTGATGGCGATTCCCGATGCCGCCAGCCTCACCCCCCTGCCCTGGCAGCCGGAGGTGGGCTGGGTGGCGGCCGAGCTGGTGCTGGCCGGCACGCCGATGGCCCAGTGCCCGCGCCGCCTGCTGCGAACCCAGCTGGAGCGGGCGGCGTCCCTGGGCTACGAGCTGCGCAGCGGCGTGGAGGCGGAGTTCTTCCTGCTGGGAGCGGACGGCGGCGGCATCGCCGATCCGGCCGACCACCAGGAGAAACCCTGCTACGACCAGCTGGCGCTGATGCGCCGCTACGGGCTGATCGGGCCGCTGCTGGAGGCGATGGAGCAGCTGGGCTGGGGGCCGTATCAGGCCGATCACGAGGACGCCAACGGCCAGTTCGAAGTGAACTGGACCTTCGCCCACGCCCTCACCACCGCAGACAGGCACGCCTTCTTCAAGGTGATGGTGAAGACGCTGGCGGAGCAGCAGGGCCTCAAGGCCAGCTTCATGGCCAAGCCCTTCGCCGAACGCACCGGCAACGGCTGCCACACCCACCTCTCGCTCTGGGGAGCTGCCGGCGCTGCGGGAGCGGGCACCAACCTGTTCCACGATCCGGCCGGTGAACTGGGGCTCTCGGCGCTGGCCTATCACTTCCTGGCCGGCCTGCTGGAGCACGCCCCGGCGCTCTGCGCCCTCACCAACCCCACGGTGAACAGCTACCGGCGGCTGGCGGCGCCGCCCACCACCTCCGGGGCCACCTGGAGCCCGGCGGGCATCAGCTACAGCGGCAACAACCGCACCCACATGCTGCGCATCCCCGACGACCAGCGGCTGGAGCTGCGGCTGCCCGACGGCTCGGCCCATCCCTACCTGCTCCAGGCCGGCATCCTGGCGGCGGGCCTCGACGGCATCGAACGCCAGCTCCAACCCGGCCCGCGCCGGGACAACGACAACTACGCCGCCCCGCTCGCGCCTGACATCTGCCCGCGGCTGCCGGCCGATCTGGGCGAAGCGCTGGATGCCTTCGACGGCGACAGCCGCCTGCGCGCGGCCCTGGGGGAGGAGTTCTGCCAGGCCTACGGAAGGCTGCGCCGCCGCCAGTGGCTGCGCGACCGGGGCGACATCAGCGACGCCGAGCGGCTGGCGTGCCTGGATTGCTGAGGGGGCGGCAGGGAGTGGCAACCCAAGGCTCCCGGCCTGATCCCGCGCTACCGCGAGGAACTGCAGGTGCGCCACTACGCCCGCCGCACG
>JALOOQ010000063.1 GCA_025454305.1 Cyanobium sp. Prado107
CCGCTCACTACCTCATCCAGGCAGCTCACCTCACCTCAGCTCTCAGGCGGCCAAACCTTGGCTCGCGCAGTCCATCAACCTATCACCTTCTCCTGCCCCTGACAAGTCCTCCGCACTCGGCATCGCTCTCGCTCAGCTCTCCACGGCAGGGGGGCTGGCTGCTCTGGTGATGCCTGATCCATCCAGCCCTTCTAGGGTCGAAGCGGCAAGCGGCCTTTTCGGGCGGAGCAGCGATCGTCCATGGCACGACAGTTCAGCGAGCAGCAGCTGCGGGTCAGGCCCAGTTCCAAGGAGGAGGAGGTGGTGGCCGCCGCCCGTGCCCACTTCGAGCGCACGCTGGTGACGGTGCGCGGGGAACTGGTGGGGTCAGTGGCTGCACTGGAGCATCCCCGCAAAGGTGACTCGGCCAACTACGGAGAGATCTTCCTGCGCGACAACGTGCCGGTGATGATCTACCTGCTGCTGCAGGGGCGCTACGAGGTGGTGCGCAACTTCCTCAGCACCTGCCTGGAACTCCAGAGCACCACGTACCAGACCCGCGGGGTCTTCCCCACCAGCTTCGTCGAGGAACACGGGGAACTTGTGGCCGACTACGGCCAGCGCTCGATCGGACGGATCACCTCAGTGGACGCAAGCCTGTGGTGGCCTGTGCTCTGCTGGTACTACGTGCAACGCAGCGGCGACGTGGAGTTCGCCAGCAGTCAGAAGGTGCAGCGTGGCGTGCAACTGCTGCTGGATCTTGTGCTGCACCCCAGCTTCGAGGGAACACCGGTGCTGTTCGTTCCCGACTGCGCCTTCATGATTGATCGTCCGATGGACGTCTGGGGGGCCCCCCTGGAGGTGGAGGTGCTCCTCTATGGCTGCCTGCGAAGCTGCTGCAGGCTCATGGAGCTGGCCCAGACCCATGCGATGAGCAGGCTGCTGGAGCAGCGGCTCGCCATCACCCGCCAGTGGCTGCATGATCTGCGGCTGTTTCTGCTCAAGCACTACTGGGTCACCAGCAAGACCATGCAGGTGCTGCGACGGCGCCCCACCGAGCAGTACGGCGACCGCCAGCACGAGAATGAATTCAACGTGCAACCCCAGGTGATCCCCCCCTGGCTGCAGGACTGGCTGGAGAACCGAGGTGGATACCTGATCGGGAACATGCGCACCGGGCGCCCGGATTTTCGCTTCTACAGCCTCGGCAATGCCCTGGCCTGCCTCTTCGGCATTCTCACCGCCCCCCAGCAACGGGCCCTCTTCCGCCTGGTGCTGCACAACAGAGAGCATCTGATGGCACAGATGCCGATGCGCATCTGTCACCCGCCGATGGACATGGATGAGTGGGTCAACAAAACCGGTTCAGACCCCAAGAACTGGCCATGGAGCTACCACAACGGAGGCCACTGGCCGAGCTTGCTCTGGTACCTGGGCAGCGCCTTCCTGCTGCATGAGCAGGTGAACCCCAGTGCCGATGTGCTGCTGATCGGCCAGATGCGGGCTCTGCTTGAGGAGTGCTACTGGAGTCAGCTCAACCAGCTGCCCAGACAGCAGTGGGCTGAATACTTCGATGGGCCAACGGGCACCTGGGTGGGCCAGCAGGCTCGCACCTACCAGACCTGGACGATCGTCGGGTTTCTGCTGCTGCACCATCTGCTGAGGGAGAATCCAGGCGACGTCCAGCTGCTGGAACTCAAGAGCCGCACGCCGGAGAAGAAAGACAAGAAAAAAGCCGCTGGGTCAGCAGCGGCTGAAGGAGCTTGAGCAAGCTTGACCTCACTGAATCAAGCGTGTTCTTTCAGAACAGGCCGAGTGTGAGGGACTTGTCGATGGGGAGGGCAGCACCGATTCCGAGGTAGATCGTGAAGGCTGTACCGAAGAGGAACACTGCCATGGCCACCGGCCGCCGGAATGGGTTCTGGAACTTGTTGAAGCTTTCGATGAAAGGCACCAGCATCAGACCAAGTGGAATCATGGTCTGAAGTGCAATTCCCAGAAGCTTGTTGGGAACAACCCGCAGAATCTGGAACACGGGATAGAGATACCACTCGGGAAGGATCTCCAGGGGAGTGGCGAATGGGTCGGCCTTGTCACCCAGCATGGCGGGGTCCAGGACGGCAAGACCCACAATGCATCCAATGGTGCCAAGAATCACCACCGGGAACATATAGAGAAGATCGTTGGGCCAGGCAGGCTCACCGTAGTAGTTATGGCCCATGCCCTTGGCGAGCTTGGCACGCAACGCCGGGTCGGTGAGATCAGGCTTCTTGAGGATGTGCATGGCTGAATGGCCGGTGGATGAAGACTAGAAGCAACTTGCAGCCGGGCTGAGCCGGAAGGAACTGACGTTCACAAAGGACCGGAGATGCCCTGCTTGCGGATCATCAGGAAGTGCATGAGCATGAACACAGCCAGCAGCCAGGGCATCACGAAGGTATGCAGGCTGTAGAAGCGGGTGAGTGTGGCCTGGCCGACGCTCTCACCACCACGGAGCAGCTCGACCATGAAGTCGCCGACCACGGGAACGGCGGCTGGCACGCCACTGACGATCTTCACCGCCCAGTACCCCACCTGATCCCAGGGGAGCGAGTAGCCAGTCACGCCGAAGCTGACGGTGATGACAGCCATCACCACACCGGTGACCCAGGTGAGCTCACGGGGGCGCTTGAAGCCGCCGGTGAGATACACACGGAAGACGTGCAGGATCAACATCAGCACCATCATCGAGGCGCTCCAGCGGTGAATGGAGCGAATCAGCCAGCCGAAGCTGACGTCCGTCATCAGGTACTGAACCGAGGCGTAGGCCTCGGCAACGGTGGGCTTGTAGTAGAAGGTCATCGCGAACCCGGTCGCGAACTGGATGAGGAAGCAGACCAGCGTGATGCCGCCGAGGCAATAGAAGATGTTGACGTGGGGCGGCACGTACTTCGCCGAGATGTCGTCGGCGATCGCCTGGATCTCGAGGCGCTCCTGGAACCAGTCGTAAACGGGGTTGGAGGGTCCCCCGGGGTTGCCAGCAGGAGTGTTCGCCATGCAGCAGGGTGGATGGGTTGCGAGAGTCTACGCACCGCCCAGAAGCCGCCGTGAGCGCCGAGCTCCCCGTAGTCCCTCCCACGCAGCCCCTCCCGCGGCCCGATCCCTGGCCACAACGGCTGCTGGCCGTGGCGATGGTGACGGTGCTCACCTTGAGCGGGCTGGTGTCGCCTGGGCCTGCCCTGGCGCTCAACGACGCCCAGCAGCTCGTGGTGGAGGCCTGGCGGCTGGTCAATCAGAGCTACGTGGATCCGGAGCGCTTCGAGCGGATTCACTGGAAACGGCTGCGCCAGCGGGCCCTTGAACGTCAGATCAGCAGCTCGGCTGATGCCTACGCCGCCATCGAGGGCATGCTCCAGCCGCTCGAGGATCCCTACACCCGCTTGCTGAGGCCGGAGGACTATGCGGCCCTCCAATCCACGAACCAGGGCACGGTGAGCGGAGTGGGACTGCAGCTGGCCCTGCGCGCCAGCGACCAGGCGGTGGTGGTGATCGCTCCCCTGGACGACTCACCGGCGGCAGAGGCCCGGATCGTGAGCGGCACCAGGCTGCTGAGCGTGGACGGGATGGCCACCGCAGACCTGGGGCTCGACGGAACGGCAGCAGCGTTGCGCGGGCCGACGGGCAGCACCGTGCTGGTGACCCTGCAAGATCAGGACGGTGCCGCTCGAGAGGTGGAGCTGGAACGTCGGCAGGTGGACCTGCACCCGGTGCGCAGCAAGCGCCTGCGGGTGGATGGACACACCCTGGGTTATCTGCGCATCACCCAGTTCGCCGAGCCGGTTCCCCAGCAGGTGAAGGAGGCCCTGCGGGATCTGCAGGAGCAACAGATCGAAGGTCTGATCCTTGATCTCCGCAACAATTCCGGTGGACTGGTGAGCGCCGGGCTGGCCGTGGCCGATGCGCTGCTGGACAACCTGCCGATCGTGGAGACCGAGGATCGTGACGGTCTGGTCACACCCCAGCAGGCCAGCCCTGGGCAGCTGTTTGACGGCCCGATGCTGACGCTGGTGAACGCCGGCACCGCCAGTGCCAGTGAGATCCTTGCCGGCGCCCTGCAGGACAACGGCCGCAGCCGGCTTGCGGGCAGCCGCACCTATGGCAAGGGGCTGATCCAGACGCTGATCTCCATGAGCGATGCCAGCGGCCTGGCCGTGACGGTGGCCCGCTACCTCACCCCCGGTGGCCGGGACATCCAGAACGAGGGCATCGAGCCTGACGTGACGCTGGCGGAGCCGGAACCGATCAATCCTGGCGGCGACGGAGACAGCTGGCTGCAACAGGCCGGCAGGCTGCTGGCCGCCGAGCTTCCCCGCCGGCCGGACACCGATTCCTGAGCGAGGGCTCAGCACGGCTGAGCGGAGGCATGGCAGAACGCACGTACCACGACCCGCTGCATGGAGCGATCACGCTCCGCAGCGACGATCCGGCCGAGGCCCTGGCCATCACCCTCATCGACACGCCGCCGTTTCAGCGTCTGCGGCGGATCCGTCAGCTGGGGCCTGCCTTCCTCACCTTCCACGGAGCGGAGTCGAGCCGGTTCACCCACTCCCTTGGCGTGCTGCAGCTGGCGCGCCGGGCCCTGGCGGGACTGGAACGTCTGCAACCGGATCTGGCCACCCATCGCGGCGTGCTCTATGCCGCGGCACTGCTCCACGACGTGGGCCACGGCCCCCTGAGCCACACCGGTGAAGAGATGTACGGGCTGCGGCACGAGCACTGGTCAGGGCGCCTGATCCGCGAGCATCCGGCCCTGCGGGAGCCGCTCGAGACCTTTTCCCCAGGCACCGCCACCCTCGTGGCGGATCTGCTCGAACAGGGGGTTTACCCCTGCAGTGCCATCAAGGCCCTGGTGAGCAGCCAGCTTGACTGCGACCGCCTCGACTACCTGCTGCGCGACAGCCACAGCACGGGCACGAGTTATGGGCATCTGGATCTGGAGCGCATCCTGGCAGCCCTCACCCTGGCGCCCGACGGCAACCTGGCCCTCCACCCCAAGGGCCTGATGGCGGTGGAGCACTACCTGGTGGTGCGCAACCTGATGTACCGGAGTGTGTACAACCACCGTCTGAACGTGGTGTGCAACTGGTTGCTGCAGCGGGTGATCAGCCTTGCTCGCGAGCTCGGACCGTCCAGGGTTTGGGCCGACGGGGTGATGGCCCTCTGGCTGTGGAATCAAAGGGACCTGAACCTCCACGACTACCTGGCCAACGACGACATCCGCACCGGGTATCACCTCACCCGCTGGATGGACGAGGGGCCAGAGGATCTGGCGGTGCTCTGCCGGCGGCTGCTGGAACGCCGGCTGCTGAAGGCCACCGATGTGAGCCACCTCCCCGCGGCCGCACGCCTGGAACTGCTGGCCCGGGCGCGGCGTCTGGCCGAACAGCAGGGCTTCCGCGCCGAACTCTGCTGCGCTCTGCAGCAACGTCAGAGCCGCGGCTATCACGTGTACAAGGGAGGGCTGCGACTCTGGGACGGCCGGCACCTGCAGGCGCTTGAGCAACGCTCGGTCCTGGTGCAGAGCCTGGCCCAGCCCGTGGAAATGGCCTGGCTGATTCATCCGGCCGAGGTGGCCCCTAAGTTGCGGCAGATCCTGCACAGCTGATGTCGGCGGCCATGAATGCGGTGGTGGTGCCACCGGGCTGGGACGGGGGCCCCGGCTGGCTGGTGCTGCCCAGCCCGGAGGGAGCGGCGACCGCCGTGGAACTGGTGGAGCGGGCTCTCGACGAGGCCAGCCTGCTGGCGGACGCGCCGCTGCCCATGGGCCTGGGACTGGCAGCGGCGGGCTGGCAGTTGGGCGTCACGCAGCTGCGCGCCGTGACGGAGCGCCTGGCTCAGAGCGGCGTGACGCTGGTGGCGTTGTGCAGCGACGATCCCCGCAGCCGGGTGGCCGCCGCGGCCATCGGACTGCAGACCAGCCCGCCGCTGCCACAGCGCCCGGCCGGCGCCCAGCCGCCCGGTCCGGCCGGCGGTCCCGGGCTGGCCCTGCAGCGCGGCACCCTGCGCTCGGGTGATCATCTGGAGGTGGAGGGTTCCGTGCTCGTGCTCGGCGATGTGAACCCTGGCGCCTGTGTGCGTGCGGGAGGTCATGTTCTGGTGTGGGGCAGGCTGCGGGGCATCGCCCACGCCGGCTGCCAGGGGGATACCGAGGCCCGGATCGTGGCGCTGCAGCTGCGCCCGCTGCAGCTGCGCATCGCCGACGCGGTGGCCCGCGGACCGGAGGACAGCCCTCCGGCCGGGATGGCCGAGCAGGCCTCGCTGGTGGAGGGGGAGATCCGCCTGGACCCCGCACAACCCTGCTGGCCGCTGGCCGCCAGGGCCTAACCTGCCCCGATCTCAGGCCAAGCCGTGACCGCCCAGTCCAGTCGCTTCATCCTGATCTGCTCCGGCAAGGGAGGAGTGGGAAAGACCACGCTCACCGCCAACCTGGGCATCGCCCTGGCCCGGCAGGGGGCCAGAACCGCAGTTCTCGACGCAGATTTCGGACTGCGCAACCTCGATCTGCTGCTGGGTCTCGAGAACCGCATCGTCTACACCGCCCAGGAGGTGCTCGCTGACAGCTGCAGGCTGGAGCAGGCCCTGGTGAAGCACAAGCAGCAACCCAACCTGGCGCTGCTCCCGGCCGGCAATCCGCGCATGCTCGAGTGGCTCAAACCCGAGGACATGCGCAAGATCGCCGCGATGGTCGGTGAGCACTTCGACTACGTGCTGATCGATGCCCCTGCGGGCATCGAGGGCGGATTCCGCAACGCCATGGCTGCCGCGCAGGAAGCCATCGTGGTCACCACACCCGAGGTGTCCGCGGTGAGGGACGCCGATCGCGTCATCGGGCTGCTCAACAGTGAGGGGGTCAAGCCCATCCAGTTGGTGCTCAACCGGGTTCGGCCGAAGATGATGGCCAGCCAGGAGATGCTCGCCGTCGATGACGTTACCGACATCCTGGCCCTGCCTCTGCTGGGGCTTGTGCTCGAGGACGAACAGGTGATCGTGAGCACCAATCGCGGCGAACCGCTCACCCTCGGCGAGGCTGGATCGCCGGCCGCCCGTGCGTACCTCAACGTGGCCAGAAGACTTCTGGGCGAGGACGTGCCATTGATCGATCCGAGCCAGGAGCGTCGGGGCCTGAGGGCCCGGATCGGCCGCCTGATGCAAACCAAGATCTTCTGAGCCGATGACCCTGCGCGACCTGATCGACAAGCTGCTTGGCCGCCAGCCGGCCAGCGCCGGCATGGCCAAACAGCGGCTGAGGCTGGTGCTGGCCCATGACCGCAGTGATCTCAACCCCGAACTGCTGGAGCAGATGCGGCGGGAGATTCTCGAGGTTGTGAACCGTTACGTAGAGATCGACATGGAGGAAGGAGACGTGAGTCTGGCCACCGAAGACCGGGTCACGGCGCTGGTGGCCAACCTGCCCATCCGCCGGGCCCGTCCCTCCCCCGGAGGGAGCCGGGTCGAGCGCAGCGGTGAAGACCGGCCGCGGCCCACGTCCTCTCCGATCAGCTCCTGACCCGGGGAGGTTCCTCAGCAGCGCACTGGTCCGGTGGGTGGGGTGGCAATCCTCACGATTGCCTCCCCCTCCCACCTGCATGGCCCGTCTGCCCACCGCAATCGCTCCGGTCAACGGGCATGAAGCCAACGCCATCAGCCAGGCGGAGCAGAAAGTGCTGGAGCAACTGGAGCGGGGACTGACCAACAAGGGCATCGCCGCCGTGCTGGTGCTCAGCCCGCGCACCATCGAAAGCCACATCTCCAGCCTGCTCTCCAAAACCGGCTGCCGCAGCCGTACCCAGCTGCTGCTCTGGGCACTCTCCAG
Source organism: Cyanobium sp. Prado107 (assembly GCA_025454305.1). Taxonomy (GTDB): domain Bacteria; phylum Cyanobacteriota; class Cyanobacteriia; order PCC-6307; family Cyanobiaceae; genus NIES-981. The sequence goes on from JALOOQ010000063.1 coordinate 7,832, forward strand.
GCAAAGCGACAAGGGATAATCAGCAGGTGGGGATCATCGACGCCGGCTTAGCTCAGCGGTAGAGCAGCGCTTTTGTAAAGCGAAGGCCATCGGTTCAAATCCGTTAGCCGGCTTCCCGATCCCCGGGTCCGCATTGCACCTCTCGGGTCACGCCCACGGCAGGGGCTGGGGGGTGCGCGGAAGCAGAGCCGCTCCCGGGAACCCCTTGGGCGGCGGCGGCGGAGCCGGCACCGTGATCCGCGGTGGCGGGGCGGCAGGGGCGGGAGCCGCCGTGGGTGGAGGTCCAGAGACGCGCGGCGCCGGAGCGGCGAACAGCCTTGCCAGCACGGCCTTGCGCTGCTCGGGGGACTCCGGTCCCAGGCTCCAGAGGCTCTCCAGATAGAAGAAGGCCACCCCAAGGCCCGCCTGCCGGTTCGCGAACACCTTCTGCTGCATCAGATCGATGGACGTGGGCCGGTTTCGCTGACCGCTGAGGATGGCGATGGCGGTGGGAATGCGCCGGCGGGACTCCTGCACCTCAGGGCGGACCAGATGGGGTGTGTAGCTGGGCATGTCCTGCCGGTAGATCTGCACGAGCAGTTCGTCGGCGATGCCGCGGCGCACCCACGTCAGCCAGTCCTGAAGCTGCAGCTTGTAGGCGAAGTCGTAGTAGTTGGGCGCGATCGACACAACGGCCCCGGGCCTGCGGGCCCGCACCGCCTTGCTGAGGCGATCCATGAACGCCGTGATCTTGTCGGCCCGCCACTTCACCCAGGCGGCATCCGCCGGATTGGCGGGAGGATTCCTGCCGGTTTCGCGCCGGTACAGGGCGGTGGTGAAGGGGTCGTAGCCGAATTCCCGGGGCAGGGTCATGTGGTCGTCGAACTGAATCCCATCGGCTCCGTAGGTGCCCACCACCTCCAGCACCAGATCGGTGATCAGCTGCTGCACCTCAGGCCGGAAGGGGTTCAGCCAGGCCACCTCCCCGGCGGCGCTGATGGAGGTGAGACCTCCGTCCTGCTTCTGGGTGAGCCACACCCGGTTGCGCCTGGCCAGCTGCGAGTCGAGGGGCGCCATGAAGCCGAACTCGAACCAGGGGATCACCAGCAGGCGCTGCCGCCTGCCCTCGGCGATCAGTTCGCCCAGCACGTCCTGCCCCTGCAGGCCTCTGTAGGAGAAATCCTGGATCTGGCGGTCGATCACCACATTGCTGGGGTAGTAGGCCATACCCCCGTTCCAGACCACCGGGTAAAGGGTGTTGAAGCCCAGCTCAGCAAGACGGGCCACGGCCCCCTGCATGCGCTCCCGATCCCGGAGCACAGGCATGTCATTGGCGGTCAGCCACACCCCGCGCAGCTCAGCTTGCTGTGGCACTGCGGAGGGCTGCACGGCAGCGGGCTGACCGATCGCCGGAAGGGCCAGGTGAAGCAGGAGGCTGCAACACCAGCCCAGGAGCAGCAGCGAGGCCGCAAGCAAGCGACGGCGGCTGGCCATGGACTGGGCTGCAGACAGCAGCGCACCATAAATGTGTTGCGGCACACGTGAAGCTGGGGCCGGAACACCTCGGCCATTGGCCGGCTCGGCCTCACTCGCGTGCAGCCAGCAGCCACACCAGCGCCAGCAGCGGCAGCCAGAGCAGCCAGCCGGCCTGGAGCAGGCCTGTGCTGAATTCGATCAGCGGACTCACCAGCCAGGCGTAGACCGCCATGGCGATCAGCAGCACGAGCGTCAGCGCTGCCATCAGGGGTCGGGATGGAGACCTGGAGGCAGGAAAGCACCCGCCCGTAGCACCTGCCATCCGCCCTGCTCTCCCGCAGCGCTGCCCCGCCAGGCCAGAACGGTGCTGGCCTGACCGCCGGCCGGCGGCCAGGGGAGCGGACCCAGTACCGGCAGCGTGGGAAACATCTGCCTTGCCTCCTCCACCGTGGTCGCGGCCGGCAGACCCGACGGGTTGGCACTGGTGGTGGCCAGAGGGCCGCTGACCCGCAGAAGCGCCCGTGCCGGCCGGCAGGCAGGAATGCGCAGGCCGAGATCCACGCCGCCCGGATTCAGCCGCTCCACCCATGGCCCCCCGGCCGGCAGCACGAGCGTCAGCGCCCCAGGCCAGCCAAGCTCAGCCAGCTCCATCCACTCCTGGCGCCAAGGGGTTCCCAGAACACCAAGCAACTGTTCCAGATCCGCTCCCATGAGGATCAGCGGTTTGTCTGCGGGGCGAGCCTTGAGGGTCCAGATGCGGGCGGCATGGTCCGGCCGGGCCACCAGGGCCGGCAGGGTATCGGTGGGCATCAGCGCCACCGAACCGTGCTCGAGCCGCCGGGTGAGACCAGCCGCATCGAGGACATCACCCCGGGAAGGGCTCAGTTCAGTGGTCATCGGGGATCCGGAGTGGGCGGCGCGCGGAGGCGAAACGCAGGACGCCCTGAAGATCGCGGTGAGCCTCCACCTCCTCAAGACCTGCTGCGGCCAGGAGCGCGGCAACCGCCCCGGACTGGTCGTGATGATGCTCCAGCAGCAGCCAGCCGCCGGGAGCCAGGGCCGCACCGGCACCCGCGGCAATGGCGCGGATCGCGCTCAAACCATCGGGGCCGCCGTCGAGGGCCAGGGAGGGCTCGTGGTCTCTGACCACCGGCTCGAGCGCAGCCCACACGCTCGTGGGGATGTAAGGAGGGTTCGCCACCACCAGCTCCAGCTTTCCCCAGAGGGACCGCAGGGGATGCCACCAACTCCCGGCCATCAGGTCCACCCGATCGGCCACCCCTCCCGCCTCGAGGTTGGCCCGGGCCTGAGCCAGGGGCTCTGCGCTGAGATCGACGGCCACGCCACGGCTGCGGGGCCACAGCAGGGCCAGGGCCAGGGCCAGGCATCCGGACCCGGTGCCCAGATCGGCCCAGAGGTCCGGAGCATGACCCGGCAGGTCCCGGGCCAGCTCCACCAGGAGTTCGGTCTCCTGGCGGGGGATCAGCACGCCGGGAGCCACCGCGAGGTTCAGATCCCACCAGGGACAGCAGCCGGCCAGATACTGAAGGGGCTCCGGGCGGTGGAGATGGCGACGCCAGAGCGC
>JALOOQ010000064.1 GCA_025454305.1 Cyanobium sp. Prado107
ACTGGGCTCGGTACGGAGGTGGGCTCAGAAGGGGTTGCGGAGTGGCATCCGAACCCGCCGACGCCCTGAGAACCCGCTGTCGCGACACCAATCGGCAGACGCGATACCGATGGACCCAGACGATGGGGAGCGGGAACGCGGATCCTGGGTCACGGACGAAAGCCGGGGCCAGGAATGGAAATCGATCGGACGCCGGCTGCCGGGTGTCAATTACGAAACAGGTTGGTTTCGTTTGTGGTCACCCTAGGGCACCTGATGGGGTCGTGGGTTCAAGGCCATTGTGCCGCTCCGGCAGCGACGGTGTCCGGACCGCCCGCTGCGTTCGACGACCCCCAACGCCGCATTGTGCGTGGCATCGTGTGCAGGCCGGTTCATGGCCATGGGCTCTCACTCCGCCACCAGCAGCACCGATACCTCCGGAGTGATCCCGTCCGCCGCGGCAGCTCCCCTTGCCGCAACCTCAGCGGTGGCGGGGCCGGCGGTGGCAGCGGCAGAAGCCCGTGCGACCCCGGTTCCGTCCTCCACCCGCGAAGCGACACTCACCCTGCTGCTGCGCCGCGGCCGGGCCACGGCCAGCGAACTGGCGAGCGCTCTGGGGGTGTCCGTGCAGGCCATGAGGCGCCATCTGCGCAGTCTCGAGGACGAAGGTCTGGTGCAGGCCAGTCCAGCCGGTGAGGGGCCGGGCCGCCCCAGCAACCGCTGGCAGCTCACCGCCAAGGCCCAGGATCACTTTCCCGATGGGAGCGAACAGTTCGCCCTCAGCCTGCTCGAATCCATCAGCGGTTCACTGCCAGCCGAAACCCTGCAGAGTCTGCTGGCCCAGCAGGCACTGCACAAGGCACAGCAGTACAGGGCCCGGATCGGCGACGGTCCGCTCCAGCAGCGGCTGGAACGGCTGGTGGACCTGCGGCGCCAGGAGGGATACGTGGCCGAATGCGCTCCCGATCAGGACGGCAGGGCGTGGCTGATGCGGGAACTCCACTGTTCCGTGATGCGCATCGCCGAGCAGTTCCCCTGTGTGTGCGACCAGGAACTCAGCCTCATCCGTCACACCTTCCCCGACTGCGCGGTCGAACGGGTGCAGTGGCGTCTGGAGAAGGGCCACTCGTGCGGATTCCGGCTCTGCCCGACGGCCACCGCCGAACACCACCTCCCAGCCTGATCCGTTGGAGCTGGATCACCCCGGGGGACCGCTGACGCCCGCCGAAGTCGAGGCGCTGGATTCCACCCTGCTGCCCGCCCTGGAGCGCCACCACCTGCGGCTGCTCGCCCACGCCCTGCGCAGCCTGCAACTGGCAGCGGGCCGTCAGCATGGCGCCCTGCCCGGTGCCCGTGCCCTCAATCTGTGGGCTCTCCAGCATCCGGCGGTTGCCGCCGCACCCGATTTCGCCCAGGCCTTCGTGGCGCAGCTGCAGAAGCTGGGCGAGGAGATCGAGGCCATCGCCTGCGCCCGGGGGCGCGAACCCCTGGGGCTCACCCTCGCGGAGCTGGCGGACTGGGCACGCAGCCAGGCCGATCGCCGCATCGATGGCCACACCGCTGGTCGCTGAGGGCCGTCAGCGCACCAGGAGCCACACTCCCAGAACTCCGAGGGCGGCCGCCAGCCAGCCCAGGCCTCCCGGCCGGTCGCCTTCCAGAGGTGCCAGCGGCACCGCCATCAGTGGGGCGGTGGCCAGCAGCGCCACCGCAAGCCCCGCCGGCAGGCGCAGCAGCGCCAGTTGCTGCAGGGCAATGCCGGCCGTGGTGCCAAGCAGGGTGGCACCGAGCACCAGAGGCCAGCGACGGACGGACGGCGACGGGCCACCACGCCAGCGCACCGGCACCCACAGGGCCGGCAGCAGGGGGAGCAGCGCCACACAGGCCCCCAGCAGACGCACGGTCGAGGCCTCGAGCGGGCCGATGGGCTGGAGACGCAGCGCCGCCCGGGCCAGAAGAGCGCCACCACTGCCGCACAGCAGGGCCAGCAGGGCCAGCAGCACCCCGAAACGCTGGGGGCAGAGCTGACCACGGTCCGGGCCGGCCGGAGCGGCCGTGGACTGCGGGAGCTGGGGGGGGCGAGGGGGCTGTTGCCGGGCCACCAGCACCAGGGCCAGGCTCACCAGCAGGATGCCGGCCCATTGCCGACCCTGCGGCACCTCCGCCAGCAGCACGAGACCGGCGGCGCTGGTGACGGCCGGGCCGCCGGCCTCGAAAGTGAGCGTGCGCCGCGTGCCCAGCCGGCGCAACGCCGCGAAATAGAAACTGTCGCCGGCGGCGATCCCGAGCACGCCACTGGCCAGCAGCAGCGCCAGCGGCAGCGGCTGCACATGCGCCATGCCCAGCAGCAGCGGCAACTGCAGGCCCAGGGCGATGAGGTTCTTGAGCAGGTTCAGCTGAGTCGGAGCGAGGGACGTCGGCAGACGGCGCCAGAGACCGCTCGCCAGGGTCCAGCCCAGGGCCGCCAGCAGGGCCGCCACCACCCCTGTCGCCACCCCGAGGACAGCCGCGCCCTGCGATCATCGCTGCAGATGCCCTGGCTCTCGTGACCGAGCCGATCGCCGACGCCATCAGCTTCTTCCGGCTCAGCTGCGGCCGCTGGCGCTCCCAGCGCAGTAGCCACCACCTGCTGCACCGCCGCGCCGAGGCCGGCGACTCCTGGATCGAAGTGGTGGAACTCCAGCCGCACGATCCCCGCCTGATCGCCGTTGCCGAACTCCACGGCGAGAATCCCGGTGCCCTGGCAGGGGGCTGCCGCGTCACCTGGAACGCGTCGATGGCCTGGGACAAGGCCGGGGAGGCCCATGAGGGCGTGAGCGTGTTCGGCCTGATCCCCACGGACGAACGGGGCCGCGCCGGCCTGCTGCTGCGCGATCGGGGCTACGCCGAAACCGCCCCGGTGGCAGGACGTTTCGCCATGGACGAGCGCGACGGCCTGCTGCTCACCACCAGCTACGAAACCATGCAGAGCCTGGAGCGGTTCAGCTTCGCCGGACCCGATGTGCGTCTGCGCACCAGCACCGTCGAAGGCCTCTCCAACACCGCCTCCTTCTGCATCGAGACCCGGGTTGTCGCGGCCGCGGAGGAGCGGCTGCCCTCACCGGCGGCAGCGGCCCCTGACGACGGGGGGGCGCTCTCGCCGCTGGGCTGGTGATCCGGCCTGGTGATCCGGTGGCCCCCAGTGGTGTTGAACGTTACGGACTGTGAGCCCTGCCGGGAAGGCCTCAGTGGCGTCCCGGCCGCACTTCTACGATCCCCAGCGACGGATGCCGAAGTCGTGTGGCCCTGCCTCTCCTGAAGTACGCGCCCATCAGCCAGAACGCCAGGGTTGAGTCCCTCCGGGTGGGCTCGGATGAGGATCCCAAGGCCGTGTCCATGGACAAGGCCATGGACCGGGAAGATCAGAACTTCGTGATCGAGGCGGCCTACCGCCAGATCTTCTTCCACGCCTTCAAGGTCGACCGCGACCGCACCCTGGAGTCCCAGCTGCGCGACGGTCAGATCACCGTCCGGGATTTCATCCGCTCCCTGTGTCTCTCGGACACCTTCACCCGCAGCTTCTACAACCTCAACAGCAACTACCGGGTGGCCCGCCACCTGGTGGAGAAGCTGCTGGGCCGCAAGACCCATGGCAAGGCCGAGGAGATCGCCTGGTCGGCGGTGCTGATGACCCGTGGGGTCAAGGGCATGGTCGATGACATCCTCGACAGCCAGGAATACCTGGAGGCCTTCGGCTACGACACCGTCCCCTACCACCGCAACCGGGTGGTGGGCAGCCGGGATCTGGGCGACACCCCCTTCAACATCACCAGCCCCCGCTACGACGCCTACTACCGCAACATCCTGGGCTTCCCCCAGGTGGTCTACACCGGCACCGCCCGCACCCTGCCGGAGCGGGCGCGTCAGCGCCGCGGTGGCTACCCCGAGGATTACCTCGGCTGGGTGCGCGGCCTGCCGGCCATGCGTGCCAGCAGCGCCTCCTCCAGCGCCGACATCGACTATCTGGCGAGGGTTCCCTACCGGAGCATCAGCCGTTGAGCGCCAGCTCACCGTGATCCCGGCGGCCGCAAGGCCGCTTTTTTCATGGCTGGCTGCATGGCTGCCTGCGGCGGGCCCGGGGCAGCGGGGGGCGGTCACGGACACCCGCTCAACCCGTCAGTGCTTGCTGACCACCTGCGCAGAGGGGAGCCGATGGTGACAAAGTCTGTCCACTGATCCCGAAGGAATCGTTCACCGTGGCCAAGTCACTCGGATCGCTTGCACGCATGACCCTGCGGCAGCTGCGTCAGGTTGCCAGCGATCTCGGTGTGGCGCTCTACAGCCGGAAATCCAAGGACCAGCTGATGGCCGCCATCGAGGAACGTCAGGATCAGGAGACCATCGAACCGACTCTGCAGGCCATCGAAGCCGAGCTTGAGCCCGCCCCGCGCCCTCAGGCTGAAACGAGCGTCGTCTTCCTGCCGCGCGATCCCCAGTGGGCCTACGTGTTCTGGGAGATCTCCGATGCCGACCGGGCAGCCGCCCAGGCGGCAGGGGCAACCCAGCTCTGCCTGCGGGTCGCCGACGTCACCGGCCTGCCGGGAGGCTCGGCGCATCCCCACACCCTTCAGGAGGTGATCGTCGACAGCCACGCCACCGAGTGGTATCTGCCCGTTCCCCTGAGCGACCGCGACTACCGGGTGGAGCTCGGTTACCGCAAGGGCAGCTCAGGTGGGTGGATGTCCCTGGCCTTCTCCTCGGTGGCCCGGGTACCGGCTCTCCACCCCAGCGACCAGATCCTCGACCAGTTCGTGCCCTTCTCTCTCGAGAGCGCTCCGGCCCCCACCCTGCCGGCCACGGTGGAGCCAAGCGGAGGCGATTCAGGTCTGCACGAGCGCCTCTACCAGAGCGCCACCTCCCAGTGGCGTCGCATCAGCAGGGGTTCCGAGGCCTTCCACGAACTCGAGGGGGCCGGCCTCGAGTCCGGCGAGCTCAACGCTTCCGGCATGGGCATCTGGGCAAGCGGCCGCGATTCCGGCATCGGCGGCGTTGCCCCCCGTCAGCGCTCCTTCTGGCTCGTGGCCGATGCCGAGCTGATCGTCTACGGGGCCACCGATCCTTCAGCCCGCCTGAGCATCGGCGGTGAGGAGGTGCCGCTCTCAGCCGACGGCACCTTCCGGGTGCAGGTGCCCTTCCGGGATGGCAAGCAGCTCTATCCGATCGAGGCCGTGGCGGCGGACGGAGAACAGAAGCGCAACATCACCCTGGAATTCACACGCAGCACACCGGAGGACAACAGCAACCCGGCCGAGAAAGCGGCCAGCGAGTGGTTCTGAGGTGCAGCTGAAGCGGTTTCTGGTGGCCGCCACACCGCTGATGGGCGCCATCGCCTTTCCCCTGGCGGTTCCCCTGGTGATGCGATCCGCGGGTCTGCCTCTGGCTGTGCTCACCGCCGTGGTGCTCGGTGTCCTGTGGTTCGCGGTGATGCTTCTCAGCGCCGAGATGCCTTCCCACGACTGAGGGCGTCGCAGATCTGAGCATCTCGACGCCGGTGGGGCAACCCTGAGCCAGGTGTTGCTTCCTGTTCATGCTCCAGCTGCGACGCGCCCCCTGGGCCGGGGCCCTGGCCCTGTTGCTGGCCGGTTGCGGCGCCGAGGCCGCGCTTGTGGGTTCCCCCCACAAGCCCTCGCCGTTGCCCGAGGGCATCGAGGTGGCCTTCAACCACAACCCCGCCAGCCGCTACCGCAGCCCGATCGATGGCCGCTGGCGCCAGGGCGACGACCTGGAGGCCTTCGTGCTCTCCTCCATCGCCGCGGCCGAACGGGAGATCCTCGTGGCGGTGCAGGAGCTCACCCTGCCCCGCATCGCTCAGGCGCTGGTGGAGCGCCACCGCCAGGGCCTGCGCGTTCGGGTGGTGCTCGAGAACAACTACAGCGCCCCCTGGAGTGAGGAGCACCTCGCCGACCTCAACCCCCGTCAGCGGCACCGCCGCGCCCAGCTGGAGGCCCTGGGTGGGGGTGACGCTGTGGCGATCCTGCGTTCAGGCGGCGTGCCGGTGATCGACGACACCGCCGATGGCAGCGCCGGCAGCGGGCTGATGCACCACAAGTTTGTGGTGATCGATGGCCGGGAGGTGATCACCGGTTCCACCAACTTCACCTCTTCGTGCATCCACGGCGACCCCGATGACGCCAGCACACGGGGCAACGTCAACCACATGCTGCGGCTGCACAGCCGCGACCTGGCGGCGCTGTTCCAGGAGGAATTCGAGCGCATGTGGGGCACAGGCCCCGGGGGTGGGGCGACCAGCCGCTTCGGCCTGGCCAAGGAGAGTGAGGGGCTGCGCTGGGTGCGGGTGGGCAGCACACCTGTGGGAGTGCTGTTCACGCCGCACCGGATGGGGGACGAGCGCAACGGGCTGGAGCTGCTGGCAGAGCTGCTGCATGGCACCGAAAAACAGCTCGATCTGGCCCTGTTCGTGTTCTCCGACCAGCGGCTGGGCAACGTGGTGGGGGATCTGCATGAACGCGGCGTGACGGTGCGCCTGCTGGCCGACCCGGGTTTCGCCAACCGCTTCTTCAGTGAAGTGCTCGACCTGCTCGGCCTGGAACTGCCCGATCACCGCTGCATCGTGCAGGCCGAGAATCGCCCCAGCAGCGATCCCCTGCCGGGGGTGGGCACGCCCCGCCTCTCCGGAGGCGACAAGCTGCACCACAAGCTGGCCGTGATCGACCGCCGGCGGGTGGTCACCGGCTCCTTCAACTGGAGCCCCAGTGCCGCACACCGCAACGATGAAACCCTGCTGGTGATCGATTCCGCCAGGCTCGCCGCACACTTCGGCGCCGAGGTGGACCGGCTCTGGAAAGGGAGCGAACTGGGCGTCACCGAGCGGCTGCAGCGCAAGCGGGAGCGGATGCAGCAGCGCTGCGGCAGCGGCCGCCGGGCCGCCGCATAGGATCGTTTCCCGGGTCAGCAGCCCCCATGTCCTCTCCGTCAGCAGCCCGCGATCAGCAGGCCACCCTGGATGCAATCCAGCTGATGCTGCGTGACCTGCACACACGGCATGACGACATCCGGCACCGGGCGGCGTTCCGTGGCTGTACCCGCGAACTGCTGGATGTTCAGCAGGAGCTGGTGGACTACCTGCTGGCCAAGAAGAGTGCGCTGATGGGGCAGAACTGCCGCGATGGCCAGTCCCATCCCAGCTACACCGCCTATCTCTGACGCCAGGGTCGGACACAGGCCCGTCGTCATCGTGGGCGCGGGTCCGGCCGGCGCCAGCCTGGCCCTGCGCCTCTGCCGCGCCGGGCAGGCGGTGACGCTGGTGGAGGCGGCCGAATCCCTGGACCGCCAGTTTCGCGGCGAAGCCCTGATGCCCCATGGCCTGGAGGCCCTGGAGGCGATGGGGCTGCTGCCGCTGGCCAGCGCCATCCCCCAGCGCCCGCTGCGCGGCTGGAGCTTCGTGCTCGAGAATCGCGAGCTGTTCCGCGTGGCCGAGCCTCTGGAGGCCCAGCCGGACGCGACTGCCTGCACCCTGATCAGCCAGCCGGCGCTGCTGCGCCACTGGCTGGCGGAACTCCGCGGCCTGCCGGGGGCCCGGGTGCTCCTGGGCCGACGGGCGACGGGCCTGCTGCTGGAGAACGGACGGGTGGCAGGCGTGAGACTGGACGATGGCCAGACGCTGACGGCAAGGCTGGTGGTGGCGGCCGATGGCCGGGCATCCCGCCTGCGGCAGCAGGCCGGCCTCGCCCTGCGGCGCCGCGGCGATTCCATCGAGCTGCTCTGGTTCCGGCTGGAGGGCCACGATCCCAGTCCGCTGCAGGGCTGCTTCACCACCGTGATCGGCGGCGGCGGGCTGTTCAGCGCCTTCGACAGTGCGAGCGGCGGCGTGCACCTGGGGTGGGTGCCGGAACAGCAGGAGACCGCCGGCGACTGGGCGGAACGCTTCGCCGCCCTCAGCCCGCCGGCACTGGCAGCCTGGCTTCACGACGCGGCCGCTGACCTGCGGGAGCCGGTGCGGCTGCGGGTGGAGGTGGGCCAGGCCGAACGCTGGTGGCGACCCGGCCTGCTGCTGCTGGGCGATGCCGCCCATCCCATGAGCCCGGTGCGCGCCCAGGGAATCAACCTGGCCCTGCGGGATGCCTGCACGGCGGCCAAGGAAGTGCTGAAGGCCCTGGAAGGCTCCGGCGTGGACGAGCAGCAGCGGCAGCTCGATGGGGCCCTGGCACGCATCGAGGCGCACCGCCGGCCTGAGTGTGAGGCCATCCAGAAGCTGCAGGCGGAAGAGACCCGGAGGGGACTGCTGCTGCGCCGGCAGGGCTGGCTGCGACAGGCACTGGCCCTGAATGCGCCCTGGCTGGGAGCGCTGGTGGCTGAACGCTGGCGCCGTCAGCAGGTGCCCCTGCGGCTCGGTGTCACCGACCTGCACGGCGGCCGAAGCACAGCGGTGGCAGCGGCGCGGCGATGATGGGTTCTGCCGCAGGGCCCGCCACAGCCATGCTCCGCTTCGCTTCCCCTTTGTCCCCCGACCGCCGGCGGGCCGGTTCCGCACCGCTGGCAGCCCCACTCCTGCGCTGGACAGGGCTGGTGCTGGTCCTGGCCATGGCGCCTGCGGCACCGGCGCCCGCCCTGGCTAGTGAACCCCCCTATCCCAGCCGTGAGCAGCTGCGCGAACTGCAGCTGACCACCTTCAACTGCGCCCGGGAGAACCAGGCAGGCGACTGCGATGGCGCCCGGCTGCAGGCCGATCCCCTGCTCGACCATCCGCGCCTGCCGGGCAACTGCAAGGACGCGCTCTGGGAGATCCGCGAACACGCGGTGACGGCACCCGAGAACAGCTTCGAGCGGCGCGATCGCCTCGATCGGGCTGGCCAGGATCTGATGCGCTTCTGCCCCCGCAACGCCCAGCCAGCCACCCCGAAAGGCGGCACCAGCGCTCCGCGCCCTGCGCCGAGGTTCGGGTTCAGCGGGGGGGGCGATCGTTGATCAGTTCCAGCACGTCCCTGGCGGTGGCCTCCATGAACTCCAGCGACCAGGTGGGCTGAACCACGGCCCGGTTGGAGAGCTCGCAGAGGGAGTTGCGCTGCCCGGCCGCCTCGCAGCTGGAGACCATCTGCAGCAAGGCATTGGTGAGCTTGCCGCGCAGGCAGCTCTCGGTGCCGGCACGGGTGATCACGGCCTTGGCGGCATCCCGGGTGCGGCCCAGAGCCTGGTCGTAGGGAACGGCCCTGGCTCCGCCCATCACGGCCGCCGCGGAGGCGCTCCAGAGCCCGAGAGACGCCAGCCCCAGCACCAGCACGCCCGCGGGCCGAAGCAGGGAACCCGGCCGCTGGCCTGAACCGGCGCGGCGGCTGGAGCCGATGGGCGCGACGCTGCGGCTGCGGCAAGCCTGGGGGGGAGATGGCATGGGCGATCCGGGCGGTTTCCTGAGCGTAGCCAGGGTGGCCGGTGTGGCCGGAACCGCAGGGTTAGTTTGTGGGAACCCGCCCCCGCTGCGATGGCCGTGAACGTGCAGGAGATCAGCGTCCGGACGATCGGCCTGCCCCAGCCCTTCAGCGACCAGAAGCCAGGAACCTCCGGCCTGCGCAAGAGCAGCCACCAGTTCGAGCAGCCCCACTACCTGGAGAGCTTCATCGAGGCGATCTTCCGCGTGCTGCCGGGCGTGGCGGGCGGCACCCTGGTGCTGGGCGGCGACGGCCGCTACGGCAACCGCCGCGCCATCGAGGTGATCTCCCGCATGGCCGCCGCCCATGGCGTGGCCCGCGTGATCACCACCACCGGCGGCATCCTCTCCACGCCGGCCGCGTCCAACCTGATCCGCCGCCACAGCGCCATCGGCGGCATCATCCTCTCGGCCAGCCACAACCCGGGCGGCCCGGACGGAGACTTCGGCGTGAAGGTGAACGGGGCCAACGGCGGGCCGGCCCCCGAATCGATCACCGACGCCATCTTCGCCGTCACCCAGACCCTCGACGGCTACCGGATCGCCGAACCCGCTGGTGGGGAGAGCGGCGTCATCGACCTGGAGCACATCGGCAGCCGCAGCCTGGGCAGCCTGCAGATCGAGGTGATCGACGGGGTGGACGACTACGTGGCGCTGATGCAACGCCTGTTCGACTTCGACGCCATCGCCGATCTGCTCCGGGGCGATTTCCCGATGGCGTTCGACGCCATGCATGCCGTCACCGGCCCCTATGCCACGCGCATCTTCGAGGGACTGCTCGGGGCACCGGCCGGCACCGTGCGCAACGGCACCCCCCTGGAGGATTTCGGCGGCGGCCACCCCGACCCCAACCTCACCTACGCCCACGATCTGGCCGAGCTGCTGCTGCAGAGCGACGCCTACCGCTTCGGCGCCGCCTGCGATGGTGACGGCGACCGCAACATGATCCTGGGGGGACGCTGTTTCGTGAACCCCAGCGACAGCCTGGCAGTGCTCACCGCCAATGCCACCCTGGCGCCCGGCTATGCCGATGGGCTGGCCGGAGTGGCCCGCTCCATGCCCACCAGCGCCGCGGTGGATGTGGTGGCCGAGGAGCTGGGCATTCCCTGCTTCGAGACGCCCACCGGCTGGAAGTTCTTCGGCAACCTGCTCGATGCCGGCCGCATCACCCTCTGCGGCGAGGAGAGCTTCGGCACCGGCAGCAACCACATCCGCGAGAAGGACGGCCTCTGGGCGGTGCTGTTCTGGCTCAACATCCTCGCCCGCCGCCGCTGCCCGGTGGCGGAGATCATGGCCGGGCACTGGGGCCGCTTCGGGCGGCACTACTACTCCCGCCACGACTACGAGGCCATCCCGAGCGAGGCCGCCCACGGCCTCTACGAGCGGGTGAAGGCGATGCAGCCGTCGCTGCCGGGGCAGACCTTCGCCGGCCGCAGCATCGCCACCGCCGACGACTTCGCCTACACC
>JALOOQ010000204.1 GCA_025454305.1 Cyanobium sp. Prado107
GGTGGCGCTCAGCCTGGTGGAGACCTACCAGGGGGGCATCCAGCAGCTGCTGTTCGGCGACATCCTCGGCATCGCCTGGCACGACCTGGCCGTGATCACGGCGCTGTTGCTCGGCGCGCTGGCCTATCTCGCCCTGAGCCTGCGGGCCCAGGTGCTGCTCACCCTCGATGACGACCTGGCCGGGGCCTTCGGGATCCGGCCCGGCTGGCACCGCCTGGCCTTCATCGTCCTGCTGGCGGTGGTGGTGGCGGTGTCGATCAAGGCGGTGGGGGTGCTGCTGATCAGCGCCTTCGTGGTGATCCCGGCCTGCGCTGGCCGGCTGCTCAGCCGCCGCTTTCCGACCTATGTGGTCAGCTCAGCGGCCCTGGGTGGCGGATGTGCCCTTCTGGGGCTGCTGGGATCGGGGCTCACCAACCTGCCGTCGGGGCCCTGTGTCGTGATCGTTCAGTTCGCCGGCTTTGTCCTGGCCTTGCTGGTCAGCCAGCTGCGGGGCTGGTCTCCGGCGGCGTCCTGAACACCAGCGGGCTCCGAGCGCCAGAGAAGACCGGCGTCAGGCGAAGCCCCTGTGGCTGGGGCGGATGCGTCCGGCGGCGGTGCGGAAGTCGAGCCTGTCGGTGCCCGGGTCCTCGTGCGCTGGGGCACGGCCTGTTGCCGCTGCCGCTCGCCCTCGAGATCGCGCAGGCGCGATTCGATGCCGCCACCCCGCAGGTCCACGCAGAACTGCTGGCCGCTGCGGGCCGTGAACAGGCGGTTGTCCCGCGTCAAGTCCCTTGGCCGTTTGGCGACAACCAAGTTGGCCGGTGAGGGTCGTGATCGGCATGGGGTTGTCGTGGGCGACAACCTCCCCCCGGCGACACGAAAACTGGTCCACCCACCCGGCAGACCCCCTCTCCGCCACTGGGGAGTCGCTGATCGGCACCAGGCGTCAATCCGTTTGGCCGGTGTGAGTTCATCACTTTCGCTCCAGCGGGTCGCGGAGCGCATGAGCCGGCGGACCCCACAGTCCGCCGGCAGCGCGCAGCCCTTCTCAGACCTCCTCCGCTGTCGGCACCGCCCTGTCGCCGGACGACAACTCCGCGGACCTGGGGCTGCGTCCTCGTAGGCGGCTGACGGCCTGATTGCGGCGGTGGCTCTCGCCACTGATCTCCACGATGTGGCAGTGGTGCACGAGCCGATCGACGGCGGCGACGGTCATCGAAGTGCTGGGGAAGATCTCCTCCCAGGCGGTGAACGGCTGGTTCGAGGTGATCAGGATCGAGCGCCGCTCGTAGCGGTGGCAGATCAGCTCGAACAGCACGCTGCTCTCCTGCTCATCCCGGCGCACGTAGCCGACGTCATCGATCAGCAGCAGCGGGTAGCGGTCCAGCCGCTCCAGCGCAGCCGCCAGGCCGTACTCGCGGCGGGCCTTCTGCAGCTCCTGCACCAGCGCCGTGGCGGCGTAGAAGCGGCAGGGCTGATCCAGACCGATCAGGGCCAGGGCGATACCGATGGCGATGTGGGTCTTGCCCACACCGCTGGGGCCGAACAGCAGCACGTTCTCCCCCCGCTGCAGCCAGTCCGTCCGGCGGGCCAGCCCCTCCAGCTCCTGCCAGCGCTCAGGCTCGATCCGGCCAGCGTGGTCGTAGTCCGCCAGCGCCTTGCTCCAGGGCAGATGGGCCGCGCGCAGCAGCCGCTGCTGGCGGCTGTGCTGGCGCTGCTCGGCCTCCTGCTCGCAGAGGGCATAGAGGAACTGACTGTGGCTCCAGCCCTCGGCCTCAGCCTGCCAGGCGAGGCTCTGCCAGTGGCTGCGGAACCGCGCCAGCCGCAGCTGTTTGAGCAGCATCGGCAGCGTCGCCTCCACCGCCTGGGGCCTGGGAATGGACGAGGAGGAGGTGGTCATAGTTCTGCAGGGCGTGTTGAGGAATGCGTTGCGGCGGCAGCGGGCGATGGGGCGGCAGGCGGAACCGTTTCTGCAGTTCCGGCAGCGTCAGCCGCTGGCGCTGGTGGGCGCTCTCCAGCCAGGCGATCACCGGCTCATATCCCGCCAGCCGGCAGCCCACATGCAGGGCCTCCACCATCACGCGGGCAGCCGCGTCACGATCGCCACTGCTCCGCAGCTGCTGCCACAGCACCCACCAGCGCTCATCGGGGAACAGCTCCCGCTGGTAGCGGCAGTGCAGCAATGCCCGCGGTTTGCGCCGCAGCGCGTCGATCAGGTGCTCCAGGTCGATCGACCAGGCCCGCCCATGCCGTTCCTGTTCGTTGCCATGGACCCGCACCAGCTGGCAGGCGATCTGACGGCCGAGCAGCACCTGCAGCCGGTCGTGGAAGATCCGCACCGTCACCCGCTGCCCGATCAGACGCGGCGGCACCGAATAGACGACTCTGCGCACCTCGATCGTGCTGGTGCGCCGCACCTTGAGCTGCTCGATGTCGTAGTCGGCAAAGCGAAACGGCGGCAGGGGCCGCAGGGCCGGCCTCTCCTGCTCCAGCCGACACAGCCGGGGCCGGTTGTACTGCTCACACACCGCGGCCAGGAAAGCCTGGTAGTCGGCCACCGTCTCAAATCCACTGCTGTCGCGCAGCAGCAGGGCCTGCTCGATGCGCTCCTTGAGGTGGCCATGGGGGCTCTCCACCCGGCCGTTCTCGTGGGCCACTCCCCTGTTGTTGCGGCTGTAGGCCAGGCCGTAGTGGCTGCAGAGGGCGTGGTACCGGCGGGTGATGTCGGCGCTGAAACTGCCGTCCCGGTTGCGGCAGGCGGCCGACAGCCGGTCCGTGCGCAGTTCCCGCGGCACCCCGCCGCAGGCGGCCAGGGCGTTCTGCAGGCCCTCGCTGAGGGCCACGAAACTCTCACCCCCCTGCACCACCTGGGCATAACTCCAGCCGCTCCACCCCAGGCGGTAGTGGAACAGCAGATGGGGGAAGACCTGCCCTGCAATCGTCACCTCCACCCCCTTGAGCTGGGTGAAGTCGCAGAAGGCGATCTCACCGGGCTCGTAGCTCAGCGGGAAGATCACCTCCGGGTCCGGGCCATGCAGCGCCTTCCACTGCCGCACCCGCCGCTGCAGCGTTCGGTGGTGGGGAACCCAGTCCACATCAGGCTTCTGGCGCTGCAGGTGCTCCAGCAGCGTGATCGGCGTCAGGGCCGGCGATCGGTGCAGCAGCGGCACCAGTTCCTCCTCCCACACCCCCGCCAGCGGATCAGGCCGCGTGCGGCCACGGGGCTGGCCCGCCCGGGGCTGGATCTGATTTCGTTCGATGCGGCGGGCGCTGCGCACCGAGATGCCCGCCGCCGCCGCAGCCGCCTCCTGGCTGCCGCCGGCTCGTCGTTTGGCCATGTACAGGTTGCGTTGGTGGCTCGTCAGTGGTGCCGGCATCCCCGGGGCCCTGCGCATCGGCGCCAGGGTCTCCAGCACTCACCAGACCGGCCAACGAGGCTGTCGCCGACCGGTCAACTTCATTGTCGGCGGACAGGGCATTGAGAAGCGGCCTGAAATGAAGGGCAAGACGGCCAGATTCCGGGTTGCGATGCGGCCAGGCAAGCGCAGAGCCCTACCCGATACGCCGGAG
>JALOOQ010000005.1 GCA_025454305.1 Cyanobium sp. Prado107
GGAAACCCCCACCGGCTACTGGCAGCTGGCGATGGCCTGCCGCGGCCTCTCGGCGGCCTGCACGGCCCTGGAGACCCCCGTCACCGGCGGCAACGTGTCGCTCTACAACGAGACCCGGCTGCCCGACGGCAGCATGCAGCCGATCCACCCCACCCCGGTGGTGGGCATGGTGGGCCTGGTGCACGATCTGGCCCATGTGCGCGGTCAGGCCTGGCGCACGGCCGGCGACGCCATCTGGCTGTTGGGGGTGCCGCTGAGCGAGGCCGGTGATCCACGCGTGACGCTGGCCGGCAGCAGCTACCTTGAGCGCATCCACGGCGTCCTCACCGGCCGGCCCCCGGTGATCGATCTCGCCCTGGAGAAGGTGGTGCAGGCCTTCCTGCGGCGGGCCATCGCCGCAGGTCTGGTGGCCTCCGCCCATGATCTCAGCGACGGCGGCCTGGCGGTGGCCCTGGCCGAAGCCTGCGTCGCCACATCCGCGGAGGCAGCACTGGGAGCCGATCTCGACCTGCCTGCGGCGGTCGAGGGGCGACTCGATCGGCTGCTGTTCGCCGAGGGAGGCGCGCGCATCCTGGTGAGCGTGCCGGCGGAGCGTTCCGACCACTGGCAGGCCGCCCTGGAGGCGGCTGCGGCGGGCGCCGCAGCGCTACCCGCCGAACGGCTGGGCCAGGTGCAGGCCAGCCCGCGGCTGAGCCTGCGCCAGGGCGACCAGGTGCTGATCGACCTGGCGGTGGACGACCTGCGGCGCAGCTTCGAGCAGGCGATCCCCCGCCGCCTCGGCCCGGATCTTCCTCCCACGGCCTGAGGAAGCCCCGCGACTGCCGCTCCACTGCCGCTCCCACCGGGGGAGGTGTTCCGCACCCAGTTGTCGAGGTGCTGATGCAGAATGCAACCTCGGCGTGCTTCGTGAGGCCTGTGCTGGTGGTTCCCCCCGAGCGCCCCGACAAGCCGGAGGAGGCCTGCGGTGTCTACGCCGTGATGGCGGCCGACCAGCCCGTGGCCAACCTGGCCTACTTCGGCCTCTACGCCCTGCAGCACCGCGGCCAGGAGTCGGCCGGGATCGCCGTGTTCGGCGAGGACGACCAGGTGCGCATGCACAAGGACATGGGCCTGGTGAGCCAGGTGTTCGACCAGGAGGTGCTCGAGCGGCTGCCGGGATTTCTGGCCATCGGCCACAACCGCTACTCCACCACCGGCAGCAGCAAGGTGTGCAACGCCCAGCCGGTGCTGCTCAACACCCGCCTCGGCCCGTTCGCCCTGGCCCACAACGGCAATTTGGTGAATGCGGCCGAGCTCCGCCACGAGCTGGCAGACCTGGCCAGCGAACTCACCTCCACCACCGACTCCGAGCTGATCGCCTTTGCCGTGCAGCAGGCCGTGAATGGCGGCCTGGCCTGGGATGCGGCGATCCGCCAGGCCGCAGGCCGCTGCCGCGGCGCCTTCAGCCTTGTGATCGGCACGCCCGAGGGCCTGTTCGCCCTGCGCGACGGCCATGGCATCCGGCCCCTGGTGTTCGGCCATCTCGGCGACACCCACCAGGCCCAGTGGGTGGTGAGCAGCGAGACCTGCGGTCTCGACATCATCGGCGCGAGCTTCGACGACGACGTGCAGCCCGGCGAGGTCATCCACTTCCGCCAGGGGGATCCCACCCCCCAGCGCAGCCGCTGGATCGAGGAGCCGGCCAAGCTGTGCGTGTTCGAGATGATCTACTTCGCCCGGCCCGACAGCCGCTTCTTCGGCGAGTCGCTCTACAGCTACCGGGTGCGCATCGGTGAAGTACTGGCCCGCGAGACGCCGGTGGCGGCCGACATCGTCATCGGCGTTCCCGATTCCGGCATCCCGGCGGCGATCGGCTACTCCCAGGTGAGCGGCATTCCCTTCGGCGACGGTCTGATCAAGAACCGCTACGTGGGCCGCACCTTCATCCAGCCCACCCAGGCGATGCGCGAGGCGGGCATCCGCGTGAAGCTCAACCCGCTGCCCGACGTGCTGGCCGGCAAGCGGGTGGTGGTGATCGACGACTCGATCGTGCGCGGCACCACCAGCCGCAAGCTCGTGGCGGCCCTGCGTGATGCCGGCGCCACCGAGGTGCACATGCGGATCAGTTCACCGCCGGTCACCCATCCCTGCTTCTACGGCATCGACACCGACACCCAGGACCAGCTGATCGCGGCCCGGTTGACACTCGAGGAGATCGCAGCCCACCTGGGTGTCGACTCTCTGGCCTACCTGACCAAGGAGGGCATGGTGGAGGCGGCCCAGGCCCATTCCGGGCACTTCTGCACCGCCTGCTTCGATGGCGCCTATCCGATCGAGATGGACGAGGCGGTGCGTGCCAGCAAGCTGAGGCTGGAGCCAGCCGGACTGGCGGCTGCCCGTCCTCTGGCCGCGGCGGCAGCCCCCTAGCGCCCTCTAGCAGGCCAGCGGCACCAGGGCGGTCAGCTCCTCGGCCTCGGCCAGCCCGATGCTCACGCCTGTGCCGGCGGCGTCCTCCACCTCGAGGCTTGCTGGCTGAAGACGGGCACTGCCGCCGTCGTTCAGCACGGCCCCCACCAGGGATACGTCGGCGCCGCAGAGGTCGATCAGCTGATCCTGGCGCTGGCTGAAGCGCAGGCCGATCTGGCCCAGGTCTCCGCGCTGGCAGAGGCGCAGCTCGCCCACGGCCAGCCGCTTGATCCAGCCCCGGCGGCTGGCCAGCAGCACCGCCGCCTCAGGGCCCACCACGCCTGCGGCTCCCACCACGCTCTCGCCCGGCAGCAGCCGCAGCAGCACCGGACCCTGGGCGGCCCGGCCCAGCAGCGGCAGGTTGGCTTCGTTCACCGTCAGCCGCAGCAGCCGGCCCGTGCTGCTGCCCACCACCAGCTCCTGGCCATCCCGGCAGAGCACCACCCGCCGCAGGCTCACACCCTCCTTGAGCCTGAGAACCGAGGCGGCCCTGCCTGACAGCTCCTGAAAGTCATCCAGCGGCAGTCGTTTGAAGCGGCCGTCGCTGCTCAGCAGGCCGATGCTCGCTCCTGCCGCCCCCTCACCGCCGGGCAGGGGCAGCAGCTGTACCACCTGCTCGCCGGCCATGCCGTCGGGCAGGAAACGCTCCAGGCGGCCGGGCTGCTGGCCGGCGAACTCCCAGCGCAGCAGCGCCACCCGGCCGGCATCGGTGAAGGCCAGCAGGGCCGGTTGGCCGCTCACCGGCAGGATCACCTGGGCGGGGGCGGGATGGTCGCCCCGCTCGGCTGGCCCATCCAGGTGGAGGCGGCCCAGCTGCTGGGGGGCCACGATCTTCACCTGGCCATCGGCCTGGATCAGCAGCCGGCTGTCGGCGGCAAGGGCGGCGACGGCCTGCTGGCGCTGCAGCCCGGCACTCGGGCGCACGGCCGCGGCCCGCTGAGCCACCAGGGCATCGCCCCCTTCCACCAGCCGCGTGCGGCGTGGCGTGGCGTAGCGCTTCTTCAAGGCCTTGAACTCGGCCACCATGGCGTCCAGCAGGGCGCTCCGGTCGTCGAGCAGGTGGCGCAGGCGGCTGCGCTCCTGGCGCAGATCCTCCGCCTCCTGGCGCAGACTTTCCTGCTCCAGGCCGGTGAGACGCCGCAGCGGCATCGCCAGCACGGCATCGGCCTGGCGCTCGCTCAGATCCAGATGCACCTGCAGGCTGGCGCGGGCGCTGGCGGCGTCGCGGGCGTCCTGGATCATCTCGATCACGCGGCGCAGGTCGCCCAGGGCCTTGTTGAGGCCTTCCACCACCTCGAGCCGATCCTCCGCCTTCCTGAGGGCGTGGCGGGTGCGCCGGATCAGGGTGTGTTCGCGGTAGTCGAGGAACTCCTGCAGCAGCTGGCGCAGGCTCAGCTGACGCGGCTGACCGTTCACCAGGGTGAGCAGGATGGCGCCGAAGTTGCTCTGCAGAGCGGTGCGCCGTTGCAGTTCGGTGAGCACCGTTTCCGCGTTGGCGTCGCGGCGGAGCTCCACCACGATGCGCATGCCGTCTCGGTCGGATTCGTCGCGGATGTCGGCGATGCCGCCGATCTTGCCGTCGTTCACCTGCTCGGCCAGCTTCTCGATCCAGCCGGCCTTGCTCAGCTGGTAGGGCAGCTCGGTGATCACCACGGCGCCGCGGCGGTGGCGGCCCTTGCCCGGCTGCACCTCCTCGATGTGGGCCACGCCCCGCATCGGGATGCTGCCGCGGCCGCCGAGATAGGTGTCGCGCACGCCGCTGCCGGTGAGCACCTCGCCACCGGTGGGGAAATCCGGGCCGGGCACCAGCTCCAGCAGTTTCTCGTCGGAGAGCCCGGGCCTGCGGACGAGGGTGATCAGGGCATCCACCACCTCGCCCAGGTTGTGGGGCGGGATGCTGGTGGCCATGCCAACGGCGATGCCGGTGCAGCCGTTCAGCAGCAGAAACGGCAGCTGGGCCGGCAGCACGGTCGGCTCCTGCTGGGACCCGTCGAAGTTGGGGGCGAAATCAACGGTGTCGTCGCCGATCTCGTCGAGCAGCGCCTCGTTGGCGATCGGTGCCAGCCGCGTCTCGGTGTAGCGCATCGCCGCCGGCGGGTCGTCGTCGACCGAGCCGAAGTTGCCGTGGCCATCCAGCAGCGGGTGGCGGCTGGCGAAGGTCTGCACCAGCCGCACCAGGGCGTCGTACACCGCCTGGTCGCCGTGGGGGTGGTACTTGCCGAGCACATCGCCCACCACCCGGGCGCACTTGCGGTAGGGCCGGTCCGGGGTGAGCCCCAGCTCGTGCATGGCGTAGAGGATGCGCCGCTGCACCGGCTTGAGGCCGTCGCGCACATCCGGCAGGGCCCGCCCCACGATCACGCTCATGGCGTATTCGAGGTAGGAGCGCTGCATCTCCTGGTGCAGGGCTATCGGCTGAACCCGCAGCTCGCCGGGTTGCTCTCCTGGTCGCTCCTCGGCCATCCGGTGCTGCGGTCTGAGGCCACACTGTGGCGCTCAGCCTACCGATCCCGACCGGACCGAACGGCGGCCGCTCCGGGATCGGCACGGCGAGGGGATCCGGGTCAGGAGCTGGCGTTCGCCTGGGCCCGCTCCACATCCACGCGCAGTTCCGGGATCTCCAGCAGACGACGGGTGGTGCTGCGCAGCCTCGGCCCCCACAGCTGCTCCTTCTGGTAGCTCTCGAGCACGTAGTTGGGCTCGGCGTCCAGCGCCTGAGCAGCCCGCTCCAGGGCTTCCCTGCGGCCCTCAGGGCCACGCTCGAACACGGCTGCGGCCAGGGCCAGGTTGGGTTCGGCGGCCTCGGGACGGATCTGCAGCACCCGGCGCCAGCGCTCGATCGCCCGTTCCGCCTTGCCCTGCTCGTACAGCACGAGGGCCTGGTTGTTGATCGCTTCCCAGAAGTCGCGGCGCAGCTCGGAGGCCCGCTCGAAAGCGGTGAGGGCCTGGGTGGGCTGATCGAGCAGGATGTGGGCATTGCCCACGTCGAAGAAGGCGCTGGCGTTGCGTGGGTCGCGCCGCAGACCCTGGCGGAGCAGCTCCAGGGCCTCGCCGGGGCGACCGTCCCGCAGGGCCAGGGATCCCTGGGCGAACCAGATGCCTGCGTTGTCCGGATCGAGTTCCCTGGCGCGCCCCAGCGAAAGCACCGCCGCTTCGGTCTGGTCGCTGCGCAGCTGCGCCTCAGCCAGCAGCACCCAGCCACGGGGATCGGCCGGCAGCATCTGCACCGTGAGGGCAGCCAGCCGCGCAGCGTCCTCCGCCTGGCCGAGCTGCAGCAGCCGTGCCGCCGCCTGGGCGATGCCCAGGGCCGCCCCTTCCAGTTCCTGGCGCTGGGGCACATACACGTAGGGCACCAGGGCCCGGGCCGGTTGAATGCCTCCGAGGCTCATCCCGAGCGCCAGGAGCGGAAGGATGCGCAGCAGAGTGCGCCGCCAGCGCGACGGCATCGGGAGCAGGCAATTCCACTCAGCCTAGGGATCGGCTTCCATCCGGCCCGCCAGCACGGCTCGGATGTTGCGCCGCCACATCCATGGCCGGATGCGCCGCAGTGCCGAGGCCCGCAATCTGACGTCCCATTCGGCGTCGCTCCAGGCGAGGGCTTCCCCGGCGTGCAGATTCAGCCACCAGGGCCGCGGCAGAAGATCCGCTTCGGTGCTGCTCTCGAGCGGCTGGTGGTTCCAGGGGCAGGCCTCCTGGCAGAGGTCGCAGCCCGCCACCCAGCCGTGCAGTGCGGTCCGGATGGCCTCGGGCAGCTCCGGGTCGCGGTTCTCGATCGTGTGGTAGGCAATGCAGCGGCGGCTGTCCACCACGAAGGGTTCGCGGATGGCACCGGTGGGGCAGGCGGGGATGCAGCGGCTGCAGCTGCCGCACAGGGCCTGGGCCGGGCTGTCCGCCGGCAGCTCCAGAGTGGTGAGCAGATGCCCCAGCAGCAGCCAGGAGCCGCGGCGGCGGTGGATCAGGTTGCCGTGCTTGCCGATCCAGCCCAGCCCGGCCTCCTCGGCCCAGGCCTTGTCCATCAGCGGCGCGCTGTCCACACAGACGCGCCAGCGCACACCGTGCACCTGCTGCTCCAGCCAGCGGCCCAGTTGCCGCAGGCGCCCGTCGATCACCCGGTGGTAGTCGCGGCCCCAGCCGTAGCGGGCCACCTTCAGGGTGCCCGGGGCCCTGGCTGCCGCCACGTGATGGTTCAGTCCCACGGCCAGCAGGCTGCGCACCCCTGGCAGCAGGGTCTCCACCGCCCGCCGGCGTGGATCGGCCATCCAGCCCATCCCAGCCTGGTGTCCCCCTTTAAGCCAGCGCTCCAGGGCAGCCGTGCGCAGCTGCATCCGCTCACCGCCCGGGACGGCGGCGATCCCCACTGGATCGAAGCCCAGGCTCCGGGCCCGTTCCCGGAGCCGAGCCGCCAGCGCCGTGGCAGAGCCGGCCGTCACCCGTACACTTGCGCAACTTTCCCAGTCTGTAGCGCTTGACTCCGAGTACCGCCTCAACGGGCCGCATCGCCCAGCTTCTGCGTTGGCTGGGCCTCACCCTCGTGGTGCTGATGGGGCTTCAGCTCACCCCGCTGCTGGTGAACTGGAACTGGGATCTGGAGGCCTTCCGCCAGGTGTTCCTCGACCGGCTCGTGGGCGAGGGTCCCATGGCGCTGGTGGGTCTGCTGCTGATGCTGGTCGCCCAGCGGGTCGAGGGCCCCTCGTCCCGCACCCCTCTGCGCTGGCTCGTGGGCGTGCTCGCTGCCCTGCTGGCGATCGCCATGGTGGTGGCGGTGCCGCTGTCCCTGAGTAGCGAGGCAGCGATGGCCCAGGAGGCTCAGCAGCAGGAGGCGGCGATCGCCCAGCAGGCGATGCAGGTGGAGATGCAGAAGCAGCAGATCGAGAATCCGGGCTTCGTGGACCAGCTGATCGCCGAGGCAGAGAAGGAGGGACGCATTCCTCCCCAGGCCACCGACGCGGAGAAGAAGAAACGGGCCCGTGAGTTCATCGACACCCAGATCAGGCCTCAGCTGGAGCAGGCGGAGAAGCAGGTTGCCCAGGCACGCTTCGCCCGCAACCTGGGGCTGCAGCAGCGCCGCTTCGGCGTCACCGGACGTGCCGCCGCTCTGGCCGTCGCCTTCGTCCTGGTGGCGGTGGTGGCCCTGGTGTGAGCACAGGTCCCGGCCTGATCCACACGTTCTCTCTCCCTGATGCTCGAGGGGGAACCCTGCCTGGCTAAGTTGCCTGTCTCAGCAGACGGCCGGAACGCGGGGTTTTGCCTTGGTTCAATCCAGTCCCAGACCTGACGAGCCCCTGGTGGGCCGGCTCCAGCAGGACCTGAAGAACGACCTGATCGCAGGCCTGCTGGTGGTCATCCCCCTGGCCACGACCATCTGGCTGGCCACCACCGTCAGCCGTTTCGTGCTGGCTTTCCTCACCACGATTCCCAAGCAGTTCAATCCCTTCAACACCCTCAATCCGCTTCTCCAGGAGCTGATCAATCTCGGGGTGGGTCTGCTGGTGCCACTGCTGGGCATCCTGCTGATCGGCCTGATGGCCCGCAACATCGTGGGCCGCTGGTTGCTTGAATTCGGGGAGGGCACCCTGCTGCGCATCCCCCTCGCCGGTTCGGTCTACAAGACCCTCAAGCAGCTTCTGGAAACCTTTCTGCAGGGCAATGCCACCCGCTTTCGCCGTGTCGTGCTCGTGGAGTATCCAAGCGAGGGCCTCTATGCCCTGGGTTTCGTCACCGGTCCCCTCGGCACCACCCTCCAGAGCGGCTTCGCCGAGCCGATGCTGAGCGTGTTCATTCCCACCGCACCGAATCCCACCACCGGCTGGTACACCGTGGTGCCGGAGCGTTCGGTGAAGGACCTCGACCTGACGGTGGAGGATGCCTTCCGCACCATCATCTCGGCGGGCATCGTCAGCCCCGATGAGCGCGAAGCCCCCTCAAACCGCAGTTTCTCCAGCCTTCTGGCCCAGCTCCGGGCCCCCCAGATGTCCTGATGCCCAGTCGCAGTCTCTCCCGTGAACTGGCCCTGCTGATGCTGGGCCAGACCAGTGACCGTGGCTCCACGGGGGGGGACCGGGGGCCGGCTGCCCCTGAGCCGCCGCTCGATGAGCTGCTGCAGCAGGCCCTGGCCACCCTCACCCAGCACGTGCGCGAGGCCCTGGACCAGTCCGCCGCCGATCTGCAGACCGCCCAGCAGCAGCTGCTCGACAGCGAGCTCCAGGAGCAGGGTGCCGACCAGCTGCCGCGGGTGCGCCAGCATCTCCAGCAGGGTCTGGCGGCCGCCGAACAGGCCCTGAACCGCCTCTCCGCCAGTCTCGAGCTGCCGCGCCTGCTGCTGCTGGCCGATCAGGAGGAGGTGCGGCGCGGGGCCGTCGAGCGCACCCGGGCGGTGCTGCGTGACCGTGAAGGCATCGACCGCCGGCTCGATGCCGTGATGGAGGGCTGGCGGCTGGGCCGACTGCCCCGCATCGACCGCGACATCCTGCGTCTGGCCGCCGTGGATCTGACCGACTTCGGCACCCCCGCTGCGGTGGCCTGCAGCGAGGCCGTGGAACTGGCCAACCGCTACAGCGACGAGCAGGGCCGGCGCATGATCAACGGCGTCCTCCGCCGCTTCACCACCGCCGCCGGCAGGGGAGCCTGATGGTCTTCGACTGGTTCAAACGCACCCTGCGGCCCCAGTCAGCCCCAGCCGAGCCGGCAGCAGCCGAGGCTCCGGCAGCGCCGGAGCAGCCTGCGGTGGAGCCGGCGGATGGCGAGTCCCCCGCGCCTGAGCCGGTCACCCCGGAATCCGCGGAACCCTCCCAGCCGCCTTCGGCCCCGTCGCCCGCGTTCTCCCAGGGCACGGCCGACACCCCGACGCTTCAACCCACCGGCCACCCCAGCTCCCAGCCCAGCTCCCACCTCTCCGAAGATGCCCTGGCCTGGGCGCGCGAGGCCTACGCCCGGCTCAAGGCCGAGCAGCAGATGAGGCAGCAGGCCGCTCCCGAGCAGCCCCGGCCGCAACCCCGAGCTGAACCCGAACCGGCCGCGGAAGCGGCCAGCACCGCCCCACCGTCCACTTCTCCACCGCCCACCCGAACCCGGGGCCGATGCAGCGGGCCAGCCGGCTGAAGCCGACAGCGCCGAGCCCCGGCTGGGGGCCTTCGATGACACCTTCACCTGGTCGGCCGAGGTGCTGGCGGCCCAGGGCAGGCGGGTCGATCAGGTGTCGCTGGAGGAGATCGACTGGCTGGGCCGGCTGCGCCAGGGTCTGGAGAAAACCAGGCGCGGCTTCGTCACCCAGTTGCTCGACAGCCTCGGCGACGACCCCCTCAGCCCTGAACTCCTCGATGACCTCGAGACCGCCCTGCTGCGGGCCGACGTGGGCGTGAGCGCCACCGATCGGGTGCTCGAGGCCCTGCGCCAGCGGCTCAACGAGGAAGTGGTGGATTCAGCCGAGGGACTTCGGTTCCTCAAGGAGCAGCTGCGCGGGATTCTCGATGGCCCCATCGAGGCCAGCGGTGTGCCCCTGCTCGCTCCCCAGCATGAGCGTCTCAACGTGTGGCTGATGGTGGGGGTGAACGGCGTGGGCAAGACCACCACCCTCGGCAAGCTCGCCAACCTGGCCGTGCGCAGCGGCTACAGCTGCCTGATCGCCGCCGCCGACACCTTCCGGGCCGCCGCGGTGCAGCAGGTGGAGGCCTGGGGGGAGCGCAGCCATGTGCCGGTGATCGCCAACCCCAGCGCCAACGCCGACCCCGCGGCCGTCGTCTACGACGCCATCGGTGCGGCCAAGGCCAAGGGCACGGAGCTGGTGCTCGTGGACACGGCCGGCCGGCTGCAGACCAAGCACAACCTGATGGAGGAGCTCTCCAAGGTGCGCCGCATCATCGACAGGCTGGCCCCCGATGCCGCGGTGGAGTCCCTGCTGGTGCTCGATGCCAGCCAGGGGCAGAACGGCCTTCGCCAGGCGATGGCCTTTGCCACCGCCGCCGGTCTCACCGGGGTGGTGATCACCAAGCTCGACGGCAGCGCCCGCGGTGGCGTCGCCTTGGCGGTTGCGTCCGAGGCCGGTCTGCCGATCCGGTTCATCGGCGCCGGTGAGGGGATCCGCGACCTGCGGCCCTTCAACAGCTTCGAATTCGTCGAGGCGCTGCTGGCGGGCTGAGGTCAGACGGGGCCAGCGGGTCTATCTTGCGGCTCCCCCGCGGCAGCTCGGTGAGCCAGACGCCGCCAGCTCTGCCCCAGCAGCCCCCGCTCTCCCCCGGCGCGTCGCTGCGGCAGCTGCTCGACAGCCTCAACCGGGAGCAGCGCCGCAACCAGGAGCTGCTGGCTTCGCTGGGTTTCGTGCTGCGCAGCTTCACCAACCTCAGCCGCCTGCTGGAGCTGGTGCCGCTGGTGGCCGCGCGTCTGGTGGAGGCCGACGGTGCCCTGCTCGTGCCCTTCCACGAGGACGGTCGCCTCTGGCGCGACCAGGTGCATGCCTCGCCCCTCAAGCGCGCTGCCGAGCTCGTGCGCCGCTTCGCCGCTCTGCCCGACGGCGAGCTGACGGCCGCCGGCCAGGGCGCGGACGACGGTGAAGGGGAGCGGGCCGCCCGGCTGGATCAGCGGGTGCTGCGGCTGCTGGGCCGGGCCGAGGTGTTCGCCACGTCCGTGGTGGCCCGCGGCCGACAGCGCGGCCGGCTGTACGTGTTCAGCGAGCGGGAGGATTTCTGCTGGAGCGAAGTGCACCGGCGGCACGTGCAGCTGGTGGCTGATCTCACCGCTGTGGCCCTGGAGAACGAGGTGCTGCAGCAGGACATGCGCCGCCATGAGCGGGTGGATCGGCAGCTCAGCATCGGCGCCGAGATCCAGGCCCAGCTGGTGCCGGACCGCTGTCCGGTGATCGAGGGGGTGGAGCTGGCGGCCCGTTGCCGCCCAGCCTTCGAGGTGGGCGGCGACTACTACGACTTCATCCCCACACGCCCCCGCCTGCAGGGCCGCCGCCGGGAGCGCGGCCGCTGGGCGGTGGCGATGGGCGATGTGATGGGGAAGGGGTTGCCGGCGGGGCTGCTGATGACCCTGGTGCGGGGGATGCTGCGCGCCGGGGCGCTCAGCGGCCATGCCCCCGATCGGATTCTTCGCGACCTCAACCAGCTGGCCCAGGAGGACCTCTCCCAGTCGCACCGGTTCGTGACGCTCTTCTATGCCGACTTCGATCCTCTCACCCGGCTGCTGCGCTACAGCAACGCCGCCCACAATCCACCGCTGCTCTGGCGGCGGCGCCTCAACCGCGTCGAACGGCTGGATGCCCCGGGGCTGCTGATCGGCCTGCAGAGCGAGGCCGACTACGGAATGGAATCGATCGTGCTCGAGCCTGGCGATGTGGTGCTCTTCTACACCGATGGCGTCACCGAGGCCCGGGGATTCAGCGGCGAGCGCTACGAGGAGGATCGCCTGTGCCGCAGCCTGCAGGTGGCCAGCCGCTCCGGCACCGGGGCCCAGGCCATCCTCGATCAGCTGTTCGCCCGCCTCGATCGCTTCGTGGGTCCGGATCGGCAGCTGGAGGACGATGCCTCCATGCTGGTGTTCAAGGTGCAGGAAGAGGTGATGCTGCCCCCCCTCCCCCAGGGCGGCCCCGGCAGCCGAGTGGCAAGCTGAGCCCCAGCCCGCGCTGTCGCTGAGCCCCCGTCCATGGCCGTCGATTCCACCGCGTCCGCCTGGAGCCAGCGCTTCGACCAGGGCCTTCATCCGGCGATCGAGCGCTTCAACGCCTCGATCGGTTTCGACATCACCCTGCTGCAGGAGGACCTCGACGGCTCGATCGCCCACGCACGCATGCTGGGTCGCTGCGGCGTGATCAGCGAGGCCGAGGCCGAGGAACTGATCGGCGGGCTGGAGCAGGTGCGGGCCGAGGCGGCCCTGGGTGAGTTCAACCCCGGCCTGGAGGCAGAAGATGTGCACTTCGCCGTGGAGCGGCGGCTGATCGAGCTGCTCGGGCCCCTGGGCAAGAAGCTGCACACCGGCCGCTCCCGCAACGACCAGGTGGGCACCGACATCCGTCTGTGGCTGCGCCGCCGGATCGATGCCATCGATGGCGCCCTGCTGCGCTTCCAGCGGGCCCTGCTCGAGCAGGCCGAGCGCCATGCCGACACCCTGATCCCCGGCTACACCCACCTGCAGCGGGCCCAGCCCCTCTGCCTGGCCCATCACCTGCTGGCCTATGTGGAGATGGCCGAGCGCGACCGCCAGCGCCTGGCCGATGTGCGCCGGCGGGTCAACATCTGCCCCCTGGGGGCGGCGGCCCTGGCCGGCACGCCGGTGCCGATCGATCGCCGCGCCACCGCCGCCGAGCTCGGCTTTGACGCCATTTACGCCAACAGCCTCGATGCGGTGAGCGACCGGGATTTCGCCGTGGAGTTCATGGCGGCGGGTTCCCTGGTGCTGGCCCACCTCAGCCGTCTGGCCGAAGAGGTGATCCTCTGGGCCAGTGAGGAGTTCGGTTTTGTCGCCCTCAGCGATCGCTGCGCCACCGGCAGCAGCCTGATGCCCCAGAAGAAGAACCCCGATGTGCCGGAGCTGGTGCGGGGCAAGAGCGGGCGCGTATTCGGCCACCTGATGGGCCTGCTCACGATGATCAAGGGCCTGCCCCTCGCCTACAACAAGGACTTCCAGGAAGACAAGGAAGCCCTCTTCGACGGCGTGAAAACGGTGCTGGATTGTCTGGAGGCCATGGCGATCCTCTTCGAGGAGGGGCTGGAGTTCCGGCCCCAGCGGCTGGAGGCGGCGGTGGGCTCCGATTTTTCCAACGCCACCGATGTGGCCGACTACCTGGTGACCCGGGGAGTGCCCTTCCGCGAGGCCTATCAGCTGGTGGGCGGCCTGGTGAAGACCTGCCTGGCCGAGGGGCTGCTGCTCCGGCAGCTGCCGCTGGAGCGCTGGCAGCAGCTGCATCCCGCCTTCGAGGCCGACATCTTCGCGGCGATCGAACCCCGCCAGGTGGTGGCGGCCCGCCGCAGCGAGGGTGGCACCGGCTTCGAGCAGGTGCGGGCACAGCTGGAGGTGCTGCGGCAGCGGCTGGGCCCGGCCAGGGCTGAACCGCAACCGAATCCTGCCCCTAGGCTGGGCGGTTGACAGGCCTGGGTTCCTTTCCCCGCCTGACCCCCTGGACGTGAGCATCTTTGTCGGCAATCTGCCCTTCCGCGCTGAGCAGGAGGATGTGGTGGAGCTGTTTTCCCCCTTCGGGGATGTGGTCAACTGCTCGTTGCCCCTTGAGCGGGACACCGGCCGCAAGCGCGGTTTCGCCTTCGTGGAGATGGCCGACCCGGAGATGGAAGCCCGCGCCATCGAGGCGCTTCAGGGCGCTGAATTGATGGGTCGCCCGCTGCGCATCAACCGGGCCGAACCCCGCGGCAGCGCCCCTCGCCGCCCCTCCGGAGGCTATGGCGGCGGTGGCAGTGGTTACGGCGGTGGCGAGGGTGGCGGCCAGGGCGGCGGCGGCCATGGTGCCGGCGGCCCGAGGGGGTCGGGGGCCCGTGGCTGGGAAGACCGCAGCTATGGCGGCGGCACGCCCGAGGCAGGTTTCGAGGCCGGTCGCACCCGCCGCCGTCGCAGCGGCGGCGCGGGTGGCGGGTTTGACGGTGGCTTTCAGGACAGCGACGGCGGCTATCCCGGCGCGGAGGGCTGAGCTTCCTCAAGCAGTCGGGCGGCGCGCTCCAGCACCTCGGGCCCGGCCTGTTGGGCCCCGGCTGCCTGGGTGATCTGCTGCCGCCACGGCCGTGCACCGGGAACCCCCTGCACCAGCTTCACCAGATGGCGTGCGATCGGCCACAGCCGTTCCCCGCGGCTGCACCATCGCTCGGCGTAGGGGATCAGACCGCGCAGCACTGTCGCGGCAGTGGCCTCATCCCCGTTCTCAGGCTCGGCATGGATGCTCCGGTCCACGCCGGCCCAGCGCAGGGGATGGTCGTAGGCCGCCCGTCCCACCATCACCCCATCCACATGGCGCAGCTGGTGGAGGCAGTCCTCCACGGTCTCCAGGCCGCCGTTGATCTCGATCGTCAGTCCGGGCCGGTCGGCCTTGAGGCGGTGCACCCAGTCGTGGCGCAGCGGCGGGATGGTGCGGTTCTGCTTCGGGTCCAGCCCCTGCAGCCAGGCCTTGCGCGCATGCACGCTGAAGCGCTGCGCTCCGGCGGCCGCCACGGTGTCCACGAAGGTCAGCAGCTCCGCGTAGGAGTCGCGGTCGTCGATGCCGATCCGGTGCTTGACGGTCACCGGCAGCGGAGTCGCGGTGGCCATGGCCTCTACACAACGCGCCACCCGCTGCGGTTCCGCCATCAGGCAGGCGCCGAAGCGCCCCTGCTGCACCTTTTCACTGGGGCAGCCCACATTGAGGTTGATCTCGTCGTAGCTCCAGCCGGCTGCCAGGCGGGCGGCTTCGGCCAGCAGCGCCGGGTCGTCACCGCCCACCTGCAGGGCCAGGGGCCTCTCGCAGGGATCGAAGCCCAGCAGCCGCTCCAGCCGGCCGCCGGGCCGATCAGCCCCCGGCTCCCGACTGGCATGGTGCAGGGCCCGGGCCACCACCATCTCGCTGTAGAGCAGGCTGTGGCGGGTGATCTGCCGCATCAGCACGCGGAAGTGCCGATCGGTGCAGTCCATCATCGGGGCCACACTGAAGCGGAAGCTGGTCACCCCCCTGCTCTGGCCGATCTCTTGCTCCATCCCTCCATGCTGCCCAGCCATGCTTCCTGAGCGGCTGCCCGTGCTGGTGGCCGGGGGTGGTCCGGCGGGGTTCATGGCTGCCATCACCGCAGCCGAGGCCGGCGGGCGAGGTGTGCATCTGCTCGAGGCCACGCCTGAGCCCCTGCACAAGGTGCGCATCAGCGGCGGCGGTCGCTGCAATGTCACCCATGCCTGCTGGGATCCCCGCGAGCTGGTGGCTCACTATCCCCGGGGCAGCCGCGCGTTGCGGGGCCCCTTCTCCCGGTTCGCGGCGGGGGATGCGCTGGCCTGGTTCCACGAGCACGGCCTGGAGCTGGTGGAGGAAGCCGATGGCCGCCTGTTCCCCCGCTCCAACCGCTCCAGCTCGGTGGTGGACACGCTCCGCCGGGCCGCCACCAGGGCCGGGGTGACGCTGCACACGGGTCTGGCCCTGCAAAGTGCCGCCCCGGCTCCGGACGGCTTTGCCCTGCAGCTGCGGGGCCAGCAGCTGAGCGGCCGGTCCGGCGGGGTCACGGCCCGTCGGCTGGTGCTGGCCACCGGCAGCCATCCCAGCGGGCGCCGGGTGGCGGCATCCCTGGGCCACAGCCTGGTGCCGCCGGTGCCCTCCCTGTTCACCCTGGCCCTGGCCGGCGAGACCCTGCTGGCCCTGGCCGGGGTGGCGATGGATCCGGTGGGCCTCACCCTGGAGCTGCCCGATGGGGGAATCCAGCGTCAGCGGGGGCCGGTGCTGATCACCCACTGGGGCCTCAGCGGCCCGGCCACGCTGCGGCTCACCGCCTTCGCCGCCCGCCAGCTGCACGCGTGCCGCTACCGCGCCAGGCTGCGGGTGGACTGGAGTGGTGGCCGCAGTCAGACGGATCTCGCGGAGCTCTTCCAGCAGGCCCGCGGCGCCCAGGCCCGGCGACAGCTCGGCAACGCCAGGCCCTGGCCGGAGCTCAGCCGCCGGCTCTGGCAGCATCTGCTCGCCGAGGCGGGGGCGATGCCGGAGCGGCGCTGGGCCGAGCTCACCCGGGAGCTGCAGGGGCACCTGATCCGTTCCCTGAGCGATTCCTGCTATGCGGTGAGCGGTCGCGGTCCCTTCGGCGAGGAGTTCGTCACCGCCGGTGGTGTTCCCCTGGGGGAGGTGAACCTGACGACGATGGAGAGTCGCCTGCAGCCCGGGCTGTTCATTGTGGGCGAGCTGCTGGATGTGGACGGCATCACCGGAGGCTTCAACTTCCAGCACTGCTGGACCTCGGGATGGATTGCCGGGCAATCCATCAGCGGATCAACGAGTGTAGCGGAAATCAGCGGATCTGATCGAAGATGTTGAACATTGGCAGATACATCGCAACCAGGATGACCCCCACGATGCCACCCACAAAGATGATCATCATCGGTTCAAGAAGTGAGGTCAGGGCCTTGGTTGCGTTCTCAACCTCATCTTCGTAGAAGTCGGCCACCTTGGAGAGCATGGTGTCCATTTCCCCGGTTTCCTCGCCGATGGCGAGCATGCTGAGAGCGAGCTCCGGGAAGGCCTTGGTGCGTCCCAGCGCAACGCTCAGGGGAATGCCCTGCATCACGTCCTCACGGCTGTTGGCAATGGTGTCGGCGATGATCGAGTTGCCGGTGATTTCCCGCACCACATCGAGCGAGAGAAGGATCGGCACGCCGGCCCGGGTGAGGGAGCTGAAGGTGCGGCAGAACCGTGCGGTGGCGGTTTTCTGGATGAGATCCCCGAACAGAGGCAGCTTGAGCATCAGAGCGTCGATGCGCCGTCTGCCGTAGTGGGTTCTGTAAAACCGCACCAGGATGAAAATGGCCAGCGCGATTCCGGCGGCCACGAAGATCGCGGCACTGGACCGCAGCAGATTGCTGATATTCAGGAAGAACAGGGTAAAGGCAGGCAGTTCAGCGCCCAGCTGAGAATAGAGATCTGCGAAAATGGGAATGATGAACAGCATCATTCCAAAGAACACAGCGATGGCGATCACCAGCACCGCGATCGGGTAGGCCAGGGCGCCCTTCACCTTGTTCTGGAGCTTGGCGTTCTGCTCCAACAGCTGGCCAAGGCGGCGCAGCGCCTCATCCAGCACCCCCCCCGCCTCGCCGGCCTCCACCATGGCGATCGTGAGTCGGTCGAACACCTGCGGCCAGGCCCGCATCGCCATGCCCAGGGTGTTGCCCTGGTTGAGCTCCAGGCTCACCGATTCCAGCGCCCGCTTGAACACCGGCAGTTTCTGCTGGGATGCCATCAGCTCGATGCTGCGGATGATGGGCACACCGGTGCTCACCAGGGCGCCCATCTTGCTGGCGAACACGGCGCGGTGGCGGATGCCCGGCCGCCGCTCGAACAGGCTCTGCAGGCCGGAGAAGCGCAGCTTGCGCTTCAGTTCTTCCTGTGCCCGCTGACTGCTGGCGGAACTGCGTGGCTTGACCTTGATGTCGTTCACCAGAATGCCGCGCTGGCGCAGGCGTCGCTTCGCCTGCAGCAGATCCCCCGCATCCACGTCGATGGCCTGTGTCTTGCCTCGGCTGTTGGTGTAGCTGGCGGTGAAGGTGGGCATGGTCGGAGATGTGGGGAGATCGACGCAGAGGGATCGGCCGGGGAACAGCCCATCGGCCGGGGATCAGCTCACCTGGGCGATCAGACGCTTGAGTTCCTCCGGTTTGGTGGTTTTGGCGAGAGCTTCGTCCATGGTCACCTCGTTGGCAACCACTAGGTCGGCCAGCGCTTTCTCCAGGGTCTGCATTGCCATCTGGCCGCCCGTCTGGATCTGGGAATACAGCTGGGCCGTCTTGCCCTCCCGGATCAGGTTGGCGATGGCCGGGGTGTTGATCATGATCTCCTGGGCCATCACCCGGCCCAGCTGACCGGGAGACGGACGGTGCCGGACGCAGAGCGTCTGGGCGAACACCGCGGCCAGGCTGGTGCTGAGTTGCACGCGAATCTGGGTCTGCTGGCCGGCCGGGAACACGTCCACCATCCGGTCCACCGTCTGGGCGGCGGAGCTGGTGTGCAGGGTGCCGAACACAAGGTGGCCGGTTTCAGCTGCGGTGATCGCCAGCTGGATCGTTTCCAGGTCGCGCATTTCCCCCACCAGGATGACGTCGGGGTCTTCGCGGAGGGCCGCCCGCAGGGCGTTGGCGAAGCTGCGGGTGTCGTCGTGCACCTGTCGTTGGTGCACGACGCTTTTCTCAGAGCGGTAGGTGAACTCGATCGGATCCTCGATCGTGATGATGTGCTCGGCGCGGGTCTTGTTGATGTGATCGAGGATGGCCGCCAGGGTGGTGGTCTTGCCGGAGCCGGTGGGGCCGGTCACCAGCACCAGCCCCTTGGGCAGTCGGCTCACCTCTTCTACGACCGAAGGCAGGCCGAGGGCCTGCATGCTGGGAATCTCATTGCCCAAGGCGCGCAGGCTGGCCGCGTAGGTGCCGCGCTGCCGGAACACGTTCACCCGGAAGCGGGCGACTCCCCGCAGGCCGTAGGAGCAGTCCAGTTCCCACTCCTGCTCCAGCTGCTTGCGCTGGGAATTGTTGAGCATGGAAAAGATCAGCTTGTTGCAGGCGTCGCTGTCCAATTGCTCGTCCTGGATCGGCCGCAGCTGGCCGTTGAAGCGCCCGTAGGGAGGCAAGCCGGCGCTGATGTGCAGGTCGCTGCCGCCATCGGCAACGAGCTGGCTCATCAGATCCTCGATCATCACGGCCATGGGAAACCTCGGGAAGGGTTGATCAGAGCTGTGTGCTCGTCAGGCAGTACGGACATTCAAGCCACTCCTCGCGCAGGCCGGCTCCACAGGTTCCGCAGGTGAGGGCGTGGAGTGCGCGGGCCCGCCGTTCGCTCTCAAGGCTGGAATCGGTCAGCAGGATCCGCTCCACCTCGGCCAGGGTGGTGCGCCCCTCGCGCACCAGCTGCAGCCCGTAGCCCAGCAGAGTCTTCATCCCCGTTTCCAGTGCCATCCGACGGATCACGTCTGTGCTCTGGCGCTTGGCGATTGCGGCGGAGAGCTCATCGTTGCTGCGCAGGATCTCGAACACACCGACCCGGCCCTTGTATCCCGTGCCGTTGCAGACCGGACAGCAGCCTTCCGCGCCCACACGAGTGGTGTTCGCCCGGTAGAAGGTGATCTCGGATTCCTGGGTGGCCATCAGCCCGAAGCGGCTCAGCTCCTCGGGGCTGGGGTGGTAGGCGATGCGGCAGGCTTCACACACCTTGCGCACCAGCCGCTGGGAGACCACCCCCAGCAGCGAGGCGCTCACCAGGAACGGCTCCACCCCCATCTCGTCGAGCCGGGCGATGGCGCTGGCGGCATCATTGCAGTGCAGGGTGGTCATCACGAGGTGGCCGGTGAGCGCCGCCTCCATGGCGGTCTTGGCGGTCTCCAGGTCGCGGGTTTCGCCCACCAGCAGCACATCCGGGTCCTGGCGCATGAAGGCCCGCAGCGCCTTGGCGAAGTCGAGCCCCTTCTCCCGGTTCACCTGGGTCTGGGTGATGCCGGGGAGGGTGTATTCGATCGGGTCCTCCACGGTGGTGATGTTGATGCCCGGATCGTTGCGCTCGGCCAGCAGGGCGTAGAGGGTGGTTGATTTGCCCGAGCCGGTGGGGCCGGTCACCAGCACCATGCCGTAGGGCTTGGAGCCCAGCTCGCGCAGGGCCTGCCGGGCCTTGGCGTCGGTGATCAGCTTGTCGAGTCCCAGCTCGGTGGCGCCGCTGTCCAGCAGACGCAGCACCACCTTCTCGCCGTTGCGGCTGGGCAGGGTGCTCACCCGGAAGTCCATCCGGCGGCCACGGAAGCGGCGACGGATGCGGCCGTCCTGGGGCATGCGCCGCTCGGCGATGTCCAGATCGGCCATGATCTTCACCCGGGAGGTGACCGCAGGGGTGAGGCTCCTGGGCAGATCCTCGAAGCGCTTCTGCAGCACGCCGTCAAGCCGGAAGCGCACCTCCAGCGAGTGCTCCTGCGGTTCGATGTGGATGTCGCTGGCCTCCACGGTGAGGGCCTCCAGCAGCAGCCGGTTCACCAGATTGATGATTGGCGAGGCGTTGGCGTCGGCAGCGGTCTTCTGGAGGCTTTCCTCGAGATCCTCCAGATCGGAGATCTCCTCGAGATCCTCGCCATCGCTGCGCAGGCCGAGCTCGTCGGTGAGCGAGTGCAGGGGGACGGTCTCGGCGGGAATGTCGAGGGTGCGGCCCAGAGCCTCCTGGATGTCTGGCGTGAGGGCGAGCCGGAAGCGGGGCAGGTAGCCCTTGCGGCTGAGCTCGGCGGAGAGCGTCTCGCGCTGCTCCTCGCTCCAGTGGCTCGGCACCGCCACGGGGAGTTGCCCGCTCTCGGGCTCACCGGCCGGGCAGGCGCCCAGCTGCAGCCAGCGTTCCAGCTGCAGAACGGTGTTGCCCAGCAGTTCGGGGTGCAACTGCTCGGCGCTGAGCACCGGCTCGCCGCGCAGCAGTTCGATCTCCAGGCGTTGCTGCGCGGCGTTGACGGCTTCCGGAACGGGCCGCGTCGGGGTCAGGGTCATGCGCCGAAGGTGCGGGCTTCCCCCGCTTGTGGGGGGCGGCCCTGGAGTTCCAACATGTCTAGAACCAAAGCCTGCGCTTGTCAGCCATGAGTGGAGAATCTGCGGTGGGGCCCGAGTCCAGCGCCGGAGCTGATCTGCAGCACCCACTTCCGCAGGACCCATCGGGGACCGCTGCCGCCCCGGAGTCTGGCCTGCCCGGCCCTTCCGGGACCGAAGCCGCCCCGGAGAGTCCTGGCGGTGCCGGCGATGAGGCCCAGGCTGAAGGCGACCTCGATCCCGGGCAGCGCGCCGCCCGGCTGGAGGCCGAGCTGGCGGCCCTGAAGGCCGATTACGACAACCTCAACGGCCAGTACGTGCGCCTGGCGGCGGACTTCGACAACTTCCGCAAGCGCCAGAGCCGCGACCAGGATGACCTGCGCCTGCAGATCACCTGCGGCACCCTGAGCGAGATCCTGCCGGTGCTGGACAACTTCGAGCGGGCACGGCAGCAGCTCACTCCCCAGCATGAGGAGGCCCAGACCCTCCATCGCAGCTACCAGGGCCTGTACAAGCAGCTGGTCGAGGTGTTCAAGCAGCTGGGTGTTTCTCCAATGCGCGTGGAGGGTGAGCCCTTCGATCCCAGCCTGCACGAAGCGGTGCTCCGGGAGGAGAGCCAGGAGCATCCCGAAGATGTGGTCATCGCCGAACTGCAGCGCGGGTACCAGCTCTCGGGCCGGGTGCTGCGCCATGCCCTCGTGAAGGTGTCCATGGGCCCCGGTCCCGAGTCCACCCCGGCCGCAACCGACGGCCAGGCCGGCAGCGAGGCCCAGGCCGCGTCCTTCGACGCTTGAGCCATGGCCGACTACTACGACCTGCTTGGGGTCAGCCGTGACGCCGATGCCGACACCCTCAAGCGGGCCTACCGGCGCCTGGCCCGCCAGTACCACCCGGACATCAACAAGGATCCGGGAGCCGAGGATCGCTTCAAGGAGATCGGCCGGGCCTATGAGGTGCTCAGTGATCCCCAGACCAGGGCTCGCTACGACCAGTTCGGTGAGGCCGGCCTCGGTGGAGCTGCCGGCATGCCGGACATGGGCGACATGGGTGGCTTCGCCGACCTGTTCGAAACGTTCTTCAGCGGCTTCGGCGGGGCGCCCGGTGGAGGTCCGCGCCGCCGCGGCCCGCGCCAGGGAGACGACCTGCGCCTGGATCTGACGATCACCTTTCAGGAGGCCGTCTCCGGCATCGAGAAAGAGGTGCAGATCCGCCATCTGGAGACCTGCTCCACCTGCAAGGGCAGTGGCGCCAAGGCCGGCAGCGGTCCCACCACCTGCCCCACCTGCGGGGGTGCCGGCCAGGTGCGACGCGCCACCCGCACGCCGTTCGGCAGTTTCACCCAGGTGGCCGCCTGCCCCACCTGCGAAGGCAGCGGCGAGGTGATCGCCGACCCCTGCGGTGCCTGCGGCGGCCAGGGCCTCCAGCAGGTGCGCAAGAAGCTGCGCATCAACATCCCCGCCGGTGTCGATTCCGGAACGCGTCTGCGGGTGGCCAGTGAGGGCAACGCCGGACAGCGGGGTGGTCCTGCCGGCGATCTCTACGTGTTCCTCAGCGTGCAGCCCCACCCCCACCTGCGCCGGGACGGGATCAACGTCCAGTCGGAGGTGACGCTCAACTATCTGCAGGCGATCCTCGGCGACACGATCGAGGTGGAGACCGTCGACGGGCATGAGCAGCTGACCATTCCGCCGGGCACCCAGCCGGGGGCGGTGCTGAGCCTGCAGGGCAAGGGAATCCCCAGGCTCGGCAACCCGGTGGCCCGGGGCAACCACCTGTTCACCGTGAAGGTGCAGCTGCCCACCCGGATCACGGATCACGAGCGCGAGCTGCTCGAGGAGCTGGCCGGCCACCACACCCGCAAGGGTGACAAGCATCCCCACAAGAGCGGGTTGTTCGGCGGCCTTTTCGGCCACCGCGACTGATCCGCCCCGGACACTCCCCGGCTGCCATGGCATCGACCCCGTCCCCTCCCGCCTCCCGCCTGAACCTGCGCGGCACCCCCTGTCCGCTCAATTTCATCCGCTCCCGGCTGGCCCTGGAGGCCCTCGCCCCCGGGGAGTGGCTGCAGCTGGATCTCGACCCCGGCGAACCGGAGCAGATGGTGAGCGAAGGCCTGCGCCAGGCCGGCCACTGCGTGCAGCGGCTGGCGGAGCCCCCGGCTGAGGAGGGTGATGATCCTGCCGGGGTCCGCCTGCTCGTCAGGCGGCATGACGGCTGACCCTGCCTGCCAGCCTCCCCCCCCGAGCGGTCTGGTGGTGGCCCTGCAGGCCAACTACTGCTGGGTGGAGCTGGAACGACCCGGCCCCGGCGAGCACAGCCGACTGCTCTGCACCCGCCGCACCCGCCTGGCCAAGGCCGGCCAGACGATCTGCGTGGGGGATCGGGTGCGGCTCGCCGGCATCGACTGGGCCTCCGGCCGGGGAGCCGTGGCGGCCGTGGAGGAGCGCAACGGTCTGCTGTCGAGACCCGCGGTCGCTAATGTGTCCCGGGTGGTGGTGGTGGTGGCCCTGGCGGAACCCGAGCCCGACCCCCTCCAGCTCACCCGTTTCCTGATCACCGCCGAGGCCAGCGGCCGGCCTGTGGAAGTGGTGCTCTCCAAGGCCGATCTGCTTTCGCCTGGGGAGGTGGAGGCCTGGTGCCTGCGGCTGCGGGGCTGGGGCTATGGGCCGGTGCCGGTGTCGGGGCACACGGGCCAGGGGCTGGAGCCGCTGCGCCGCCTGCTCTCCCGTCCAGGCATTTCGGTGCTCTGCGGCCCGTCCGGGGTGGGCAAGAGCAGTCTGCTCAATCGCCTCGATCCGGACCTGGCGCTGCGGGTCGGCGCCGTGTCGGGGCGTCTGCAGCGGGGACGGCACACCACCCGCCACGTGGAGCTGTTCGCCCTCGCTCCCGGAGCCCTGGTGGCGGACACCCCCGGTTTCAACCGCCCCGAGCTGCCGGAGGATCCGGTGTCCCTGGCGGTCCTGTTCCCTGAACTGCGCCAGCGCCTCAGCCAGGCCCGCTGCCGGTTCGGAGACTGCCTGCACCAGGACGAACCGGGCTGTGTCGCGTCTGAACCCTGGGAGCGTCAGCCCCTCTACAACCACTGCCTGGAGTTGATCCAGGCCCGCCTGGAGCGGCAGCGGGGTGGCGACAACCGCTGCGAGCAGCCGGGGGTCCGGCGCCGGGGCGATCGCCTGGAGCCCCGCATCGACCCTCGCCTGCGGCAACCCTCAAGGCGCAGCCGCCGTCAGCAGACGGGGCTGGAGAGCACTCGCGACAGGGCTGACGACGACGCCTCTCTTGCCTAGGCCGGCGCGGGTGGCCTCCTTCGCTTCAGCGGCCCGGCCGCTTCAGGCGCCCGGCAGATTCAGGTTGAGCCCGCCGGTGAGTTCCTCCATGCGGCCCTTCATGGTGCCGGTGGAGAGGTCATAGGCCGCCTGCAGGGCCTCCAGCACGGCCGCCTCGCAGACCCCCGCACCCTCGGCGACCAGATCCGGGGCCAGCTGCACCCTCAGGGGCTGCTGGTTGCCCGACAGCCAGACGCTGGCACGTCCGTCGGCGCTGCGTCCCTCGAGCTCCATGGCATCGAGTTCCTCCTGCAGCTTCTGGGCGTTCTGCTGCAGTTCCTGGGCCTTCTTGAAGGCTTCGGTGAGCTGACCGAAGTTGGGAAGTCCGAAGCCGGCCATGGCTGCTGGGGGAGCATTTGCGGCAGGCTAAGCGCTGGCGGGAGGGCTCAGAACCCCAGCCGCTTCACCTCGGGGTGGAGTCTCACTCCATGGGCGGCCTCCACCCGCCGCTGCACCTCGGCGATCAGGGCGTCGATGTCGTGGGCGGTGGCGCTGCCGGTGTTGACGATGAAGTTGGCATGAACCGGCGACACCTGGGCGCCGCCGATGCTCAGCCCCTTGAGTCCCAGCGCCTCGATCAGCCGGCCGGCCTTGAGGGGCTCGGGATTGCGGAACACGCTGCCGCAGCTGGGCTGCTGGTAGGGCTGGGTGCTGGTGCGGCTGTGCAGGTTGGCGCTGGTGCGGGCGCCGACCGCGGCCGGGTCATGTCCGGCCGAGAGGCGAAACCGGGCCGAGAGCACCACCAGGGGCACCTGCTGGAGCCGGCTGTGGCGGTAGGCGAAGTCCAGCTCGGCGGCCTGGAGCGTGAAGGGCGCCTGGGGGCGGGCGGGATCCACCACCTGCAGGGAATGCAGCCACTCCGCCGTGCAGCCCCCCTGGGCGCCGGCGTTCATCACCGCCGCCCCGCCCACGGTGCCCGGGATGCCCACGGCCCACTCCAGACCGCTGAGACCGGCGCGGGCCGCCTTGCGGGCCAGCGAGGGAATGGGCTCGCCGGCATCGGCCTCCACCCACCCCTCCAGCGGATCGAGCCGGCTGCCCTGAAGGCGGCGCAGGCAGAGACAGAGACCCTCCAGCCCGGTGTCGGCGATCAGCAGATTGGAGCCGGCGCCGATGCAGTGCAGCGGCACACCGGCCTGGTGGCACCAGCTCAGCAGTGCGTTCAGCTCTTCGGCGCTGGCCGGTTCGGCAAACCACTGGGCTGTGCCGCCCACCTTCCAGGTGGTGTACTCCTGCAGGCCGACCCCCGGCCGCAGGCCCGTGGTCTCGCGCAGGCTCAGCGGTGGGCTGATGGACGGCGCCATGGCTGCCCTAGGCCACGAGTTGGTGCAGGTCGCTGGGCAGTTGGCTGAGGCGGTCCCAGAGACTGTTCACATCGCCGGCTCCCATGGCCAGCACCAGATCGCCGGCGGCGCTGCAGCGGCTGATGTTCCGTGCCAGTTCCTCCATGCTGCCGGCCACGGTCACGGGCAGGGATGGATCCAGCCTGCGCACCGCCTCCGCCAGGGCCTGACTGCTCACCCCCTCGATCGGATCCTCACCGGCGGCGTAGAGCGGGGCGATCTGCACGGCGTCGGCCCTGGTGAGTGCCAACGCGAACTCCTCGAGGAACTGGGCCGTGCGGCTGTAGCGGTGAGGCTGGAACACCGCGAGCAGCCTCCGGGGAGCCTGGGGCAGGGGGCTGCGGCCGCTGCTCACCATCAGACGGGCCGTGTCCAGGGTGGTGGCCACCTCGCTGGGGTGATGGGCATAGTCGTCCACCACCAGGCGACCGTTCCAGACCCCCCGGAAATCGAAGCGCCGTCCCGGAGTGCGGAGGTTGCCGACGGCCTCGGCCAGGTCGCTGAACTCCACTCCTTCCAGCCGGCAGGCGGCCAGGGCGGCGGCGGCATTGCTGAGATTGTGGCGGCCTGGCAGGGGCAGCTCCAGCTGGCCCACGAGCACCCCCTGCTCATGGAAGCCCAGGCGGGTGCCGTCGCCCCGCTCCTCGATGGCGATGGCGGCGAAGTCCACCCCCTCGCTGGTTTCGGTGGACCACCAATGGTCGGCCTCGAAGTGCTCACGCAGGATCGGGCAGTCGCGGTTGGCCAGCAGGCGACGGCTGCCCCGGGCGAAGCGCTGCATGGTGCCGATCAGGGCCTCGAGATTGCCGTAGTGATCGGTGTGGTCGAGCTCGAGATTGGTGAGCACCCCGAGCTCGGGCCGGAATTTCACCAGCGAGCCGTCGGACTCATCGGCCTCGGCCACCAGCAGCCTGCCCGCTCCATGGCGGCCGTTGCTGCCGAAGGCCGGCACCACGCCACCGATCACCGCCGTGGGGTCGTGCCCGGTGGCGGCCAGCAGGGTGGCCACCAGGGTGCTGGTGGTCGTCTTGCCATGGGTGCCGGCCACGGCGATGGAGGGCTGGGCGTTGATCAGGGCGGCCAGGACGTCGGAACGGTGCCAGATCGGCAGTCCCACCCGGCGGGCTTCCACCAGTTCTGGATTGGTGTCCGGCACCGCCGAGCTGATCACCACCTGGGGTGTGTGGGAGGTGCCGCTGAGGATCGCCGCCACCGTCGCCGGGCTCTGCTGCAGGAAAACACGCACACCCAGGCGGCGGAGCCGGTCGAGAACCGGGCCATCCCGGTGGTCGGAACCGCTCACGGGATGGCCGCGCTCCGCCAGGATTCCCGCCAGAGCCGACATGCCGATCCCCCCGACACCGATGAAGTGCAGAGGTTGGTGACGGCTGAGCGAGGGGATCAAGGGGGGCTCCGGTCCGGTGGTCTGGACTTCGATGACGCCAGAACCGAGGACGTCACCACGGTGGATCCCAGCTGGGGGGCAGCCGCCGCAGCAGGAACTTAGGGCTTCCCCATGCCCTGTGCCATGACGACTTGCTACGCCCCGCTCCTCCCGGGGCCGCAGGCGGGGTCCGCGAGCCCGGGGAGCGGGAGTTGGAGAGGGCT
The DNA here is from genome assembly GCA_025454305.1 of Cyanobium sp. Prado107. Lineage (GTDB taxonomy): Bacteria > Cyanobacteriota > Cyanobacteriia > PCC-6307 > Cyanobiaceae > NIES-981. The sequence goes on from JALOOQ010000005.1 coordinate 26,921, forward strand.
ATTTCTGTATGATCTGCAGCCAAATCTCCCTGCCGCCGGCGACTGCCGCCGCTCCCTTGCCATGGCTCTGAAAGTTGCGATCAATGGATTCGGCCGGATCGGTCGCAACTTCATGCGCTGCTGGCTCAGTCGGGGCGGCAACACCGGCATCGAGGTGGTGGGCCTGAACGACACCTCCGATCCCAGGACCAATTCCCACCTGCTCCAGTACGACTCGATGCTCGGCCGCATCCGTGATGCGGAGGTTTCTTATACCGATGATGCCATTGTTGTGAATGGCAAGCATATCAAGTGCTTCTCTGATCGCAATCCTCTCAACCTGCCCTGGAAGGAATGGGGCGTTGATCTGGTGATCGAGAGCACTGGTGTGTTCGTGGATCAGGCCGGCGCCGGCAAGCACCTCGAAGCCGGCGCTTCCAAGGTGCTGATCACGGCCCCAGGCAAGGGCGAGGGTGTCGGCACCTTCGTGGTGGGTGTGAACGACCACGAATACCGCCATGAGGACTGGACGATCATCTCCAACGCCAGCTGCACCACCAACTGCATGGCGCCCCTGGTGAAGGTTCTCGATCAGACCTTCGGGATCGTCAAGGGCACGATGACCACCACCCACAGCTACACGGGTGACCAGCGCATCCTCGACGCGTCCCACCGTGACCTGCGCCGGGCCCGCGCTGCCGCCATCAACATCGTGCCCACCAGCACCGGCGCCGCCAAGGCCGTGGCCCTGGTGTATCCGGCCGTGACGGGCAAGCTCAACGGCATCGCCCTGCGTGTTCCCACCCCCAACGTTTCGGTGGTTGACATGGTGCTGGAGGTGAGTCGTGCCACCACCGCCAAGGAGGTGAACGCCACGCTCAAGGCCGCCGCCGAAGGGCCGATGAAGGGCATCATCAAGTACTCCGATCTGCCTCTGGTGTCCAGCGATCACGCCGGCACCGACGAGAGCACCATCGTGGATTCCGACCTCACGCTGGTCATGGGGGACAACATGGTGAAAGTGATCTCGTGGTACGACAACGAGTGGGGCTACAGCCAGCGGGTCGTGGATCTGGCCGAGGTGGTGGCCCGCAACTGGAAGTGAGTGAATCCGGCTGCACCTGCGGGCCAATCGCCGGCTTCCCCCGCCCAGCCGACCGCCCCGCCGTCCCCTGACCGCTCGGCCAGACCGCCGATGATCTGAGCTCCGGGCAGCAGCGCCACCAGCGCTTCCGCCCAGGTTGGCTCGAGGGCCAGGATCAGCTCGAAGTCCTCTCCGCCGCCCAGGCACCACTCCACGGCCTCAGGCAGTCCGGCCATGGCGGGATCGAGCGGCAGCCGCCGCCGGTCCAGCTGCGCCCGGCACCGGCTGGCCCTGGCAATCGCCGCGGCCGCGGCCGCGAGGCCATCGCTGCTGTCGGTGCCCGCCACCCGCCAGGGTGTGCCACCAGGGCGGCTCGCATGCAGCGCCGCCACGGCATCCAGCCGCGCCCGCGGGCGCTGGTGAGCTCTGATTGCGCGGTGCTGGAGGGGCTGCTCAAGGCCCTCCACCGCCTGCTCCGGCAGCGCTCCCAGCAGCAGAGCCAGCCCCAGGCGGCTGAGGCCGTGGGGGCCGGTGCTCACCAGGCTGTCGCCCGGCCTTCCGTCGGCCCGACGGATCACACCCGCGCGACCCTCGGCGCTGTGGGCCAGGGCCCCCAGGGCGGTGACCGCCAGCAGGCGCTGGGCCCCGCTGCTGCAATCACCCCCCAGCAACAGTCCGCCATGGGGTTCGAGGCAGGTCCGCAGTCCGCAGTAGACCGCCTCCACCCAGGGCCAGGGCGTGCTCCCCGGGGCCACCAGGCCCACGGTGAGGCCACAGACGCTGCGGCAGCCCATCGCCGCCAGGTCGGACAGATTCGCGGCCGCCGCCCGCCAGCCCACATCGAAGCCGCTGGTGCTGGCGTCACTGAAGTGCACTCCCTCCACCAGCACATCGGTGTTCACCACCAGCGGGCCGGTCGGATCGACCAGGGCGGCGTCATCCGCGAACTGGCCAGGCGGCGCGAAGGCGGCCAGACGCTCGATCAGCTCCCACTCGCCCAGGTCGGCGAGAGTGGGGCCCTCAGCCGCGGTCATCAGCCAGGGTGATCTCCAGGGTCATTCAGGCATGGGGCCTGAGATTGTCGGCCCCGTCGATCACCGTCGCCTTGACGATGGCGTCATCGACACCCAGCTCGCCGAGCACGTCGAAGCCATCCACCACGTAGCCGAAGGCGGCATAGCGGCCGTCCACCAGGTTCAGACCCGCCGGGGTGAGTTCCGGCTCGTAGAGGAAGAAGAAGAACTGCGACGAGCCGTCATCGAGCCGCTCGTCGGAATGGGCCCAGCCCAGCGTGCCGAAGGTGGCGAAGGGCAGCATGGGGGTGGCCTTGTAACGCCCCAGATCCTCGAAGGTCTGGTTGTAGAAGGGCGCAGATTCTCCGGGCACCCGGATCTCCAGCGGCACGCTGCGCTGCTCCCCGGTCCTGGGATCCACGTAGCCCTGCTCGGGTCCCTTGGGATCGCCCGTCTGGAGCACGTAGAAGTCCTCGGCCCGGATGAAGGGAAGTCCGTCGTAGAAGCCCCTCTGCACCAGATCCACGAAGGCGCCGGCCGTCAGCGGGGCGTTGTAGCCGTCCACCACGGTGGTGATGTCGCCCTTGGTGGTGGAGACCTGCACGGTGGCGCGGCCGAGCAGCCGGGGCAGGCCGTCAAATTCGGGCGGAATGGTGAAGGGGAAGTCGCCCACCAGCAGCGCCTCGGCCTCGCCGATGCTGGCGAGGGCGCTGCGGCGGGCACTGAGGAATGTGTCCCGCTGCTGCGTTCCGGCGGCCGCGGCCATCTCCTGAAACTGGGCTTCCAGGTTCTCCAGGAGGGCTGCGGCCCGCTCCTGGTCGGCGGGCTGGAAGTCCTCGAGGATGCCGTTGCGGTTGCTGCTCAGCAGCGACTGGGTGCGCCGCACGGTGTTGGCCAGGGCCGTCCAGCGCTTGGCCCGCAGGTCGTCGCTGGTGTCCTCGAGGCGGTGCTGCAGATCCTGCAGCCGTGGCGCGTTCACCGGCAGGGCGTTGCGCAGGATCGCGGCCGGGTCCTTCACGGCGTTGCCCTCCGGGAGCGCCGCGTGGGCGGCAGGGGCCAGTACCAGCAGGGCCAGCAGCAGGGCCAGCGTGCTCCGGCTGAAATCCGTCAGCAGCCGGGTCAGCCAGGCAGCCTGGCCGAATCCGCCGAGTCGGCAGAACCCGCTGTGGCGGATGGCGTCGAGGTGGAAGGCGGGGGGGACTGGGACGAGGCGGAATGGGCCGTGTGCCATGGCCATGGATCCTCTCTGGCCGGACTTTGGCACAGCTCGCCGGTGGCGGCCCGCCATCTTCACGATGGCTTGCTGTAGCCAGCCGTACAATCCGCCCGGTCCGCATCGCCGGGATGATCTCCAGCAACGACTTCCGCACCGGTACCTCGATCGAGCTGGATGGGCAGGTCTGGCGAGTCGTTGAATTCCTGCACGTGAAGCCGGGCAAGGGCTCGGCCTTCGTGCGCACCAAGCTCAAGGCCGTGCAGAGCGGCAACACGGTGGAGAAGACCTTCCGTGCCGGCGAGATGGTGCCGCAGGCCCTGCTCGAGAAGAGCACCCTTCAGCACACGTACATGGAAGGCGACGAGTACGTGTTCATGGATATGGGCAGCTACGAGGAAACCCGCCTCAGCGCGGCCCAGATCGGTGACGGCCGCAAGTACCTCAAGGAGGGCATGGAGGTGAACGTGATCTCCTGGAACGGCAGGCCTCTGGAGGTGGAACTGCCCAACTCGGTGGTGCTTGAGATCACCCAGACCGATCCCGGTGTGAAGGGCGACACCGCCACCGGCGGCACCAAGCCGGCGATCGTCGAGACCGGCGCCCAGGTGATGGTGCCGCTGTTCCTGTCCGTGGGCGACAGGATCAAGATCGACACCCGCACCGACTCCTATCTGGGACGGGAGAACTGATCGCCATGCAGCTCGACCACGATCAGCTTCAGGCGCTCCTGTCTCTGCTGGGTGAGAGCGACATCCAGGAGTTCAAGCTCGAAGGCGATGATTTCCGCCTTGAAATCCGTCGCAACCTTCCCGCGCCTGCTGCCCTGGTGCCGCTGCCGCACCCTGCGGCGGCCCCAGCTGCGATGCCAGCCGCTCAGGCGCCTGCCGCCGTGATGCAGGAGGTGCCCTCCGCCCCCCCGCCGGCCGCGGCCGCCAGCCGCGGCGACCTGGTGGAGATCACCGCGCCGATGGTGGCCACCTTCTACCGCGCCCCGGCTCCGGGGGAGCCCTCCTTCGTGGAGCTGGGCACCCGCATCCGGGAGGGGCAGACGGTGTGCATCCTCGAGGCCATGAAGCTGATGAACGAACTGGAGGCCGAAGTGAGCGGCGAGGTGGTGGAGATCCTGGTGGAGAACGGCACCCCGGTGGAATTCGGCCAGGTGCTGATGCGCGTCAAGCCGGGCTGAGGCCTGCCTCGCCCCAGCCCCCCTCTCAGCCCAGCTCCCAGGCCGTCTGGATCGCGGCCGCCATGCTCAGGGGCCGGGCGATTCCCCGTCCGGCGATGTCGAAGCCTGTGCCGTGGTCGGGAGAGGTGCGCAGGAAGGGCAGCCCCAGGGTGGTGTTCACGGCGGCGTCGAAGGCCAGCAGTTTCACCGGGATCAGGCCCTGGTCGTGGTAAAGGGCCAGGTAGCCATCGGGTCCGGGGCCCTGCCCCCGCCAGGCGGCCGCCGCATCCAGCCAGCAGCTGTCCGGGGGCCGGGGCCCCTCCACGCGCACCCCGGGGTGGACGGCCCGCCAGTCCTCCAGGCAGCCCTCGAGCCAGTCGCGCTCTTCACGGCCCAGGCCGCCGGCTTCGCCGGCATGGGGATTGAGGGCGGCCACCACCAGACGCGGCTCGGGGTTGAAGCGCCGGCAGAAGGCCAACAGCAGGTCGAGCTTGCGTCTGACCAGCTCAGCGTTGAGCTGCCTGGGCACCGCGGCCAGGGGGATGTGGGTGGTGGCCAGGAGCGTGTTGAGGCGCCAGCTGCCGCCCGGAGCGCGGGCGGTGAACAGCATGGCGGCCTCGCGGGTGCCGCTCAGCTCCGCCAGCCGTTCCGTCTGGCCCGGGTAGTGATGCCCGGCCGCATGCCAGCTGGCCTTGGCCACCGGGGCCGTGACCAGGGTCCGGCAGCGGCCCGCCAGCACCAGGCCGGCGGCCGCCTCCAGCCAGGCGAAGCTGGCGGCCCCGGCGGCGGGGCCGCTGTGGCCGGGCCGCACCGGCCGGTCCAGCGGCAGATCGACGATCTCCAGATCGGCGGGATCGCGCAGCGGTGCATCGCTGTGGTGCTGCAGTTCGGCATGGCTGGCCTCCAGCCAGCGGCGGCAGCCCACCAGCACCGGCTCCAGCCCCTCGGGCAGGGGGCCTGCCAGGGCCTTGAGCACCACTTCGGCGCCGATGCCCGCAGGATCCCCCATGGCGATGGCCAGGCGCCGGTGGATCGAGTTGGATGGATCGCTGGTGCCGCTGCTGCCCATGCTGCGCTGGTTGTTGCTGTTGGGGTTGCTGTGGGGTCTGGGCACCGGGATCAGCCGCGGCTGGATCGAGCTGCGCTGGGGCCGGATGCTTCAGGATCTGGGGCTGCCCTTCGTGGCCGATCCTGATCCTGCCGACTGCCCGCCGGCGGGTGGCTCCCCTTCGGAGGGTCCATCCGCCGGGGCCTCCTCCTCCCTCAGGCAGGCCGGCAGTCCCTCACGGAAGCTGGGATAGCGCAGCCTGTAACCCAGCTCCTCGCAGAGCAGCCGGTTGCTGGCCCGCCTGTTCTCGGCCCAGAAGCTGCGCGCCATCGGGCTGAGCTCGGCTTCGATGGCGGCGTAGCGTTCCAGCGCAGGCAGCTTGAGGCCCAGCAGATGGCAGGCGAAGCCGAGGATCTCGCTGGAAGGGCAGGGGCGGTCGTCGGTGATGTTGAGCAGCGCCGGCCGCCGGTCGACCGGCAGAGAGAGGCAGTGCAGCAGAGCGCCGACGATGTCGTCGACATGGACGCGCGAAAACACCTGGCCGGGCTTGTGGATCAGCCGGCTGCGCCCAGCCCGCAGACTCTCGAAGGGGCTGCGTCCCGGCCCGTAGATCGCCGGCAGGCGCAGGATCTGCACCGGCAGACCGCTCTCCCGCCAGGCCTGCTCCGCCTTCAGCCGGGCCTGGCTGCGGCCGGGCCGGGGGTTGGGCGGCGCAGACTCATCGACCCACGCTCCGCCGGTGTCGCCGTACACGCCCGTGGTGGAGAGGTACCCCAGCCACTGCAGCGGCAGCTCCCGCAGCAGCGGGCCCAGACAACGCAGCGTCGGGTCACCCGGGCCGCCGTCCGGAGGGACGGTGACCAGCACATGGATCACGCCTGCCAGGGCTGAGGCAGCGGGGAGCGCGGGCGCGCCGCTGTCGAACACCAGCCAGTCCAGCTGCGCTGGTGAGGTGTCGCCCGACCCGGGCGGTGGAGGCCGCCGGCTGGTGAGCAGCACCGGCAGGGACTGCCCCAGAGCTGCGCGGGCGAAGCGTCGGCCCGTGTATCCACCCCCCACCACCAGCAGGCGGCCCGCGGGCTTGACATCCACGCTCGGCATCAGTACACCTGTACCATTCGCGTCCTCACGATGGCCCGCCCCCGCCACTCCTCCCCGGCGTTTGCCGCTTCCGTGCTCCGCATCCGTGCGCCGCAGCGCCGCCCGTCGCCCCGCTGCCTGTCCTGCGCGCCCGACTCCGCGTCCATTGCCGTGTCCCGCCGCCTTGCGGCTGCCATGCCCGCTGCCAAGGTCCTGCACCAGCGTTCGCACCAGCCTGCCGCAGGGGTGGCTGCGCTGGCGGCCCGCCCACCCGGACTGGTCACCGCCCTGGCGGTGGGCGCCCTGGTGATGCTGGCGGCCCTGCTGGCGCCGGAGCAGCCTCAGGATCAGGCCGCCATCTGCCAGCGCCACAACGGCTCGGTGGCCTGCCGGGTCTGGTGAGGATCCGCCCACTGCAACAGCCGCAGCGCCAGTTGCAGATCTCCCTCCAGCCAGGCGCGGACCGCCATGGCCCGGCGCGGGTCATAGAAGCTCTGGCGCCGGTACCAGACGAACACATCGCCATCCCCCTTGTGGCCATTGCAGGCCAGACAGGCGGGAACGCAGTTCTCGGTGACGCTCGATCCCCCCCGGCTGCGGGGATGCACGTGGTCGATCGATTCGGAGCGTTCACCGCAGTACACGCAGGTCTGACCGGTGAGTTCGTGCAGGGACCGGCGCCAGCGCCGGTGTTTGAGCTTGGGACAGAGGTCCTCGAGGGACACGGCGTTGAACGACTGGCTCTGCACCCCGGCGCGGTGCGAACCCCCATCCCTGGCCTGCATGCGCGTGGCTCGGTTGGCACAGTTATGCCGCATGAGAAGCGGTGGCACTGTGTCCGGGGCTGCAATCAGGCCTCTCCGTTGCAGCCTGCGTCTGGGCGCCAGCGGCAGCATCGAGGTGATCAGCCCGTTCGACGCCGTCACCCAGGCCCAGTTGCGCGCCATCCGGCCCCGGGGTCAGTGGAATGGCCAGCGGCGCTGCTGGGATTTCCCCCTCGAAGCCGCCGGGGCCCTGCGCCGCACCCTGGCCGACCGCTTTCCGGTGGAGCCGGAACTGGCCCAGTGGCTCGGCTGGCTGCAACAGCCCCTGCCGCCCCTGCCGCCCCATCGCCTGCTGGTGGAGGCCGCGGCCCTGGGCGAGCCGCTGGCGGATGGCCGCGGCCTGTTCGCCCACCAGCGGGCCGCGGCCCGCTGGCTGCTGGCCCGGCGAGGTGCCGTGTTGGCCGATCCCATGGGCCTGGGCAAGACCCTCTCCGCCCTGGCGGCCGCCAGGGCGATGGTGCGCCTGGCGGACTGTCGCGTGGTGGTGCTGGCGCCGGTGGGGCTCCACGACCACTGGCGCAGCGAGGCCCTGGCCCTGGGGCTGCGGCTGGAGATCCACAGCTGGGCGCGTCTGCCGGAGTCCCTGCCCCCGGCCGGCACCGTGCTGATCGCCGATGAGGCCCATTATGCCCAGAACGCGCACACGGCACGGTCGCGGGGACTGCTGCGCCTGGCCCGGCATCCCCGGCTCCGGGCCGCCTGGCTGCTCACGGGCACGCCGATGAAGAACGGTCGTCCGGCCCAGCTCTATCCCTTGCTGGCGGCCATCGGCCACCCGTTGGTGCGGGACCGGCGTGCTTTCGAGGAGCAGTTCTGTCAGGGGCACTGGTGCGAGCGCGGTGGCCGGCGCATCTGGCAGGCCAACGGCGCCAGCAACCTCGCTGAGCTGCACCGCCTCATCCGTCCGCTGGTGCTGCACCGCCGCAAGCAGGACTGCCTCGATCTGCCCCCCAAGCAGCGATTGCTGCAGCCGGTGGAGCTGGACGCCGCTCAGGCCCGCGGGTTCGAGCATCAGCTCCAGCGCCGGGTGGCCGACTTCCGCCGCCGTGCGGAGCGGGGGGAGGTGCGCCGGGATGCGGAGGTGCTGGCCGTGCTCACCGCCCTGCGCCGCATCGGCTCCGACTACAAGCTCCCGGCGGCGCGGTCACTCGTGCGCCGCCTGCTGGAGCAGCGGCAGGCGGTGGTGGTGTTCACCGGCTTCGTGTCCACCGCCCGCCTGCTGCGGCACGATCTCGGTGTCGGTGCCCTGCTCACCGGCGCGGTCCCCGTGCCCGAGCGCCAGCGGCTGGTGGAGCGCTTCCAGGCCGGCGCCACGCCGCTGCTGATCGCCACCTACGGCACGGGTGGCCTCGGCTTCACGCTCCACCGCGCCCGTCATGTGCTGCTGATCGAGCGGCCCTGGACGCCCGGCGATGCCGAGCAGGCGGAAGACCGCTGCCATCGCATCGGCATGGGCGGCAGCCTCACCAGCCACTGGCTGCAGCTGGGGGTGGCCGATCAGCTGGTGGATGGTCTGATCGCCAGCAAGGCCGAGCGCATCGCCCTCACCCTGCATCGCGGCGACAAGCTGCTGCGGCGCCGGGGGATCACGGCGATGGTGCGGGAGGTGCTGCAGGAGTGGTGAGCGGTACACCCTCGCAGAGCCTCCGGCGCACCTCCAGGTCGCTGCGCAGCTGTTCGTCCAGCTGCTCCGCGGGCAGCCTGCCGGCCAGACGCAGGGCCTCACCCAGATCCGCACAGGCGGCCTCGTCGTCTCCGGCCAGGCTGTGGAGCAGATAGCGGTCGTTGCGCGGGCCGGGGTCGTCGGGAAAGGCTTTCACCACCTCGTCGCAGAGGGTGATCTGCTCCTGGAGTCGATCCAGCGTCACGTTGCGCAGGCAGTCGTCGCTGCGCACACCCTCATCCTGGGGGAGGGGCTGCTCACTGCAGCCGGCCAGCGCCAGGACGATCAGCAGCAGGGGCCCGACCAGGCGGGTCGGCCAGGCCTCAGTAGCCGTAGCGTTCGCCACGGCTCATGGGGGTGCCGGCCGTCTGGGGAGCCGCTTCGGTCTCCTCCCGGCGGAACAGATCACCGAGGTGCATGCCGCAGTTGGGGAAAGTGTCAGGACTCTGCACCACCGCCTCGGTGATCATCACGGCCGCGTGCTGCGGGGAGGTGCGAAACAGTCCGCCTCCCTGGCGCTTGATCACCTCGTAGGCCGCATCCCAGCTCACCTGATGGGTGTTGCCGCTGCCGCGCATGAAGCAGTAGATCTGCGCTCCCCGCCCCCCCGGGGTGGAGATCGCCACAGGCACCACGCCGCCGTCCTGGGCGCCTGCCGCCAGGGGCGCCAAGGCGCCGGCGAGCAGCGCCAGGCCCAGTCCCCAGGGCCGCAGCCTGGCGGGCAGAGACCACCTCGGATCGGCCATGGCTCCTCGTGCACACGCGATCGTCACGGTATCGATCCCCTTGGGCCGCGTCGAGATGGGCCGCGGGCGGAAGTGGCCGGACGGAGCAGGAGAGCGACTTGGATCCGCGGTCAGCCTGGGGGTTGGGCGACCGGCAGCACCAGCCTCAGCACCAGGGGCAGCACGATCAGAACAGTGATCAGACGCACGGCGTGCAGCACGGCCACGGCAGCTCCCACTCCGAATTCGGCCCCAGCCAGGCTCATGCCGCTGATCCCTCCGGGAGCGGAGCCCAGCAGCGCGACCACCGGATCGATGCCGAGCAGACGGCTGCAGATCAGGGCCACCGCCAGGCCGGCCAGGATGAGCGTGCCGGTGATCAGCAGCGCCGGCCGCCACAGCTGGCGCAGCTCCATCAGCGCCGCTGCGGTGATGCTGGTGCCGATGACGGTGCCGATGGCGATCTCCAGCACCGTGCGGGTGCCCTGGGGCCACTGGGCCGGCTCCAGGCGGCCCGTGGCGCTCACCAGTCCCGCGGCGAGCAGCGCGCCTGCCAGGGGTGCTGCTGGCAGGCCGGTGCGCAGAGCGAGCACACCACCGGCCGCCCCCGCCAGGGCGAACAGCAGCAGGGTCCAGGGGTCAGCCATCCAGCCATCATCGCCAGTGGTGTGCGCCCACGGCTTGGCCAGCCGGCGCGGATGTGCTGTCATCGGCGTCACGGCACCGATTCGATGACCTCCGCATCCGTTTCCTTCCGCATCACCCGCAGCACCGAGGATCTGGCCCACACCACCCACGCTCTCTCGCTGCGGCTGGTGAAGCTCGAACAGCGACTCGAGGCTCTCGAACTGCAGATCCAGCATGCTCTGGAACGGCGTGATCAGCGTGACCCCCTGGAGCTGAACAGCCTCGAGAACGTGGAACGGTTGCTGCACGACTGCCGCTCCCTGCTTGGCCTGGATGGGGATGCCTCCCAGGAAGCGGCGACCGGTTCAGCATCGAATTCAGACGACGGAATCGAATCCGGCGCTGTGGATGTGCTGGCCATGGACAGCCCGGAGGAGCTTGCGGCCTAGACCACTCCCGGGCCCTGCGGAGGCCTCGCTCAAGGCCGTTGCAGGTGTCAAAATGGGAAGAAAGTGAGCTCATGGCTTTCCCCAGCCCCGCACACGCCAATACTCCCCAGTCCTCGTCTCAGTCCACGCCTTCCGCTTCCCCGGCATCACTGCCCACTGGCACCGCATCTCCCGGGGTGATGGCCAACGGTCTGCCTCGCGGAGGCCATCACCACGCCGCCCCAGCTGCGGCATCAAGACCCTTCCCTCCGCAGCAGGCCCGTGGTTGCGACGGTGAGCATCAGCTCGAGAAGCTGCAATTCGCTCTAGCGGTGGCGCTCACCCGCGGTGACCGCGATCGGGAACATCGCCTCCGTGAGCAGATCGCCGCCCTGGGCGGAAACGGCGAGGAGCCGGGCACCTGACCATCGCTCGGCCTGGTTTCACCCCGCCAGGAAGGAGCAGTCACCCGCCACCAGTCGCACGGCCATCTCTCAAGGTCATCTCTCAAGACCATCTCTGCAGATCCTGCGCTCAGGCGGGATGTTGAGATGGTCTGCGATGGACGCCGAACGCTGATAGGGCTGAACGCTGATAGGATCGTTATGGTTCATTGATTTCGCGGCGGCCTCAAGCTGGCGACCTCATTCGCTGCTTCCCGGCTCGGGACCGAAACGGTCTTCCGTAGCTTTCAGCAGGGTCGGTCTCCTGGGACGATTGCCTTCTGGGCCATTCTTCAGGGTCATTGCACCCTGACACTGCATCCAGAGCCGTCGCCTCCAGCGCAAGCCGTTCATTGCACGGCTGTAATCTGGGCATCCGTGGACATCCGAGCCGGATGTCCGCCTGCCTTCACGCTCATGCGTGAATCAGTGCCCTCCGGATCACAGCCGGCCTGAATCCTCCTCAACGCGGCACACACGAGAGCACCGCCGACCTGACCATCTCGGGCCTTAAACCAGGGCCGCAAGTTCACATTTCTGAACCAGGCCAGCCCAGCTCCCTGCAGATCATTCCACGATCGCTTCAGCCCGAGCTCCTGGTTCTCAATTCTCACGTCTGCTCCTCACCATCCTCAGAACCCAGTCCACCCCGGGTCTGCAGGTCACCCTTCCCCGATCCATGACGGCAACACTGCCCGCCAAGCCCCGCCTCGCGGTGCTCCAAACCCCGGCCAGCACGGACATCGACCCCAAGGGGCAACTGCGCAGCCGCATCGCCCAGCTCGAACAGGAAGCCCGGCTCGCTGCCGATGCCGGGGAGATCGAGACGTCTGCCCGGGTCATCCTGCAGGCGCTCGACTGCGAGCGACGTCTCGCCGCCATCGGGCCTCAGGTGCTGCAGGTGATCAAGCCGAGGAGCTGAGCCTCTTTCCAGGCAACTGTCCGTGTCTCACTCCGTGCCTCACGTTGCGGTGACCGCTCTGCGGCTTTCTCGGACTGTCCAGGCGGGGTGCCGCCGTGATTGCAACCCTTCCGAACCGGCCAGCACGGGGTGACCCGGCAGGCATCAAGGGGGCGATTGCAGTTGGCGATCGGTGAAAGCGGGTGACCGGACTCGAACCGGCGACGTTCAGCTTGGGAAGCTTCTCAGGCAATCAGCAAGAGCGCTTGCAGGGCAATGAGTCTCAGGGGTTTGTAGGGCTGGATGTGAGAAGGTCTGTGAGAAGCCTTGGGTCCTGGGTCTTGCCGTGTGATCTCCTTCAGGATCAGAAGCTCGGCATGGATCACTGATCGGAAATCAGGGAATACCCCATCGCCCGATAGCCCCGCAGTCGCCGCTCCCACATGCGTTGCGGCACCGGATGGCCGAGATCCAGCCAGTCGATGATGCGCACGATGTTTTTCCCAGCTTGCTGCCGGTGCAGGCGGCCGGCGTATTGCTGCAGCGTGCCCTTCCACGACACGGGCATGGCCAGTAACAGGGTGTCGAGTGGTGGATGGTCGAAGCCTTCACCCACCAAACGCCCGGTGGCCACCACGATGCGGGGTGCATCGGGAGGCAACGCTTGCAACGCGGCCAGGGTGGCGCTGCGCTGGCGAGCGCTCAGTCGCCCATGCAGCAGGAACAGGTTCGGCACCTGTTCAGCCAGAGCTGTCGCGATCGCCGTGATGTGATCGGTGCGCTCACTGAGTAGCAGCAGTTTGCGGTCCTCTTCCCAGCAGGCAAGGGCCTCGGCCACGATCCGTTCGGTGCGTGACTGATCCTCCGCCAGCCGGCGCATCAGCTCCTGGATCGGCAGATCCACGGGCAGTCCCTCAAGCTGATGGGTGCGACTCACCAGTTCCAGGGTCTGGGGTGCCCCGATCGGTCGCTCGGCGGAGTGGCGGATGGGCCCGCATTGCATGAACAGGATTGGCTGCAGACCGTCGCGGCGCACCTGCCCGTAGTTCTGTGCCATGGGGTTCACCTCGCCCTTGCGCACCACTGACTGCATCACGGCGATGTCGAGCTGGCCGGTGGGCTTGGCTTTGCCGCCACCGATGCAACCGATCGCTTCGGGTGGGACGTCCAGGAAGGTCTGCAATCGTTCCTGCCACTGACGCAGCAGTTCGGTCCGGTGGACCAGCACAAGGGAGTTCACGCCTCGCCGGGCCAAGATCGCTGCCGCCACGATGGTTTTGCCGAAGGCCGTCGGTGCCTGCAGCACGCCGATGTCGTGGTGCAGCATCGCCTCCACCGCAGCCTCCTGGTCGGTGCGCAGTTGGCCTGTGAAGTCCAGTTCCAGGGTCTGGGGTGCCCCGATCGGTCGCTCGGCGGAGTGGCGGATGGGCCCGCATTGCATGAACAGGATTGGCTGCAGACCGTCGCGGCGCA
>JALOOQ010000205.1 GCA_025454305.1 Cyanobium sp. Prado107
GTGAAGGTGTGCGTCCTGTTCGAGGGCCGCGACGGGGCCGGCAAGGGCGGCACCATCAAGGCCATCACCGAGCGGGTGAGCCCGCGGGTGTTCCGGGTGGTGGCCCTGCCCACCCCCACCGAGCGCGAGCAATCCCAGATCTACATGCAGCGCTATGTGCCCCATCTGCCGGCGGCCGGGGAGGTGGTGATCTTCGATCGCAGCTGGTACAACCGCGCCGTGGTGGAGCCGGTGATGGGCTACTGCACCACAGCCCAGAGCGAGCGGTTCCTGCTGGGGGCGCCGCTGTTCGAGCGGATCCTGATCGAGAACGGCATCCACCTGCTCAAGTACTGGCTGGAGGTGGGGCCGGAGGAGCAGGAGCGGCGTCTGCGCGACCGCATCGGCGACGGCCGCAAGATCTGGAAGCTCTCCCCCAACGACGTGACGTCGTTCACGCTCTGGGATGAGATCACCCGTGCCCGCGACCGCATGTTCCAGGCCACCGACACGGACTGGGCCCCCTGGTGGGTGGCCCGCTCGGACAACAAGCGTCGCGTGCGCCTGAACGTGATCAGCCACCTGCTCAGCCAGCTGCCCTACGAGGAGATTCTCCGCGAGCCGGTGGAGCTGCCCCGGCGCACGGTGGGGAGGTACCAGAGCCCCGCGGCCCCGCGGCATCTGGTGCCGGAGCCGTTCTGATTTCAGCAACCTGCGGCAGATTGGGAACGTTCAGTCGGCTGCCAGTCGGCTGCACCCTCTCTGCCGATGCAATCCCGACTCGTCTACACGGTGCTGCTGGCGGCGGCCGCGGCCTGGCTGCTCTCGGACGACGCAGCCCCGGCGCTCGAGGGCTGGCTGCAGGGCGCGCTGGTGTGGACGGCCGAGCGCATCCCCCAGATGGGCCTGGACACCGCAGTGCCGCCCCTGGATCTGCCTTCCACGGTGCTGGCGATCCTGCTGCTGTTGGTGATTCCGGTGATTTGGCTCAAGCCCACCTGAAGCAGCCCACGGCCGGGCTGCTCAGCGGGTCGTCACCACCCCGGTGGTGGGATCGAAGCGCTCCGCCAGCCAGGCCACCGGCACCATCACCACCAGGGAGGCGGCACAGAGCAGCGCCTGGGTGGCGTTGAGCGGTGCCGTCTCGAACCAGCCGTTCATCCAGCGCAGCTGGCTGAAGGCCAGCTGCAGCACCAGGGCCGCGCCGATGCCGGCCAGCAGCACCGGGGCCCGATGCAGCTCCCGCCAGCCCTGCTTGCTCACCTGGCTGATGCTCACCAGGTAGGCCATCTGGGCGAGCACCAGCGACTGGATGGCCATCGTGCGCGCCAGCGCCAGATCCAGGCCGTGGGAGCGGGCCCAGAGGAACATGCCGAAGATGAACAGCCAGTAGAAGGCCGCCACCAGCAGCACCTTCTGCACCAGGCCCCGGGTGAGCAGGGGCTGGCCGGGAGGCCGCGGCGGCTGCTCCATCAGCCGCGGGGGCCGAGGCTCGAAGGCCAGCGGCACCGACAGGGTGAGGGAGCACACCATGTTCAGCCACAGCACCTGCAGGGCCGTGACCGGCAGGTCCAGTCCCAGCACCGCCGCCAGCAGGATGGTGATCGAGGCGCCGCAGTTCACCGGCAGCACGAAGGCCAGGGCCTTGCGCAGGTTGAGGTACACCGCCCGCCCCTCCTCCACCGCCGCCTCGATGGTGGCGAAGTTGTCGTCGGTGAGCAGCATGTCGGCCGCCTCGCGGGCCACCTCGGTGCCGCCCTTGCCCATGGCGATGCCGATGTCGGCCTGGCGCAGGGCCGGAGCGTCGTTGACGCCGTCGCCGGTCATCGCCACCACCTCCCCCAGTTCCTGCAGGGCCCGCACCAGGGCCAGCTTCTGGGCCGGCATCACCCGGGCGAAGACGTCGGTGTCGCGCACGATCGCCAGCAGCCGCCTGGGCGACTTCTCCTCCAGGGACTGACCGGTGCGGGTGCGCACCACGCCGTTGCAGCCCAGATTCAGCTGGCTGGCGATCGAGCGGGCCGTATCCGGGTGGTCGCCGGTGACCATCTTCACCTGGATGCCCGCCCGCTGACAGGCCGCCACCGCCGCCACGGCCTCGGGCCGCGGTGGATCCAGCAGGCCCTGCAGGCCGAGAAAGGTGAGGCCCTCTTCCACCTGGGTCTCGCTGAGGCGCTCCTGGGCGGGTTCGGCCTCGGCGATGGCGAAGGCCAGCACCCGCTCGCCCTGCCGGGCCATGGCCGTCACCGCCGCCTCGATCGCCTCCCGGTCGAGGGTCTCGCTGGCGCCGTCGGCCCGCAGCTGGCGTGCGCAGCGCTGCAGCACCGCCTCCACCGACCCCTTCATCAGGATGCGCCGGCTGCCGTGCAGGGTGGCCATGAACTGCTGTTCGGACGCGAATGGGATGGCGTCACGGCGGGGGTGGCGATCGAGGGCCTCCTGCCGGTTCAGGCCCAGGGTCTGGGCCACATGCAGCAGCGCCGTCTCGGTGGGATCCCCCACCAGCCCCTCGCTCTGGCTGGCGCGGGCGTCGTTGCAGAGCACGCCGGCCAGCAGGGTTTCCCGCAGGGCCAGGTTGCGCGCCAGGGGATCGTCGCCGCCTTCCTCGGGCCAGAGCCGGTCGAGGCGCATCCCCTCGCCGCCGGCGTGGATCTCCCGCACCGTCATGCGGTTCTGGGTGAAGGTGCCGGTCTTGTCGGAGCAGATCACCGTGGTGCTGCCCAGGGTCTCCACCGCCGGCAGCTTGCGGATGATGGCGTTGCGGTGGGCCATGCGGTTCACGCCGATGGCCAGGGTGACGGTGACGATCGCCGGCAGTTCCTCGGGGATCGCCCCCACGGCCAGGGCCACGGCGCCGTCGAACATCTCGCTGGCCTCGCGGCCCCGGGCCAGGCCCACCAGGAAGGTGAGCCCCGCCAGCAGCCCCGGAACTTGTGCGTCAGCGGCGTGCTCAGATTCACCTGCTGGGCGAGGGACCCGGAGATCCGGCCCACCTCGGTGTCGCTGCCGGTGGCCACCACCAGGGCCCGCCCCTGGCCCGCCGTCACCAGGCTGCCGGCGTAGGCCATGCCGATGCGCTCAGCCAGGGGGGCCGCCACCTCCACGGCCGTGGTGCCCTTGGTCACCGGCAGCGACTCGCCGGTGAGCGCCGACTCATCGATCTGCAGGTTGCGGCAGTGCAGCAGGCGCAGATCCGCCGGCACCTTGTCGCCCGCCTCCAGCACCACCAGGTCGCCCGGCACCAGTTGCTCGGAATCCAGCCGCCGGCGCACGCCGTCGCGCACCACCTCCACGTCCGTGCGCACCGAGCGGGCCAGGGCGGCGATGGCGGTTTCCGCCCGGCTCTCCTGCACGTAGCCGATCACGGCGTTGATCACCGTGACGCTCCAGATCACGATGGCCTCGCCCGGCTGCCCCAGCAGCAGCTTCACGGCGCCCACCGCCAGCAGGGTGTAAAGCAGGGGATCGTGAAACTGGCCCAGGAACCGCTGCCAGGCCGGCTTCTGTTTCTGCTCCGCGAGGCTGTTGGGTCCCCAGCGCTGCTGGCGCAGCAGCACCTCCGCCTCCTCCAGGCCCTGCTCGCCGTCGCTGGCCTGGGCCGCGATCAGCGCCGCCCAGGGGGTGGCGTGCGCCGGCGGGCGGCTGGCTGACTCGGCAGGGGGGGTAGCGGACATGGAGGCGGGGTGAGACGGGGAACCGGATTCACTGAGGCAGCGATCGCCCCCGGTGCAGCACGTGCTGGGGGAAGGGGATTTCGATGCCCTGCCGCTGGAATGCCTGCCAGACCGCTCTGCGCACGGCACTGCTGATGGAGACGTTCTGCATCGGGTTGGCGATCCAGAAGCGCAGCTCGTAGTTGATCGCGGAATCCCCGTAGCCCAGCACCAGCCCTCGCGGTGGCGGATCGCTCAGCACCCCGGGCACTCCGCGGGCCGTGTCTTCCAGAAGGTCCACCACGCTGGCGGGGTCATGGTGGTAGGCCGCCCCCACCTGCACCTGAGTGCGCCGCAGCCGGTCCGTGCCGGTGTAGGTGGTGGTGGTGGTGGTGAAGAACGTCTGGTTGGGGATCACCAGCTCGGCATTGTCGCGATCGCGCCAGAGCACCGCGGCCCGCAGCCCGAGGCTGCGCACCTCGCACGGATCTCCCTCGATGTAGAGGATGTCGCCGGGCCGCACCGAACCCTCGAACAGCAGCCACAGGCCGCTGATGAAGTTGGAGAACACCTCCTTGATGCCGAAGCCCAGCCCCACCGACAGCCCTCCGGCCACGGCCAGGATGGCGGTGCGGTTGAAGCCGATCTGATCCAGCGTCCAGACGATGCCCGTGGCGATGATCGAGTACTGGATCAGCAGGGCCAGGGCGCGGCGGCCCGAATCGCCGCCGCCCAGCAGCCGCTGCAGGATCCAGGCCAGGCCATGGCTGGGCGGCCTGGAGCCCACGAACAGCAGCACGATCACCAGCAGCGAGAGGAACACCTGTCCGACGGTCACGGTGGAGCCGAACCAGGTGCCGATCGGGATCACGGCCAGGCTGGCGGGGGCATCCACCTCCCGGATCAGCATCACCAGCGCGAACAGCAGGTAGAGCGGCCGCAGCAGGCCGCTGTCGAGCTGGCGGAGCTCGGCCGCCGGCAGCCACCGGCCCAGGCCGTGTCGCAGCAGCCCCAGGCCGAACCATCCGCCGATCAGCAGGGCCGTGACGCCCACCAGCCCATAGGGCATGGAGAAGGCCGCCAGCACGGCCGTGAACAGCCCCAGCAGGGCCAGCAGCCCCAGCCGGCCGAACCACGGCCGCGCGGCCTGGGCCGTGGGCAGACGCGAGGCGAGCAGGGAGACGGTGATCAGTGCCGCCACGCCGCCCAGCTGCACGAGCACGCCGGGACGACCGAGATACCCGAACCACCCCCCGATCTGGGTCAGCAACTCGCTCATGGGGAGGGGCTCTGAAGCAGGCGCACCAGAGCTTCGGTGGCCTCGTCCACACCCAGGTTGCCGTAGTGGAAGGCGATCAGGATGCGGTTGAAGTCGTCCTCCCGGTGTCTCAGCACCATCAGCCGGGAGATCTGGGAGCGGGCCTGCTCCGACTGCCGCTCGGCGGTGACCAGTGCTGCCAGGCGGGCGGAACTGGCCACCGGCAGGGGGGCTTCACGGCTCACCGGCAGGAGGGTCCGGCCCCGCAGGGTCATGATCCGCTGCACGGGAGGGTTGAGGGAAAAGCGCACCAGCTGCTCGGCGGCCTGGCGCTGACGTGCGCTGGAGTTCCGTCCGTAGGCCCACATCAGCTGAACCGAGATGGGGCTGGGCTGTCCCCGGGCGCCCGCCGGCAGCGGCGCCAGGCCCAGATCGTCGCCGAGCTGGGCCTGCAGATGGGTCTGGTCGCTGCTGCGGCAGGTGATCCAGACGAACGTGCCGTCCAGCAGGCCATCGCTCAGGTTTGCGCGTGGCCCCACCAGACTGATCCGCTGCTGCAGGTTCGCCGTCTGCAGCCACAGCAGCCACTGGCGGATCCGGCTGACGCGCTCCTCCGTGGCGGGGTTGCCGGCCCGGATGGCGGTGAAGCTCTCCAGGGCGCCGAGACTGCCCAGCGTCCAGGCCAGGTCGCCCAGGTCGAGCTTGAAGCCGAAGGTCTGGCCGCGGCTGCTGGCCTCCAGCAGGGCCTGCAGCGTGTCGGGGGGCTGGGGCATCCGCCGCCGGTCGAAGCAGGCGAGCTGGGGTTCGTAGCCCACGGGCACGGCGAACAGGTGCCGCGCGTCGACCTGGGCAAAGGGGATCAGGGAGGGGCTCAGCTGATCACTGGCGGGGTTGGGGAAGGGAATGGAGCGGGTGAGCCCTTCCTGGTGGAGCTGCTCGGCGACGCTGCCTTCCGCCAGGACCAGATCCGGCGCCAGTCCGCTGCGGGTGCGGCGGCGCATCTCGGCCAGCAGCCGCTCCTCCTCGAAGATCAGCAACTCCAGGTTCACGCCGGGGCGCACGTCTGCGTACAGCCTCTCCAGCGCCTCGAGCCGCTCGCGCAGGGCGCTGCGCAACGTTGAATCGATGCGGGTGGCGTCACCGACGCCGATGGCGACGTACAGGGTGGTGCCGGCTCGAGGGCTCACCCCCGGCGGCAGGGCGCGGCCGCAACCCGCGACCAGGGGTGCCAGCCCCAGAGCCAGCGCCGCCGCCCGCAGCCACCCCTTCACGGCGGCCTACTCCTCCGGGTAGAGCAGGGCTGCCAGCTCGTCGGGGTCCACGTCGTAGACCCGGGCCAGGGTCGTCTCCACGGCGCTGGTCACCAC
>JALOOQ010000065.1 GCA_025454305.1 Cyanobium sp. Prado107
CCCCACCCTCCTCCAGGAGGACGATCGGATCCGCCGGTTCATTCACAAGAAGTACGGCTCGGCCGGCATCTCCGACGTGCTGATCGCCCGCAAGGCCGACCAGCTGGAGGTGGAGCTCAAGACCGCCCGCCCCGGCGTGCTGGTCGGTCGCCAGGGCAGCGGCATCGAGGAGCTGCGCGCCGGCATCCAGAGCACCGTGGGCGATGCCCATCGCCAGGTGCGCATCAACGTGGTGGAGGTGGAGCGGGTCGATGCCGACGCCTACCTGCTGGCCGAATACATCGCCCAGCAGCTGGAGAAGCGCGTGGCCTTCCGCCGCGTGATCCGCATGGCCGTGCAACGAGCCCAACGCGCCGGCGTGCTGGGGCTCAAGATCCAGGTGAGCGGACGCCTCAACGGCGCCGAGATCGCCCGCACCGAATGGACCCGGGAAGGGCGCGTGCCCCTGCACACCCTGCGGGCGGACATCGATTACGCCACCCGGGTGGCCAGCACCACCTACGGCGTGCTGGGCATCAAGGTGTGGGTCTTCAAGGGCGAGGTGCTGCCCGGCCAGACGGACCAGGTGCCCATGGGTGCCGCCCCGCGCCGCCGGGCCAGCCGGCAGCCCCAACAGTTCGAAGACCGCTCCAACCAGGAGTGATCAGGAGGCCTGAACCATGCTGAGTCCAAGACGCGTCAAATTCCGCAAACAGCAGCGCGGCCGCATGCGCGGCATCGCCACCCGGGGCAACACCATTGCCTTCGGTGAGTTTGCCCTGCAAGCCCAGGAGTGTGGCTGGATCACCTCGCGCCAGATCGAGGCCAGCCGCCGGGCCATGACCCGCTATGTCAAACGGGGCGGAAAGATCTGGATCCGGATCTTCCCGGACAAGCCCGTCACCATGCGCCCGGCGGAAACCCGGATGGGTTCCGGTAAGGGCAACCCGGAATTCTGGGTGGCCGTGATCAAGCCTGGCCGCATCCTGTTCGAGATGGGTGGTGCTGACATCACCCCCGAGATCGCCAAGGAAGCCATGCGGCTGGCGCAGTACAAGCTGCCCGTGAAGACCAAGTTCCTGACCCTGGCCGACCAGGAGTCCGAGGCTGCAGAGCCTGCCGTTTCCGTGGAGTCCTGAACCATGGCCCGCCCCGACATCTCCGATGTGCGCCAGCTCGCGGCAAGCGAGCTGGACGAGCAGATCAGCGCCACCCGGCGTGCGCTGTTCGATCTGCGCTTCCAGCAGGCCACCCGCCGACTGGAGAACCCCCACCGCTTCAAGGAAGCCCGCATCAAGCTGGCTCACCTGCTGACGGTGCGCAATGAGCGTCAGCGCTCCGGCAGCCCGGCTGCCGCCTCGACCGAAGCCGCCTCCTGATTCCCCCTCGATTCCCCATGGCAACCAAGGAACGGGTCGGCACCGTCGTCAGCGACAAGATGGACAAAACGGTGGTGGTGGCGGTTGAGAACCGCTTCCCCCATCCCATCTACAAGAAGACGGTCAGCCGCACCAAACGCTACAAAGCCCACGACGAAACCAACGGCTGCAAGGTCGGCGATCGTGTGCGCATCACCGAAACCCGCCCCCTCAGCCGCACCAAGCGCTGGACCGTGGCCGAGGTGATCACCACCACCGACGCCAACTGAGGAGGACCCCACCATGATCCAGCAGGAAACCTTCCTCAATGTCGCCGACAACAGCGGCGCCAAGCGCATCCAGTGCATCCGCGTTCTCGGCACCAACCGTCGCTACGCCCATGTGGGTGACGTGATCGTGGCCGCCGTGAAGGACGCCATGCCCAACATGGGCGTGAAGAAGTCCGATGTGGTCAAAGCGGTGGTGGTGCGCACCAGAGCCACCCTGCGCCGCGAGACCGGGAACGCGATCCGGTTCGACGACAACGCCGCGGTGATTCTCGGCAACGAGAACAATCCCAAAGGCACCCGTGTCTTCGGACCTGTGGCCCGGGAACTGCGCGAGCGCAACTTCACCAAGATCGTGTCCCTCGCTCCGGAGGTGATCTGACATGGCTACCGCAACTCCCAGGGCCAAGACCCCCGTGCGCACCAAGATGCGCCTCAAGAAGGGTGACACCGTTCAGGTGATCGCCGGGAAGGACAAAGGCAAGACCGGCGAGGTGCTGCGCACCCTGCCCTACGAAAACCGGGTGGTGGTGCAGGGGATCAACCTGCGCACCCGCCACGTGAAGCCCACCCAGGAGGGCGAAACCGGTCGGATCGTCACAGAGGAAGCCTCCCTGCATGCCTCCAACGTGATGCTCTACTCCACCAGCAAGAAGGTGGCGAGCCGGGTCGAGATCGTGGTCGACAAGGACGGCACCAAGAAGCGCCGTCTCAAGAAGACCGGTGAACTTCTCGATTGATCCAGTCCGGATCCGCCCCAGGGCCCCCGGGCCCCACCGGCCCATCCCCTACAGCAGACACTCCAGCTCTCTCCCCCGTTCCGCCTTCTGACCCAGACCAGAAGCGCATCCACTCCCTCCCCAGTCATGTCCCTGAAACAGCGCTACCGGGAGACGATTCAGCCCAAACTCCTCAAGGACCTGAATCTCTCCAACGTCCACGAGGTCCCCAAGGTGGTGAAAGTCACCGTCAACCGGGGCCTTGGTGAAGCGGCGCAGAACGCCAAGGCCCTGGAGGCCTCGATCGAGGAACTCGCCACCATCACTGGTCAGAAGGTGGTGGTGACCAGGGCCAAGAAGGCGATCGCCGGTTTCAAGATCCGCCAGGGCATGCCGATCGGGGTGGCCGTCACCCTGAGGGGTGAGCGCATGTACGCCTTCCTGGAGCGGCTGATTCACCTGGCTCTGCCCCGCATCCGCGACTTCCGCGGTGTGAGTCCCAAGAGCTTCGATGGACGCGGCAACTACACCCTGGGAATCCGCGAGCAGATCATCTTTCCTGAGATCTCCTTTGACAAGATCGATTCGATCCGTGGCATGGACGTCACGATCGTGACCACAGCCCGTAACGACGAAGAGGGCCGGGCCC
Source organism: Cyanobium sp. Prado107 (assembly GCA_025454305.1). GTDB lineage: Bacteria > Cyanobacteriota > Cyanobacteriia > PCC-6307 > Cyanobiaceae > NIES-981. Next base: position 2,993 of record JALOOQ010000065.1, read on the forward strand.
TCCTCCGCGAGATGGGAATGCCGTTCCGCAGCAACTGAGCCCTCTTCGGACCTGACCATGGCCAACCACGACCCGATTTCCGACATGCTCACCCGCATCCGCAATGCGAGTGAGAAGCGTCACGAAACCACCAGCATCCCTGCCTCAAGGCTGCTGCGTAACATCGCCGATGTTCTGCAGCAGGAAGGCTTCATCGCCGGCATCAGTGAGGAGGGCGAAGGTGTGCGGCGCCAGCTGGTGCTGGAGCTCAAATACAGCGGCAAGCACCGCCAGCCCACGATCCGCTCGGTGCAGCGTGTCAGCAAGCCTGGCCTGCGCATCTACAAGAACAACCGTCAACTGCCGAAAGTGCTCGGGGGCCTCGGCGTGGCGATCATCTCCACCTCCAAGGGTGTGATGAGCGACCGCGATGCCCGCAAGCAGGGCGTGGGCGGTGAAGTGCTCTGCTACGTCTACTGATCAGGGAGATCCAGCCATGTCACGTATCGGTAAAGCACCCATCCCCGTCCCCGACAAGGTGAGCGTCAGCCTCAACGGCCTCGACGTCACTGTGAAGGGGCCCAAGGGAGAACTCAGCCGCACCCTTCCAGAAGGGGTGACCATCAGCCAGGAGGGCGACACCCTCGTGGTGGCGCCGGCGGAGAACAGCCGCCGCTCCCGCGAGCGCCACGGTCTCTGCCGCACCCTGGTGGCCAACATGGTGGAGGGCGTCAGCCAGGGCTACACCCGCAAGCTGGAGATCACCGGCGTCGGCTACCGCGCGGCGGTGCAGGGCAAGAAGCTGGTGGTGAGCGCCGGCTACAGCCATCCGGTGGAACTGCTGCCCCCCGACGGCATTGTCTTCGCTGTCGAGAACAACACCACCGTGCTGGTCTCCGGCGCCAGCAAGGAGCTGGTGGGCAACGAGGCCGCCAAGGTGCGCGCCATCCGCCCCCCCGAGCCCTACAAGGGCAAGGGCATCAAGTACGAGGGTGAGCGCATCCTGCGCAAAGCCGGCAAGACCGGCAAAAAATGAGGTCTGTCTGAGCGCATCTAGCCTGTATTCCCATGTCTTCCCTCTCCCGCAAACAGCAGACCCAGAAACGCCACCGCCGGCTGCGCCGCAACCTCAGCGGCACGTCCGAGCGGCCGCGCCTGGCGGTCTTCCGTTCCAACAACCACATCTACGCTCAGGTGATCGACGACAACGCCCAGAGCACCCTCTGCGCGGCGTCCACCGTCGACAAGGAGCTGCGCACCAACCTGAAGTCCTCCGCCAGCTGCGATGCTTCGGTGGCGGTGGGCCAGCTTGTCGCCCAGCGCGCCCTCGCCAAGGGCATCTCCCAGGTGGTCTTCGATCGCGGCGGCAACCTGTACCACGGCCGGGTCAAGGCCCTGGCTGATGCCGCCCGGGAAGCGGGCCTTCAGTTCTGATCCCTGCGGCCGCAGTGAGGGCCGGGGCGGTGAGCGCCGTGGCGGCCGCGGCCGGGAGGGCCGCCGCGGCCAGGAGCGCGACTCCGAATGGCAGGAGCGCGTGGTGCAGATCCGCCGTGTCTCCAAGACGGTGAAAGGCGGCAAGAAGATGAGCTTCCGGGCCATCGTCGTCGTGGGCAACGAGAAGGGCCAGGTGGGGGTGGGCGTCGGCAAGGCCGGCGACGTCATCGGCGCCGTGCGCAAGGGCGTGGCCGATGGCAAGAAGCACCTGGTCAAGGTGCCCCTCACCCGCCACAGCTCGATCCCGACCCTCAGCAACGGCCGCGACGGTGCGGCCAGCGTGCTGATCCGGCCCGCCGCTCCCGGCACCGGCGTGATCGCCGGCGGCTCGATCCGCACCGTGCTGGAACTGGCCGGCATCAAGAACGTGCTGGCCAAGCGCCTCGGTTCCAAGACCCCCCTCAACAACGCCCGCGCGGCCATGGACGCCCTGGCCGCCCTGCGGACGCACAAGGAGACCGCCAAGGAGCGGGGCATCTCCCTTGAGCAGATCTATTCCTGAGGCCTCGCCATGAGCATCACTCTTCAGTCCCTCAAGCCCCAGAAAGGTGCCCGCCGGCGCAAGCTGCGCAAGGGCCGCGGCATCGCCGCCGGCCAGGGAGCGAGCTGCGGGTTCGGCATGCGGGGGCAGAAGTCCCGATCCGGCCGTCCCACCCGCCCGGGTTTCGAAGGCGGACAGATGCCCCTGTACCGCCGCATCCCCAAGCTCAAGCACTTCGAGCTGGTGAACCCCAGCCGGTACACCGTGATCAACGTGGCCCGGCTGGCCGACTGCAAGGCCGGCAGCACCGTGAACCTGGACAGCCTCGTCAAGGACGGCATCGTCACCAGCCCCAAGCACCCGCTCAAGGTGCTCGGCAACGGCGATCTCAAGGTGAAGCTCACGGTGCAGGCCGCAGCCTTCACGGCCAGTGCCCGGGCGAAGATCGAAGCCGCAGGCGGCACCTGCGAGGAGATCTGAGCGGCGCCGGCGCCCCGCCGCTCTAGGGTCTCAGCCGTCCGCCCTGTCACCGGCGGGCGGCTTTTTGCTGGCCACCTCCGGGTGGACTGCCATCCCCGGCGCCCGTCTCCCACGGCGCCGCCCCTTCTCCCTACCGCCCCAGCCACCATGCTCGTCAGTCGGGGACGCAATCCCAGCGCCGGCGAAATTCTCAGCCAGCTGATTCAGTCCAAGGGTCTGCGCGACCGGGTGCTCACCACCCTCGGGTTGCTCCTGCTGGTACGGCTGGGCATCTACATCCCGGTGCCCGGCATCGACCGCGTGGCCTTTCAGGACTTCCTGGCCCGCGGCGGCCAGCTGATCGGCTTCCTCGACATCTTCACCGGCGGTGGCCTCTCGACCCTGGGGGTGTTCGCCCTGGGGATCCTGCCGTTCATCAACGCCTCGATCATCATCCAGCTGCTCACGGCGGCCCTGCCCCAGCTCGAGGACCTGCAGAAGAACGAGGGGGAGGCCGGGCGGCGCAAGATCGCCCAGATCACCCGCTATGTGGCGCTGGGCTGGGGCATCCTGCAGAGCACCGTGTTCGCCCTGATCCTGCGGCAGTACGCCACCCAGGGGCTGTCGGAGCCCGTGTTCGTGCTCCAGACCGCCCTCGCTCTGGCCACCGGCTCGATGGTGGTGATGTGGATCAGCGAGGTGATCACCGAACGCGGCATCGGCCAGGGGGCTTCCCTGGTGATCTTCGTGAACATCGTTGCCACCCTGCCCAGAGCCCTGGGCTCCACGATCGAACTGGCCCAGAGCGGCGACCGCAGCACCGTGGGCGGCATCGTCGTGCTGGTGCTCGTGTTCCTGGTCACGATCATCGGCATCATCTTCGTGCAGGAGGGCAACCGGCGCATTCCGATCGTCAGCGCCAAGCGCCAGGTGGGCGGGGCCGGGGTACTGGCCGCGCGGCAGAGCTACCTGCCCCTCAAGCTCAACGCCGGCGGCGTGATGCCGATCATCTTCGCCTCGGCTGTGGTGTTCCTGCCGCTCACCATCGCCAACGTCACCGGTGCGCCATGGCTGATCCAGCTGGCCGGCTACCTCAACCCCAACAGCAGCACCCCCTGGCTCTATGCCCTGCTGTTCTTTGGCCTGATCTGCGGTTTTGCCTTCTTCTACGCGTCTCTCACGGTCAACCCCACGGACATCGCCACCAACCTCAAACGCGGCGGCGTGGCGATCCCGGGGGTGAGGCCGGGATCGGCCACCGCCAGCTACCTGAGCGGCGTCCAGAATCGGCTCACCCTGCTGGGCGGCCTGTTCCTGGGCGCCGTGGCGATCATCCCCTCGGCGGTGGAGGGGGCCACCCAGGTGCGCACCTTCCAGGGGCTGGGCGCCACCTCACTGCTCATTCTCGTGGGCGTGGCCATCGACACCGCCAAACAGGTGCAGACCTACGTGATCTCCCAGCGCTACGAAGGCATGGTGCGGCAGTGAGCCCGTCTCGCCCCACCCAGCCTCCTGTGCCACCGTTCCACTCCCTGATTTCCTGACGCGATGAAGCGACGCCTTCTGTTTCTCGGCCCCCCTGGCGCGGGCAAGGGCACCCAGGCCCAGAGGCTGGCAGCAGACCGCGGGCTGCTGCACCTCTCCACTGGCGACCTGCTGCGGGCCGAAGTGGCCGCCGGCTCGGACCTGGGGAAGCAGGCCGAAGCGGTGATGGCCAGGGGCGAGCTGGTGAGCGATGCCCTGGTGCTGGCGATCGTGCGCAGCCGGCTGGAAGGGCAGCCCGAGGACGGCGGCTGGCTGCTGGACGGCTTTCCCCGCAACCTGGCCCAGGCCGAGGCTCTGGCGGAACTGCTGGAGGATCTGGGCCAGCCGATCGAGCTGGTGGTGCTGATGGAACTCGAGGATGGCGTGCTGATCCAGAGGCTGCTCAGCCGCGGCCGGACCGACGACAACGAAGCGGTGATCCGCCACCGCCTGGAGGTGTACCGCGAGCAGACCGCCCCCCTGATCCGTTACTACCGGGACCGGGGGCTGCTGGCGGGCGTGGCAGCCGACGGCACGATGGAGGAGGTGGCGGCCAACATCGCCGCCATGCTCGCGTGAAGCCGAGTCCCGCCAGGAGCGAGGTTGACGCCTGTGATAGGGTGGCGGTTTGCAAATTCGGAGAGCCCACCCCCAATGAAGGTGCGCGCCTCAGTCAAGAAGATGTGCGACAAGTGCCGCGTGATTCGGCGGCACGGACGGGTGATGGTGATCTGCACCAACCCCAAGCACAAGCAGCGCCAGGGCTGACGCCCGCGCCGGCCGCCAGCGGGCGGCCCAACTCCGCCCACCGGCAGGTGGGTCCCTCTTGCCCCTCACTCGTTTTCCTGTGGCTCGGATTGCCGGCGTCGACATCCCCCGCGACAAGCGGGTTGAGATCGCCCTCACCTATGTGTACGGCATCGGTCTCACCCGTGCTCAGAAGATCCTCGCCAAGACAGGGGTGAACCCTGACACCCGGGTGAAGGACCTCGATGACGCCGACGTGCAGAAGCTGCGCGGCGCGGCGGAGGCCTACACCCTGGAAGGTGACCTCAGGCGCCAGGAGGGCATGGCCCTCAAGCGTCTGCAGGACATCGGCTGCCTGCGTGGTCGCCGTCACCGCCTGGGGCTCCCGGTGCGCGGTCAGCGCACCCGCACCAATGCCCGCACCCGCCGCGGCGCCCGCAAGACCGTGGCGGGCAAGAAGAAGTAACGGCAGTCCGCTTGCCGCCACGGGCGTCCGCACGCCCCAGGGTCCTGCCGGGTCTCCGGCTCAGCCTCGTCGCGACGGTCACCCCCGCGTCGACCCGTCACCAGGACCCCAGCTTCCGTTTCCGATCACCTTCCCTGCACCCGCAGGCGCATCCCCATGGCCAAGCCTCCCCAGAAGTCCGGCCCCAAGAAGGCCAAGCGCAACGTGCCCAATGGCGTTGCCCACATCCAGAGCACCTTCAACAACACGATCGTCTCGATCACCGACACCGCCGGTGAGGTGATCGCCTGGAGTTCCGCCGGCGCCAGTGGCTTCAAGGGGGCCCGCAAAGGCACCCCCTTCGCCGCCCAGACCGCCGCGGAGGCCGCCGCCCGCCGCGCCCTCGACCAGGGGATGCGACAGATCGAAGTCCTCGTGCGCGGCCCTGGTTCCGGCCGTGAGACAGCCATTCGCGCCCTGCAGGTGGCCGGCCTGGAAATCACCCTGATCCGCGACGTAACGCCGCTGCCGCACAACGGCTGCCGCCGTCCCAAGCGCCGTCGCGTCTGAGTCTCCCGAACCCCGAGAGCGGGCAACCCGTCAACCTTCAGAGCCTTCAGACCGTGCTGCACTACCAAATTGACCGGGTCGAGCACCAGGTCGCCGATGACAGGTCTCAGACCGGGGTGTTCCTGATCGGTCCCCTGGATCGCGGTCAGGCGACCACCCTCGGCAACGCCCTTCGCCGGGTTCTCATCGGCGGCCTCGAGGGCAGTGCCATCACCGCTGTGCGCATCGCGGGCGTCAACCATGAATACGCCACCGTGCCGGGCGTCCGCGAGGACGTGCTCGACATGCTGCTGAACTGCAAGCAGGTCGCCGTGAACAGCCGCAGCCGGGACCTGGAGATCGGACGGCTCGTGGTGAACGGCCCGGCGACCGTGACCGCCGCCGACCTGCAGTTCTCCTCCCAGGTGCAGGTGATCGATCCCTCCCGACTGATCGCCACCGTGGCCGATGGCCACAGCCTGGAGATGGAGGTACACGTGGAGCGCGGTGTGGGCTACAGGCCCGTGGACCGCCACACCGAGGACACCAGCGCCATCGACCTGCTGCAGATCGACGCCGTGTTCAAACCCGTCAAACGGGTGAACTACACGGTGGATGAGACCGCTGTGGGGGAAGGCGGTTCGGCCCGGGAACGGCTGCGGCTCGAGATCGAGACCGACGGCAGCATCACCCCCGACGACGCCATGGCCCAGGCGGCCAATCAGCTGATCGCCCTGTTCCAGCCCCTGGCGAGCCTCACGGCGGTCGAGGAGCCGGGCCAGGAACCGGAGCCTTCCGCCGAGGCCCAGATTCCTCTGGAGGAGCTGAACCTCTCCGTGCGCGCCTACAACTGCCTCAAGCGGGCCCAGGTCAACTCGGTGAGCGACCTGATGGGCTTCAGTTATGAGGATCTCCTGGAGATCAAGAACTTCGGCTCCAAGTCGGCCGACGAGGTGATCGAAGCGCTCGAGCGCATCGGCATCACCCTGCCCCAGAGCCGCACCAGCGCCTGATCGGCGGCCTTCGACCACCCACGGACCCAAGCACCATGCGACACCAATGCCGAGTCCCCCAGCTGGGACGCCCCGCCGACCAACGCAAGGCCATGCTGCGTGGACTCACCACCCAGCTGATCCGCGAAGGGCGCGTGACCACCACCAAGGCTCGCGCCAAGGCCCTCCGTGATGAAGCCGAACGGATGATCACCCTGGCCAAGGACGGCAGCCTGGCCGCTCGCCGAAGGGCAATCGGCTACATCTACGACAAGCAGCTCGTGCACGCCCTGTTCGACAAGGCCCAGGAGCGTTACGGCGATCGCAACGGCGGCTATACGCGGATCATCCGCACGGTGGCGCGCCGCGGGGACAATGCCGAGATGGCGATCATCGAGCTGGTCTGAGACCACCTCTGAGCACTGCTGAAATCCGCCAGTTCGCCTCAGCCGCTGAGGCATCAGGCCCGCTGCGGCGGATCGCCCTCTGCTTCCAGTACGACGGCAGCGCCTTCCATGGCTGGCAGCGCCAGAGGAATGCCTCCAGTGTGCAGGCCACTCTGGAGGAAGCCCTGCGAGCCCTCGACCCAGGCGGTTCTGGCCAATGCGTCGCTGCCGGCCGCACCGACAGCGGGGTCCACGCCGCCGCCCAGGTTGTCCATTTCGACTGCGCGGGGCCGATTCCGGCAGCGCGCTGGCCCAAGGCCCTCAATGGCAGGCTGCCGTCCACGATCCGGGTTCGCGCCGCCGCTGAGGTGCCAGCCGACTGGCACGCCTGCTTCTCGGCCTGCTACCGCCGTTATCGCTACACCATCTACAACGGCCGCAGACCCAACCTCTTCCTCCAGCCCTGGAGCTGGCATCGCTACCGCCTGCCGATCGCCGAGGAGCCGATGCGCCGGATGCTCGAGCTGATGCTGGGCGAGCACGACTTCGCCGCCTTCCAGCTGGCCGGCAGCCGGCGCAGCCACAGCCGCACCTGCCTCCAGGAGGTGCAGGTGGAGCGGCAGGGGGATCTCATCACCGCGGAACTCCAGGCCAGCGGTTTCCTGTACGGGATGGTGCGGCTGGTGATGGGGCAGCTGGTGGCCGTGGGAGAAGGGCGAATGAGCGCTGAGGAGTTCGAACGCCGCTGGCGCCGGGGAGAGCGGACGGCGGTGAAGGAGGCGGCCCCGCCCCAGGGTCTGTGTCTGCTGCGCGTCGGCTATCCGCAAGCGGTTTTCCCTCCCCCTGCCTGGTACGATTGCCAACCGCGGTATCAGCTGGGTCTCTCCGATCCACCGGACCAGCCCTGAGGCTGAATCACCTCAACCTGAGACAACTCAGGCCGAGGCAGAAGGAAGGGGAGCCAATCCCGGCTCCCTCCCCGATTGCCGTCCAGCTGCTTCCCAGCCAGGAATTCCCGTCATCCGGGAAACCCTGACCCTGCTGGGAACCTGAGCGACGTCCGGAGCCACAGAGAGTCTGACCCTGCCCGATCCGCCGAGCCGCAGGCCCTTCACCCGGCCGAGCGGTAGGTTGAGTGACGGATCCGACTGTCACGGCCCGGCCAGCTGCCAGAGCAGCCTGCCGCAGCCATCACGTCAGCCACCTCAACCGCCAGCCCTGCCCCCTACGGCCTGCCGGTGCCCGACCAGGCGCTATGAACAAGACTCCCCTGCCATCCACCGATTCGATCGACCGCCAGTGGTATCTGGTGGACGCCGCGGATCAGACTCTCGGCCGCCTGGCCAGCGAAGTGGCCTCCGTGCTGCGGGGCAAGAACAAGCCCAGCTACACCCCTCACCTCGACACCGGTGATTTCGTCATCGTCATCAACGCCGACAAGATCCGGGTGAGCGGCAACAAGCCCACCCAGAAGCTGTATCGGCGCCATTCCGGACGGCCCGGTGGCATGAAGACCGAGACCTTCGCCCACCTTCAGGCCCGGATCCCCGAGCGCATCGTGGAGAAGGCCATCAAGGGCATGCTCCCCCACAACGCCCTCGGCCGCCAGCTGTTCCGCAAGCTGAAGGTCTACAAGGGCAGCGAGCACCCGCACGCCGCCCAGAATCCCCAGGTTCTCGCCCTCGACCCCGCCACCGCCGCCCAATGAGCTCCGCAAAAGTCGTCTACTGGGGTACCGGTCGCCGCAAGACCGCCGTCGCCCGCGTCCGGGTGGTGCCCGGCACCGGTTCGGTGACCATCAACGGCCGCCCCGGGGACAACTACCTCAACTACAACCCCGTTTACCTCGCTGCCGTCAAGGCCCCACTGCAGACCCTGGGGCTCGAAGCCCAGTACGACCTGCTGGTGAACGTGCGCGGCGGTGGCCTCACGGGTCAGGCGGACGCCATCAAGCAGGGCGCAGCCCGCGCCCTGTGTGACCTTTCTCCGGAAAACCGCAGACCGCTGAAGACCGAAGGTCATCTGAGCCGCGATCCTCGTGCCAAGGAGCGCCGCAAGTACGGCCTCAAGAAAGCCCGCAAAGCCCCCCAGTTCTCCAAGCGCTGACCATGCCCAAGGCCGACATCCATCCCACCTGGTACCCGGAAGCCAAGGTGATCTGCAACGGAGAGGTGGTGATGACCACCGGCTCCACCCACCCCGAGATCCACGTCGATGTGTGGAGCGGCAACCACCCCTTCTACACCGGAACCCAGAAGATCCTGGACACCGAAGGGCGCGTGGACCGCTTCATGCGCAAATACGGCATGGGTGGAGCCGCTGCCGCCGGCCAGCAGGCCGAGGGGAGCTCCAGCAAGGCCGACTCCTGAAACCGGGCCGGGAAGCGTCCCAGCGGGCCGCCGACCCACAGCCCCTTCTCTGGCCGGATGTCCATGGGCATCCGGCCTTCGTCGTGGCCACCGTCATGGCCCCACGCCAGGGCGTCCGGTCCGCGACTCCCGCCGCTGGGCACCCAGCATCGTCCGGCACCGTCGCCGGTGCGCACCCCTGTGATGGATCCCTCCCTGCTGCACGAGCGCCTGGAAACGGCCCGCCGCACCTTCCACACCCTGGAACGGCAGCTCGCCGATCCCGATGTGGCCGCAGACCCTCTGCAGCTCCAGCGGATCGCCCGGGAACGGGCCCGCCTGGAGCCGCTGGTGCTCGACCAGGAGCAGCTCCAGCGTCTGGAGCAGGAGCAGCAGCAGGCCCGAACCCTGCTCCGTGAACACCTGAACGACGAGGCCATGGCCAGCCTCGCCAGCGAGGAACTCGAAAGGCTGGATCAGGAGATCAGCGCACTGCGCCAGCGCCTCACCCTGGCCCTCCTTCCCCGCGATCCCCGCGATGAGCGCAGCGTGATGCTGGAGATCCGCGCCGGCGCCGGCGGCGATGAGGCCGCCATCTGGGCCGGTGATCTGGCGCGCATGTACGAGCGACACGCCCAGAACAGCGGCTGGCAGGTGGAGCCGGTGAGTGCCTCGGAGGCCGAACTGGGCGGCTACAAGGAGCTGATCCTGGCGATCCGGGGCGAGGGGGTGTACAGCCAGCTCAAATTCGAGGCCGGCGTGCATCGGGTGCAGCGGGTGCCGGCCACCGAATCCCAGGGGCGGGTGCACACCTCCACCGCCACGGTGGCGGTGATGCCGGAAGCCGATCCGGTGGAGGTGCAGATCGATCCGGGCGATCTGGAGATCAGCACGGCCCGCTCGGGTGGGGCCGGGGGCCAGAACGTGAACAAGGTGGAGACGGCGGTGGATCTGCTGCACAAGCCCACGGGGATCCGCGTGTTCTGCACCCAGGAGCGCTCGCAGCTGCAGAACCGCGAGCGGGCGATGGAGATCCTGCGCGCCAAGCTCTACGAACGCGAGCTGGCGGCAGCCCAGGACCGGGAGCGCTCCGCCCGCCTCGCCCAGGTGGGCAGCGGTGACCGCAGCGAGAAGATCCGCACCTACAACTACAAGGACAATCGCGTCACCGACCACCGCCTGGGCCGCAACTTCACCCTCGAGCCCGTTCTCAACGGCCAGCTGGAAGATCTGATCGGTGCCTGCGTCGCCGCGGACCAGAACCGCCGCCTGGAGGAACTGGCCACGCTGTCCAGCGGTGATGTCGGCTGATCTGGCCGGTCTAGGCGGCCCGCCGGCCGGAGGCAGCGTCCTCGCAATCGATCACATCCAGCCCGATCACATACTTGGCCCACTCCCTGTGCAGCCCGGAGCGCACCAGCCTCGAAGCCAGGACCGCTCAGGGGCCTGTGGGGCTGCCGCGCCAGGTTCATCCCGGCTTCTCGTGGGGTGCGGCTGCCCTTGCGCACGTTGCAGGGCAGGCAGGCGGTGGTGACGTTCTCCCAGCTGTCGCTGCCACCACGGCTACGGGGCAGAATGTGATCGATCGACAGGCGGTCGCCGCTGTAGCCGCAGTACTGGCAGCGATGCCCATCACGCTGGAACAGGTTGCGGCGGGTGAGGGGCAGGGGCTTGTAGGGCACGCGCACGAACTGGCGCAGCCGGATCACGGTGGGCAGGAGGAGATCTTCGCGGATCACCCGGCCCGGGTCATGCTCGAGGCCCTCGGCCTTGCCCTTGAGCAGCATCACCATGGCCCGTCGCCAGCTGGTGACGTTGAGGGGTTCATAGGAGGCATTGAGGACGAGAACGTGCCCCATCGCCACAACCGGACTCGGCGGAATGCTAACGAGGCCGAGGCCGGGGGTCGGTGTCGTCCACGACCGGGCATGCCGCCGGAACGCCCTGCGCCATGACCCTTCCCGCGCCACGAGAGCTCGTCGCCCTGCTGGATGGCGAGCTGCGGGGAGTGCCGGCTGAGCAGCCCCTGCGTGCGGTGGCGATCGACTCGCGCCGGGTGCTGCCGGGCGATCTGTTCGTGGCCCTGGAGGGCCTGCACTGCGACGGCCACGACTTCGTGGAGGCGGCCGAAGCCGCCGGGGCGTCGCTGGTGGTGCTGCGGCGGGACCGCTGCCCCGACTCCGGCCCGGGGCGGCCGGGCTGTGCCCGCCTGCTGGTGGACGATCCGCTGCTGGCCCTGCAGCGACTCGCCGCCTGGTACCGCCGCACCCACATCCGCAGGGTGGTGGCGATCACCGGCAGCAACGGCAAGACGGTGGTGAAGGCCGCCCTCACCGCTCTGCTGGCCGGGCGCTTCCGTGTGGCCGCCAGCCCCGGCAGCTGGAACAGCCAGGTGGGCGTTCCCCTGGCGGTGCTCACGGCTCCGCCCGGCACCGAACTGGGGGTGTTCGAGGCCGGAATCTCGGCACCGGGCGAGATGGCGCGCCTGGCGGCGATCCTGGCGCCCGACCACGGCGTGCTGGTGAACGTGGGTCTGGCCCACCTGGGCAGCTTCGGCAGCCGCGAGGTGACGGCACGCGAGAAGATGCGCCTGTTCCAGGACATGGACGAGCTGGGCTGGGTGATCGCCCCGGACGACCCGCTGGTGAATGCCCTGCCGCTTCCCTGCCCCCGCATCCACCCCGGCTCCGGGCCGCCGCGGCTGCTGGGCCAGAGCCCCCAGGGGAGCGGGACGCTGCTGCACCTCGATCTGGGCGGCAGCCAGGCCCAGGTGTCGGTGCGTACCCGCTCCCAGCCCCTCATCGAGGACCTGATCATCGCCATGACCGCCGCCCAGCAGCTGGGGGTTCCCGGCGAGGAGATGGTGGCGGTGCTGCAGGACTACACGTTCGGCCCCACCCGCATGGAGACCTGGCGGACTCCGGAGGGCATCACGATCGTCAACGACACGGCAAGCGACGATCCGCTCTCGGTGCAGACCGCCCTGGCCACGGTGGCCTCCTCCCCGGAGGGAGGCCGGCGCCTGTTCGTGTTCGGCGGCATGGCGGATCTGGGCTCTGGCGAACAGCGGGAACACGAACTGATCGGACGGATGGCGGCCGAGCGGGGCTTCGCGGAGCTGCTGCTGCTGCCCCACCCTGCCCGTGCCCACACCGCCGCGGCCTGGAATGCGAGCCATCCAGGCCAGCCGGCCCGGGAACTGAGCGACACCGCCGCCCTGCGCGACACGATCCGGCAGCTCGCCGAACCCGGAGACACCGTGCTGCTCAAGGGTGCCGCCCGCCAGGAGCTGAGCAGCGCGGCCCGGGCGATCTGGGAATCGATGGCGCCGCGCCGCCTGCTGGTGGATCTCGACGCCATCCGCGACAACGTCTCCCGCTTCCGCAGCCTCTGCGGCCCCGGGGTGGCGATGCTGGCGGTGCTCAAGGCCTGGGCCTACGGCACCGAGCTGCCGCGACTGGCGACGGCGCTGCAGGACAGCGGCATCGACTGGATCGGCGTCTCCGCCGCCGACGAGGGCGCCGCCATCCGCCGAGCCGGCGTGCACCGGCCGGTGCTGGTGATGCTGATGGACACCGATGAGGTGGACAAGGCGGTGCGCTGGCGACTGACGCCGGTGGTCTATTCCCTGCCCTTCGCCCGCACCCTGGTGGCGACGCTGCAGGCGATGGGCGCCCGCCTCGATGTCCACCTCGAGATCGAGACGGGCATGGGCCGCCTCGGGGTGGCCCCGGAGGAGGCCCTGGCCGCCGCCCGGCTGCTGCGCGATTCCGGGGTCGTGACCGTGAGCGGCGTGATGACGCATCTGGCCAGCGCCGATGATCCCGCCGCCGATGACGTCACCACCGCTCAGCTGCAGAGGTTCGACGCGGTGGTGGACGAGCTGCGCCGGGAACTGGGCACGCCCCTGCTGGTGCATGCGGCCGCCACCGCCGGCGCCGTGCGCTTTCCCGCTTCCCGTTTCGACATGGTGCGGCTGGGCCTGGGACTGTTCGGCCTGCATCCCTCGCCGGCCGTGGCCGGTGCGATCGAGCTGGAGCTGGCGGTGGCCTTCATCAGTCGCCTGGTGCAGGTGCGCCAGTGCAGCAAGGGCCAGCGCATCGGCTACAACGGCACCTACCAGGTGAGCGCCGAACACCAGCGCATCGGCATCGTGGCCGCCGGCTACAACGACGGCGTGCCCTGGCGGTTCAGCAACCGTGGCGAGGTGTTGATGCAGGGTCGGCGCCTGCCGGTGCTGGGCCGGGTGTCGATGGACTCGATGGCGATCGATCTGGAGCCGCTGCCGGAGGCGGCGGTGGGCGATGAGGTGCTGATCTTCGGGGCCCACGAGGGCCAGGTGCTGCGCCCGGAGGGGGTGGCCCTCCAGGCCGGCACCATCCCCTACGACCTGCTGGTGAAGGTCGACGGCCGGCGCGTGCAGCGCATCTTCCGGGGGGGCTGAGGCGGGGGCTGAGGTGGAAGCCGACCCAGACCCGGACGGACCGGAGTGTTCAGGTAAGCTCCTGAAGCCGCTGGAGAGGTGGCTGAGTGGTTGAAAGCGGCTCCCTGCTAAGGAGTTACAGGAGGCAACTTCTGTCGAGGGTTCGAATCCCTCCCTCTCCGTTGACCATCACCCGAGCCGACAGGCAGCGCTGATCTGGCGCGCGATCTCCGGCAGCAGGGATTCATCGGCGGCGCAGGCCTCCCCTTCGCCGAACGCCACCAGCAGGAATGGGCTATGTCCGTCGGCCTCCACGTAGGCGGCGTCGTTGCGTGCCTGGCTCATCCAGCCCGCCTTGCTCCAGAGCCGGGCGGCGGGGGGCAGACCCTCGCCCAGAAAGCCGTCCACCTGGTTCTCCGGATCAGCCGCGCGCTGGGCCGGATCGAGGCTGCGCGCCAACAGACCCCGCATGCGGGCACAGGCTGGCGGAGACACCAGGGCGGAAACCATCACGGCCTGCAGCAGTCGGGCCGTGGCATCGGTGCTGAGACGGTTGCGATTGTCGCGTTCGGGTCCGTAGAACTCGCTCTCACGGCCGAACGGCCCGTCGCTCCAGGTTTTCTGACAGGCGTTCACACCGTCCAGTTCGGGCCAGCCCAGTCCGGAGAGCCACTGGTTCACCAGCTGCCGCTGGCTCACCCAGCAGTCCATGGCGGCGGGGGGCAGCTGCGGACCGCTGGTGGTGCCCGTGAGCAGATCCACCACCAGGCCCGTAGCGTCGTTGCTGGAGTCGCGGATCATCGCCCCGAGGGCGCGCCGCAGCTCGGGGCGGTCCTCCAGCAGATCGTCGTGCAGCCAGGCCTCGGTGGCGATCAGATACACCAGCTTCACCACACTGGCCGGGTAACGCTGGCGCCCCCCGCCCCAGGCGGCCCCCAGTGCCGCCGCCACGGCCGCATCGCTGCCGGGATCGCCGGCGGAGCCCGTGAGCGCAGAGGGGTAGCGCACCCACGTGATCGAGAGCCGCTGGGCCAGGCCGGCCCGGCCCTCCAGTTCCAGAGCCCGGACCAGATCGGCCAGGATCTGCTCCATGGCCGGACTGGGGCTGTAGAACGCCATCGCTTCCGGCATCTGTTGCGGCGACATTAGGCATGGCTCCCCTGTCCAGCGTTCCTTCCCTGCCTGGCCTCGCGAGCGGCACTCCGGTGGCCAGCGAACTGCTCTGCCCGGGCAGCGTCTGGGCGCTCCAGAGAGCGTTGAACCTGCATGCCGGGCCGAGGGGCGGAGGGCTGGCCACCCAGGCTGCGGCGGGCCGGCACCTGCAGGTGCTCGGCTCAACCCACACCACCCGGGCCGCTGAGCGAGGGGCTACACGGCGCCTGCGGGTGCGCCTGCTGGACGATGGCTACCCGGGCTGGGTGGATCCGCAGGCGCTCATGGGTGTCGCCGTGGCGGCCGCCAGACCCAGGCCACGGCTGCTGCAGCGGGCTGCCATCGAGGCCCTGCTCGAGGAGGTGCTCGCCTGGGCCCTGGCGGCGGCGGCACGGCCGAACACCTACCTGTGGGGCGGCACCACCGGCCCGGACTTCGACTGCTCCGGCCTGGTGCAGGCCGCCTACGCCAGCACGGGTGTATGGCTGCCACGCGATGCCTACCTGCAGGAACGCTTCTGCCAGCCCGTGGCCGTGCGCCCCGGCCAGACCCATCTCCTGGTGCCGGGAGATCTGATCTTCTTCGGTACGCCCCGGCGCTGCACCCATGTGGGTCTGCATCTGGGAGGCGGGCGCTACCTGCACAGCTCCGGTCATGAGCATGGCCGCAACGGCATCGGCATCGACGATCTGAATCCGCGCAACGACGATCCCGTGGCCCGGCACTACCGCGGGGAGCTGCGCGGCGCCGGCCGGGTGATGCGCTGTCATGACGGCAGCCCCCTGCCCGCGTAAGTTCCCTCCAGCCGCACCGCAGCCATGGATCTCTCGGTGGTGGTGCCTCTGTACAACGAAGAACAGAGCCTGTCTCCGCTGGTGCACCAGGTGCTGGCAGCGGTGCGCCCCCTGGGTCTGAACTTCGAACTGGTGCTTGTGGATGATGGCTCCAGGGATGGCACCGCCGCGGAACTGAAGCGCCTGCAGGCGGAGGTGCCGGAACTGGTGGCGGTGCTGTTGCGCCGCAACTACGGCCAGACCGCAGCGATGGCCGCCGGTTTCGATGCCAGCTGCGGCCGGGTGATCGTCACGCTCGACGGCGACCTCCAGAACGATCCGGGCGACATTCCGCTGTTGCTGGAACGCCTGCAGGAGGGCTACGACCTGGTGAGCGGCTGGCGGCACCGGCGCCAGGACGCCTCCCTCAGCCGGCTGCTGCCCAGCCTGGTGGCCAACCGGTTGATCGGCAGGGTCACGGGCCTGCGACTGCACGACTACGGCTGTTCGCTGAAGGCCTACCGGCGCGAAGTGATCGAGGACCTCAACCTCTATGGCGAGCTTCACCGTTTCCTGCCGGCCCTGGCGGCGATCGAGGGAGCACGGATCACGGAAGTGCAGGTGAACCACCATGCCCGTCGCTTCGGCCAGAGCAAGTACGGCATCGACCGCACCTTCCGGGTGCTCATGGACCTGCTCACCGTGTGGTTCATGAAGCGCTTCCTCACCCGGCCGATGCACGTGTTCGGGCTCGGCGGTCTGGTGGCGATGGGGGCGGGGCTGCTGATCAGCCTCTGGTTGGTGGCCGAGAAGCTCCTGCTGGGCATGGAGCTGGGGGACCGGCCTCTGCTGCTGGTGGCTCTGATCAGCTTTCTCACCGGCGTGCAGCTGTTCTGCTTCGGCCTGCTGGCCGAGTTGCAGATGCGCACGTATCACGAAAGCCAGGGGCGGCCGATCTACCGCATCCGCGACACGTTGCGGGGCAGTGGCACCGGAGTCCGGGACGTGCCGGCGTGACTGCGGGGACAGCAGCGGAAACGCTCCATCCCCCTTGCCGCTTCCTGCACGACGGCCGGGTCCACATCACGCAGTCCACGGCGCAGGACGGGCAGGGCTGCGGGGTGTCTCCACTGACTGGCTGTGCGCATGGCCTCGAGACGCTGCGGTGCATCAGCCTCCAGCTGGCGCCGCAGCGTGGCGAGGAGCTGGGCGCGCTGGCGGGCGTCGGCAGGCCGGACGGGTGGTGTGGCAGCCAGGGCCAGAGGCAGCTCAGGCAAGGTCGGGGCGCCGTCGACGTTCACTGGGTCGGTGTCGCTGCGCACCAGGGCGATCTGGGCCCGGTTGAGAGCGGCGATGGCCGCGGCATCGGTGGAGCGCAGCAGCACCGGCGAACGGCGGCGCAGCGACCAGTAGACGAACAGCAGGAGGGCGGCGGCGACTCCGCCGAGGAACGTCGGGCTCATGGATTGAACTTTTATGTCGCCAGCGGCGGGGCTGTGAAGCCCCTCTCAGAGCAATCTTTACAGTACCGGCGGTAACTATGGCCCATGTCATGACTGGAGATTTCGCCGCCGCCTGGCTGCCTTCGGTGTTCGTTCCCCTCGTGGGAATCATCGGACCAGCCGTGGCCATGGCCCTGCTGTTCAACGTGATCGAAGCCACCGAATGACATCGCCGGGGCGCTCCAGGGCCCTCGTGACGACCTGTGAGCACCTGATCCCTGCCGATCGCCACAGCTGAGCTCCGCCCAGCTCAGCACTCCACAGCTCAGCCATCCAGAACCTTCCATGACCGTGACCCCCGTGGCCGACCCCTGCGTCGGCAATCTGGCCACACCCGTCAACAGCAGCTACTTCAGCAAGGCTTTCCTGAATGCGCTGCCCGCCTACCGTCCATCCCTGTCTCCGAACCGCCGGGGGCTGGAAGTGGGCATGGCCCACGGCTACCTGCTCTACGGCCCCTTCGCCGTGACCGGTCCCCTGCGTGCCACCGAGTACGCCAGCACAGCCGGACTGCTGGCTGCCATCGGTCTGGTCTCAATCCTCACCGTCTGCCTCTCGATCTACGGCACGGCGGGCACGGGCCCCAATGTGGAGCCGGCCGACGCCACGATCGAGAACCCTCCGGCTGATCTGTTCACCAAGGCGGGCTGGGCCGAGTTCGCCAGTGGCTTCTGGCTGGGCGGTTGCGGTGGTGCCGCGTTCGCCTGGTTCCTCTCGAGCATGGCCCTCACCAGCCCTCTTGCCCACCTGGGCGGCATCTGGGGCGCGAGCTGAAGTCCCTTCTTCAGCGTCCCTTCTCCACTTCACATCACCAGACGGCCCCGCAATGCGGGGCCTTTTTCATGGCTGATGCCATCGCTCCGATTGAGCCCGACATTCCAGTCTCGTTGACCATGACAAACCCACTCATCCATCAGGCGCCGCGTCCGGACCTGTGGTCCCTTCAGCTCCCCGTTTTGCTGGCGGCTGGCCTTGCACTCACGGGTTGCAACCTGCAGGCCAACGAAGCACTGATGCGTCAGGGGCATCAGGCGATGGTGGAGTGTCAGCACGGTGAGCGGGCCATCACCGATGGGGACGAACTCCGCTGTGAGGACTGGGACTACGTGCGCAGCAACTACCTCGAAAGCAGGCGCACTGAGCAGCAGAAGCCCTGAACCCCAAGAACGGTGAGCGACCCAGTCCTGGGTACGGGACATGGCACAAAAAACCCCGGCCTTGGCCGGGGTGATGTGTCCCTCGAGAGGAGGGCAGGTGAACTCCGAAGAGAACACCCGTCCAGTTCAAGGTCGTTGAGTCGTAGTGGCAGAAAGGACTGAATCCCGGATGGGGATCAGCCGAACTTTCCAGACGTGGAGGCGATCAGGAAGGCTGCGTAGGTGAGGAAGTAGCCCACGGTGAAGTGAGCTAGACCCACCACACGGGCCTGAACGATCGAGAGAGCGACGGGCTTGTCACGCCAGCCCACCAGATTGGCGAGCGGGGTGCGCTGGTGTGCCCAGACGATGGTCTCGATCAGTTCCTGCCAGTAGCCCCGCCAGGAGATCAGGAACATGAAGCCGGTGGCCCAGACCAGGTGGCCGAAGAGGAACATCCAGGCCCAGACCGCCAGGTTGTTGGTGCCGGCCGGGTTGTAACCGTTGATCAGCTGGGAGCTGTTCAGCCACAGGTAGTCGCGGAACCAGCCCATGAGGTAGGTGCTGGATTCGTTGAACTGAGCCACGTTGCCCTGCCAGATGGCGAGGTGCTTCCAGTGCCAGTAGAAGGTCACCCAACCGACGGTGTTCAGAGCCCAGAAGACAGCCAGATAGAAGGCATCCCAGGCACTGATGTCGCAGGTGCCGCCACGGCCGGGGCCGTCGCAGGGGAAGGAGTAGCCGAAGTCCTTCTTGTCGGGCATCAGCTTCGAACCCCGGGCATCCAGGGCGCCCTTCACCAGGATCAGGGTGGTGGTGTGGAGACCCAGCGCGATGGCGTGGTGCACCAGGAAGTCACCGGGACCGATCTGGAGGAACAGGGAGTTGGTGCCGGAGTTGAGGCTCTCCAGCCAACCGGGCAGCCAGACGGCGCCGTAGTTGGGCCAGGCGGTGGCGGCGATGCTCTCGGGGTTGGAGAGCAGAACATCCATGCCGTAGAGGGCCTTGCCGGAGGAGGCCTGAACGAACTGGGCGAACACAGGCTCGATCAGGATCTGCTTCTCGGGCGTACCGAAGGCCACGACCACATCGTTGTGGACGTAGAGGCCGAGGGTGTGGAAGCCGAGGAACAGGGACACCCAGCTCAGGTGACTGATGATCGCCTCCTTGTGCTCGAGCATCCGGGCCAGAACATTGTTCTTGTTGGCCTCGGGGTCGTAGTCACGGATGAAGAAGATCGCACCGTGGGCGAAGGCACCGCACATCAGGAAGATGGCGATGTACTGGTGGTGGGTGTACAGGGCAGCCTGCGTGGTGTAGTCCCTGGCGATGAACGCATAGGACGGCAGCGCATACATGTGCTGCGCCACGAGGCTCGTGATCACACCAAGACTGGCCAGGGCCAGACCCAACTGGAAGTGCAGGGAGTTGTTGACCGTGTCATACAGCCCCTTGTGACCGGCACCGAGGGCACCGCCGAAGGGAGTGCCCTTGGGGGGGTTGTGGGCCTCGAGGATCTCGCGGATCGAATGGCCGATCCCGAAGTTGGTGCGGTACATATGGCCGGCGATCACGAAGATCACGCCGATCGCCAGGTGGTGATGGGCGATGTCCGTGAGCCAGAGGGCCTCGGTCTGGGGGTGGAAGCCACCCAGGAAGGTGAGGATCGCGGTGCCGGAACCCTCCGCGGTGTTGAACACCTGGTAGGGAGTGTCCGGGTTCTGGGCGTAGACACCCCAGTTGCCGGTGAAGAACGGGGCCAGACCGGCGGGGTGGGGCAACACCGAAAGGAAGTTGTCCCAGCCCACGTGCTGACCGCGGGACTCAGGGATGGCCACGTGCACCAGGTGGCCGGTCCAGGCGATGGAGCTGAAGCCGAACAGAACCGCCAGGTGGTGGTTGAGACGGGATTCAGCGTTCTTGAACCAGGCCAGGGAGGGCCGGAATTTGGGCTGAAGGTGGAGCCAGCCGGCGAACAGAGCCCAGGCCGACAGGATCATCATGAAGATGGCGCCCTGATACAGCTCAGCGTTGGTGCGCATCCCGATCGTGTACCACCAGTGGTAAAGGCCGGAGTAAGCGATGTTCACCGGAGAGGAGGCACCGGCCTGGGTGAAGGCGGTGATGGCTCCTTCACCGAAGTGAGGATCCCAGATCGCGTGAGCGATGGGACGGACATGCAGAGGATCGGTGACCCACTGCTCAAAGTTGCCCTGCCAGGCGATATGGAACAGGTTGCCCGAAACCCAGAGGCCGATGACGGCCAGGTGTCCGAAGTGGGTGGAGAACAGCTTTTGATAAAGCCGCTCCTCGGTCATGCCGTCGTGGCTCTCGAAGTCGTGAGCCGTGGCAATGCCGTACCAGATCCGGCGGGTTGTCGGGTCCTGTGCCAGACCCTGGCTGAACGAAGGAAATTTCGTTGCCATTGGGAAAGGTCAGGAAAGGTCAGCCGACCGCAATCATGCGGGCCAGGAAGAACGACCAGGTGGTCGCGATGCCGCCCAGTAGGTAGTGAGCGACACCCACGGCGCGGCCCTGGGTGATGGACAGCGCACGGGGCTGGATGGCCGGTGCCACCTTCAGCTTGTTGTGAGCCCAGACGATGGACTCGATCAGCTCCTGCCAGTAGCCGCGGCCGCTGAACAGGAACATCAGGCTGAAGGCCCAGATGAAGTGGGCACCCAGGAACATCAGGCCGTAGGCACTGCTGCTGGAGCCGTAGCTGTTGATCACCTGTGCGGCCTGGGCCCACAGGAAATCACGCAGCCAGCCATTGATGGTGATGGCGCTCTGGGCGAAGTTGCCGTTGGTGATGTGCTGAACGCTGCCGTCTGCGTTGACGGTGCCCCACACGTCGCTCTGCATCTTCCAGGAGAAGTGGAAGATCACGATCGACAGGGAGTTGTACATCCAGAACAGACCCAGGAACACG